>NZ_JASGFM010000025.1:0-102453 GCF_047605565.1 Labrys sp. (in: a-proteobacteria)
GGCTGTAGTAGCTCCAGTTCATGCCGAACTGGAATTCCATCACGATGCCGGTCGCGACGCCCATGGCGAAGTTGATGCCGAACAGCGTGCCCCAGAACAGCGTCATCCGGCGCCAGACCGGATTGCCGCTCATCACATAGACGCTCTCCATAATGGCGACCAGGATGGAGAGCCCCAGCGTCAAGGGCACGAAGATGAAGTGATACATGGCTGTCGCTGCAAATTGCAGTCGTGACAGATCGACAATGGTGAAATCAATCATAGACGCCAAACCCGGTCCAATACTGGCGTTGCGCCAGTTTCAAGTTTCCCTAAACGGGCAACCCGAGTCGGGCATTGATTGAAATCAATGCCCCAAGCAGCCCGCGGCGGCTAAAGATGGTGGGATTGTGCTTCGATTGATTTTGCTTTTTCAAGATAAAATCTAAAGTGCGCAACACTTTGTGCTGCAAGAAAAGCAATGGCTATACTGGCATCATTGGTGAACCATCGCAGCCAATGTTACTTCGGAATGTAAGATGAGGCTCGTGTGAAGCAGGCAGGCGAGACATCCGGTCCCCGGATCGCAGCAGGATCGAGCAGGGAAGATCGTTCCGCCCTTGCCACTCTCGCCGGTCATGCGCGGCGAGAACTGGCGATCGCCACCATCCTGCCGCTGGTCTCCGGGGCTCTCCTCGTCGCCCAGGCCTATCTGTTGGCTTCCGTGCTGCATCGGGCCGTGGTGGGAGGAGAGAGCATTGCGGCGCTCGGCAGTCCGATCCTCTTGGTCGCTGTTTTGATCGCCTCGAGGCTCGGACTGGGAGCCCTGGGCGAGCAGGCAGGCATCGTCGCGGCCGAGCGCATCAAATTCGATCTGCGCAGCCGGCTCGCCGCGAAATTGTCGGCCGGTTCGCTGGAATGGTCGGCATCCCGTTCTTCCGGCGCCTTGAGCGCTGCGGTCGTCGACCAGGTCGAGGCGCTCGACGGCTTCTTCGCCCGCTTCCTGCCCGCGAGCATACAGGCGGCCGTGCTGCCGCTGGCCTTTGCCGCGGCGGTGCTTCCGGTCGACTGGGTGGTCGGGTTGCTGTTCCTGCTCACGGCCCCGCTCATCCCGCTGTTCATGGCGCTGGTCGGCTGGGGAGCGGAGGCGGCGACCAAGGCCCAGGCCAATGCGCTTGTGCGGCTGTCTGGGCATTTCGCCGATCGCTTGCGCGGCATGACCACGCTGAAACTTTTCGGCCGGGCCGAGTTCGAGACCAGAGACGTCGAACGGGCGAGCGAGGATCTGCGCCGCCGGACCCTGCGCGTGCTGCGCATCGCCTTCCTGTCCTCTGCCGTGCTGGAATTCTTCGCCGCCCTCGGTGTTGCCGGCGTGGCGCTTTATGTGGGCCTGACCTATCTGGGGCTTGTGGACCTGCGTGGCTCCGCCCTTACCTTGCAGGCGGGCCTGTTCTGTCTGCTGATGGCGCCGGAAGTCTATCAGCCCTTACGCCTGCTCGCCGCCCATTATCACGACAGGGCTTCCGCCAAGGCGGCGATTGCCGAGATCGAGGCACGCTTCGCGGGACTGCCGGAGGCCACCACCGGCCCGGAGCGCCCAGCGCATCTTCCTGCGGCGTCCGGCGGATTGCCGCTCACTGTCGAGCACCTGACCATCGGGGTGCCCGACAGTGAGCGCATCCTGCTCGACGACGTCTCGCTGGAAATCGGAGCGGGCCGGCATCTGGCGCTTTTCGGTGAAAGCGGCATCGGTAAGTCAAGCCTGCTGGAAACGCTGGCCCGGCTGAGACCAGGCGACGGCATCCGCATCGCAGGGCTCGACCTCGCTGCGATCGACGAGGACAGCCTGCGGGCGGGCGTCGCCTTCATCAGCCAGCGCTCGCGCCTGTTCCATGGTTCGATCGCCGACAATATCAGGCTGGGCAAGCCTTCCGCCTCGGCCGCGGAAATCGCGCAGGCGGCGGAACAGGCATGCGTCCTGGATTTTGCCTCGAAACTGCCAGAGGGGCTCGATACCCCGATCGGAGAGGGAGGCGTCGGCCTGTCGGGCGGGGAGGGCCATCGGGTCGCCCTGGCACGCCTGTTCCTGCGTGACCCCGGCCTGATTCTCCTGGACGAGCCGACGGCGCATCTGGATGCCGCCACGCAGGCCCGCGTGCTCGAGGCGCTGGTCGATTTTGCTGCCGGACGCACCATGATCATCGCGACCCATTCGCCCGCCGTGGCCGCTCGGCTGGACGAAGCCTGGCGGCTGGCCGGCGGCAAGCTGCTGCCGATGCCGCATCCTCATGTCGACAGGCAGCAGAAACAGCCGAGGTGGACCGCATGATAGCCTTGCTGTCCTTCTGGCCGCTGTTCCGCCAGCATATCGGCCGCATGGGTCTGGCGCTGTTGTTGGCCGTGCTGACCCTGGCCGCCGGCGTTGCACTGCTCTGGGTCTCGGGCTGGTTCCTGACGGCAGCGGCTCTCACCACAGCAGCGGCGAGTTTCAACCTGTTCGGACCGTCCTCGCTGATCCGGGGGCTGTCCCTGGTGCGGATCCTTTCGCGCTATGGCGAAAGGCTGGTCGGGCACGACGCCACCTTGCGTCTCCTCTCGGCCCTCAGGGGCTGGCTGTTCGCCCGCCTATTTCCCCGTGTTCCCTTGCCCTCCCGCGATCTCAGGCATGGCGATCTCGTCAGTCGCCTCACGGCCGACGTCGATACGCTCGACACGGTCTTCCTGACGGCATTCGGCCCGATCCTCACCGCCTTGCTGATCGGGACCGGCATGACAGTCGGGCTTTTCATCCTGCTGCCGGCCGCTGCTCCGCTCTATGCCATGGCCATGATCCTCGCCCTTGCCGGTGTTCCCACCGTGCTGATCCTGTTCTCACATCGGCTCGGAGCGGAACTGGTGGAAGCCTCCGCCGCCTTGCGTATCGCCATGCTGGATCGCATCGACGGCCATGCCGATCTGGTTGCCTTCGGGGGACTTGCGGCGGCAGGGCAGGAATTCGACAAGGCGGCCAAACGCCTCGCCCGTGCCCGCAGGCGTTCGGCGCGCGCCGGCCTGCTGGCCGCAGCCTCCGTCCAGGCCCTGGCGGGGATCGCCCTTGTCGGTGTGCTCTGGTGCGGCATCGAGGCCTTGCGGCAGGCCGAAATCGGCGGTCCTCTGCTCGTCGGGCTGCTGCTTGCAGTGCTCGCCAGTTTCGAAGCGACGGCCATGCTGGTGCGCAGCGTCGCCAAATTCGGCTCTGCCGTCACATCGGCCGAGCGGGTGCGGGCGATCGCGCAGATGGCGCCGGCGATCAGCGATCCACACCGCCCCGTGATACTGCCGAATGGCGCGCTCAGCGTGAACCAGGTCACTTTCGGCTTCGACCCGGCGCGCCCGGTGCTGTGCGATCTCAGCTTGACCATCTCGGCCGGCGAGCGCGTGGCGATCATCGGCGAAAGCGGCAGCGGCAAGTCGACCCTGCTTGCCTTGCTGCTCAGGCTGCACGATCCCCAGGCCGGTTCGATCGCCATGGGCGGCACGGATATCCGCACCGTACGCCAGGCCGACCTCCACGCGCGGCTCGCCCTATTGAGCCAGAGCGCGCCCGTCTTTCTCGGCTCGGTGCGCGACAATCTGTCGATCGGCCGGGCAGAAGCGAACGACGCCGAACTCTGGGCGGCGCTCGAAGCCGCGCGGATCGCCGATTTCGTGCGGAGCCTTCCCGAAGGGCTCGATGCCTTCGTCGGAGAGGCGGGCCGCACTTTGTCCGTCGGGCAGGCGCGGCGGCTCTGCCTCGCCCGCGTCTTGCTGTCGCCGGCCGACATCCTGGTCTTCGATGAGCCGACCACCGGTCTCGATCGCGCCATGGAGACGGATTTCCTTGCCGATCTCGCAGCCGCCACCCAAGGACGCAGTGTCATCCTGGCTACTCACGCCGAGATCCCGGAAGGCGCGGTCGACAGGGTGCTTGCGCTCGCCGATGGCCGCCTGATGCCCGTGGAACTAACTGGCGGCTAGCCGAAGATGTTCGGGCGACAGGCCGATGCCGGCAATCTCGGCGAGCCGGCCCTCGTGCAGAATTTCGACCAGATGGGCTTCCGGCAGGCGGATCAGCCCCTGCGCCTTCAACCGGGTGAAACAACGGCTGACGGTCTCGATGGTCAGGCCCAGATGGTCGGCGATATCGGTGCGCGACATTGCCAGTTGCAGCCGCCGCCCATGGTGGGGGTGATGGTTGGTCCGGGCATCGAGCATGAGCAGGAAGCCGGCCAGCTTTTCGAGCGGTGCCAGCCTGCCCAGCATGAGCTGACTGTCATGCGCCTGGCGCAAGGCCGCCCTGGTCATGCGATGGAGCCGCTCCCGCAGACTCGGAAACTCGTCCATCAGCAGCTCCATCTGGTTGATGGGAAAGGCGCACAGGCTGGAGGCAACGACGGCTTCGGCCGATTGGGAATGGAAATCGTCATCCACCAGGCCGAGATAGTCGCCCGGCATCAGGAAATCGGTGATCTGGCGCCGGCCATCGGGCAGGTCGGTAAACAGCCGCAGCATGCCGGATGTCAGGCTGTAGACCTTGCGGCAGGGATCGCCCTGGCGCAGCAGCGCCTGATTGGGCTGGAGAAGCACCGGGCTCGTGATGTCTTCGAGGCGGTGAAGATGCTCGTCGGCCATGGCCGTGCAGAGGGCCTGGTGCCGAACCTCGCACGCGCGGCAGGCTCCACAGGCCTTGCGCACAAGCGTGAGAGAAGAGCGAAAACCGGCTGCTGCGCCCATGATGAGAACCAATCGCGTTGCGACCACGTCCATGGGGTAGCAGGTAGGTAGACGCTGAACGACTGGACATTTCGTCCAGTCGGATTGCTTATCAATCGCCTCCACAGGCAGGTTTTCGCATTGTCGGGGCGCCGACCGACCGTGATTGCAGCTACGCCGCTGCGCGCGGGCCGACGGCCTTGCCATGCAGCGAAAGCGCCGCCGTCTTCAGGCAATCGAGATAATGCTGGCGGTTGCGGATGCCGTCCTCGCGCGGGGTCACCAGGCAGAGCGTGGCGGTGCAGCGATCCTGTCCGTCGAAGACGGGCACGGCAAAGCAATGGGTGAAGCTGTCGACAATGCTGTTGAAGGTAAACTCGCCCGCGGCGGCGGCCTGGCGGACTTCGGCGATGAAGTGGCCCGGATCCAGCAGGCTGCCATTGGGCAGACGGAAATCACCGGGCGGAACGAAATCCCGGATCTCCTGGTCGCTCAGATGCGACAGCAGAAGGCGCCCCGACGCCGTCCAGGGAATCGGCACGGCACGCCCGACATCGGAGGAAATCCGGAAAGGCCTGACGCCCTCCTTCATGCGGACGACCGTATATTTGTTGCCATCCAACATGCAGAACTGGGCGGTCTCGCGCGTCTCCGCCGCAATCTGGGCCAGGACCTTGTCGCATTCGCGCATGAAATCGAAATGGTCCTCATAGGCCGCGCCGAGGAAATAGAGCTTGCGGCCGAGATAGACCCGGCCCTCGCCATCGGCATATTCGAGAATACCGTTGCGCAAGAGAAGGTTGACCAGTTCGTAGACCGATGAGCGCGGCGCCCCGATCCGGGCAGCGATCTCGTTGGGCTTGGTCGGCTCGCGCTTCATGCGCAGGAAATCGAGAATTTCGAAGGCACGATCAAGCCCGCGTGTGCGCCTGGCAATACCTTCGTCGCTGATTGAATCCATTTCCTATCCTACCTGACCCGCTCGAGCGGGCTGCCCGCCGCCGTTGTTTCACTGATGAACGTTACGGCACGCATCAATGCAAGCCTCAAACCGCTCGTTTCAGCAACGATATTTCGGATGGCGGCTGCAACGCCTTCAAAAATTTCGCCACCTGCTTGTCAGCCTCGAAAAACCACCTATAGTTCGCGCTGTCCGATATTGTGACCATATGTACAGTATATTGTACATCATGCAAGAGCCAAGGCTGCGAACAAGGCCCGCTGGCTCACAAGAGGGGAACGACATGATCAAGACTTCTTTGCTGCGGAAGCTTACCGATCGGCGCGCCTTGATGGCGGGAGTAGGGCTCGCCGTACTGGCCTTCGCGGCCACGGCCGGCGTGGCTCAGGCTGCCTCGAATTGCGTCAAAGGCGATCGCAAGGCGCCTTATCGCATCGGCTGGGCCAACATCTACTCCGTACCGACCTGGATGAAGCAGACGGAAGGCACCATCGTCAGCGAAGTCGACGCGCTCAAGAAGGAGGGGCTGGTCAAGGACCTGATGATCACCGACGCCCAGGGCAATGCCCAGACCCAGATCCAGCAGATCCAGTCGATGATCGACGCCAACCTCGATGCCATCATCGTCGAGGCCGGTTCGTCCACGGCGCTTGACCGCGTCGTCTCCGATGCCTGCGCCAAGGGCATTGCCGTGATGAATTTCGACAGCCTCGTCGACACCGACAATCTTACCGCCAAGATCAACACGGATTCGCTCGAATGGGGCAAGCAGGCCGCCGAATGGATGGTCAAGCAGCTCGGCGGCAAGGGCAAGATCATCATCATGAACGGCCCGGCCGGCGTCTCGGTCAGCGACGATCGCCGCAAGGGTGCCCAGCCGGTGCTCGACGCCAATAAGGGTCTTGAAATCATCACCGAGACCAATACCGAATACAATGTCGCACCGGCCCAGGAAGCGATGACCAGCCTGCTCTTCGCCAATCCGCAGATCGACGGGGTGCTGTCGCTCGGGGGCGCCCTGTCGGCCGGCTCGGTGCTCGCCTTCGACCGCCAGGGCCGCGACCAGGTACCGACCACCGGCGAGAACGCCCGCCAGTTCCTGGAACTGTGGAAGGAGAAGAAGCTGAAGGGCTGGGGCACCATGCAGCCCAATTGGCTCGGTGCCTTCTCGGTCTATGCGGCGGTCCAGGCCTTGCAGGGCAAGACCATCCCGGCCAAGGTCAAGGTGCCGCTGCCGGTGATCGACGACAGCAATATCGACTCCTATCTCGCCCGCGCCGACAAGTTCCCGGCGGATGGCTACATCTACTCCGACTATGACCGCGCGCTCTTCGACAAGCTGCTGGCGCAGTAGACGTCGAGGTTCGCACGGAGAGTTTGTTTCATGAGCGATCGTCCGCCTTTGCTGGAAGCCCGCCAGGTCCTGAAGGGCTTCTACGGCAATCCGGTACTGAAGGGTGTCAGCATCACGTTGCGCCCGGGCCGGGTCCATGCCCTGCTGGGCGAGAACGGCGCCGGCAAGTCGACCCTGATCAACCTGTTGTCCGGTGCCCTGGCACCGGACGGCGGCGAGATCGTGCTCGACGGCAAGTCCCTCACGCGTTTCAGCCCCGATCTCGCCCGCAAGGCCGGGATCGCGGTGGTGCAGCAGGAACTCAGCCTCACGCCGGAGCTTTCCATCGCCGAGAATATCGGCCTCGGCGCCTATCCCCGCCGTTTCGGCCTGGTGGACTACCAGGAACTGCAGCGGAGGGTCGCGGAGGTCTGTGGCCTTGTCGGCCTGACGGAAGCGCCCGACACCCTGGTCGGCGACCTCGCGCTCGGCCGCCGCCAGATGGTGGAGATTGCCAAGGCGCTGTTTCGCCGCCCGCGCGTGCTGATCCTGGACGAGCCGACTTCCTCGCTGTCGGGCCATGAGGCCGGCATCCTGGCGGGATTGATCGGCAGGCTGTGCGAAGAAGGGCTGGCGCTTCTCTACATCTCGCATCGCCTCAACGAGGTGCGGGCCCTGTGCTCGCATGTTACGGTGCTGAAGGACGGCGTTGTCACGGCCGACCAGCCGCTCGCCGGCGTCGACGCCGAGGGACTGGTACGCCTGATGGTGGGGCGCGATGCCGGCGACCTCTTCCCGGCCTGGACACCGCGGAGCATCGGCGAGGAACGCATCCACCTTCAGGGCTTTTCCGCCGGCATGGTGCGCGACGTCGATTTCAGCGCTCGCTCGGGCGAGATCGTCGGTATTGGCGGCCTGGTGGGGCAGGGCCAGGAGGATTTCCTGCTTGGGCTCTATGGCGCCATGCCTGCTTCGGCTCGCAGCGCCCATCTATGCGGCAGGTCGGGCCTGTTCACCACGGTGGGGGCCGCCAACGACGCGGGCCTTGCCTATGTGCCCGCCGACCGCAAGAAGGAGGGGCTGATCCTGCCCCATTCCATCGCCTCCAACCTGTTGCTGCCTTCGCTCGACCTGCAGGCGCGGCGCGGGCTGCGGGACAGCGGCCGCGAACGCTCGCTGGTCGCGGAGCTTGCCAGGCGCCTCACCATCAAGGGCGACACCGAGCGCCCGGTCCAGGCCCTGTCCGGCGGCAACCAGCAGAAGGTGGCACTGGCCAAATGGCTGCCGCTCGATCCTTCGGTGCTGCTGCTCAACGATCCCACGCGCGGCGTCGATATCGAGACCAAGCGGGAGATCTATCTGATGCTCCAGGGCTTCGCCGCCGACGGCAAGCTGGTGATCCTGTTGAGCTCGGATACGCCCGAACTCGTGCATCTGTGCGACCGGGTGGTGGTGTTCAGCGAGGGGCGGGCGGTGTCCGCGCTCGAGGGCGATGCCATTTCCGAGGAAGCCATCGTCGGCTCCGCCATGGGCGTCTCCAACCGGGAGGTCGCGGCATGAGCGGCACTGTCTCCTCATCCAAGCTCTATTGGGCAGTCCAGCGCCGCCGCAATCGCGGCCTCGGCGGTCTCTACGTGGTCGTCGCCGTCTTCCTGCTGCTCTATGCCTGGCTCTTTCCCGGTATTCTGAGCCTCGGTGGCTTTTCCAAATTCACCCAGAACTGGTTCCCGCTCGCTTTGGTCACCATGGCGCAGGCCCTGCTGATGCTGAATGGCGGCATCACCCTGGCGGTCGGGCCGATGGTGAGCCTCGGCGCCGTGATCGCCGCCACGACCATGGGCGGGCCGGCGGGCTCGGTCGGCGGCATCCTGCTGGTGGCCCTGGCCGGGCTGGCGATCGGCAGCCTGATCGGCGTGATCGTCGCCTATCTGCGCCTGCCGGCCATCATCGTCACGCTCGCCGGTTCCTTCATCATCACCGGCGTGGCCCTGCTGATCCTGCCGCGGCCCGGTGGCTTCGTGCCGCCCTGGTTCTCCGAATTCCTGGCCGGCGACGGACCGACGGCCTTCATCCTGCTCCTCATCGTGCTGGTGGCCTGGAAGCTGTTCCTGGCCACGCCGACCGGCCTCGGCATCTATGCTGCCGGCGACAATCCGGTCGGCGCCTATCGCTCGGGCGTGCCGGTGGAAAGGGTGAAGGTGATTTCCTTCGCCGTCTCCGGCCTCCTCGCCGTCCTCGCCGGCCTCTTCGTGGCAGCCCAGACCGGATCGGGCGACCCCGTCATCGGCAATCCCTTCACGCTGAATTCGATCGCCGGAGCGGTGCTGGGCGGCGTCGGCTTTCTCGGCGGCAAAGGCACCATGCGTGGCGCCATCTGCGGCAGCTTGCTGCTCTCGGTGATGATCAATGTGATGTTCTTCCTCGGCTTCCCCCCGGTCGCCCAATATGTCGCCCAGGGCCTGATCATCGTCGGGGCCGTGGCCATTCCCGAACTCTCCGCGCGCTGGAGGAAGAAATGAGCGGCCTCGTCACGACCGTCAGGGGGCTGTTCAGGAACCCGGCGCTGCTCACTTTGATCCTGGTGGCGCTGGTCTGGCTCGTCGCCAGCTTCAGCCTGCGCGGCTTCGGCGCCTATGGCCATCTGCGCTATCTCCTGGAACTGGCCGCCGTGATCGGAATCGTGGCGGCGGGGCAGACCTTGGTGATCATCATGGGCGGCATCGACCTCTCGGTCGGGGCCGTGATCACCGTCACCGCGATCATGCTGCCGCTGATCTCGCCGGGCTGGGACGCCACCGGGCTGATCGGCATCGTCGGCGCCTTGGCGATAGCCACCGGTATCGGCCTGGTGAACGGCGCCGGTGCCGCCTTCCTGCGCGTACCGCCGATCATCATGACCCTGGCGATGGCGACCTTCCTGCAGGGCCTGCTGGTGATCGTCGCCGGCGGCAGCGCGGTTTCCGTCACCAACAAGGCCGTGATCTGGCTGGGCTCGGCGCGGCCGCTGGGCATTCCCGCCGGCATCATCCTGTGGATCCTCGTCTCCGTCGCGGTGCTCATCCTGCTGCATCGCATGCCGATGGGCGTGCGTTTCCTGGCCCTTGGGGCCAATCCGGTGGCGGCGCGGCTGTCGGGCGTGAGCGTCACCCGCAACACGCTGCTGCTCTATGCTCTGTCCGGCTTCTTTGCAGGCCTCGCCGGCACGCTGATCCTCGGCATGAACCGGCAGGGCTATGTCGGCATCGGCGATCCCTATCTGCTGATGTCGATCGCCGCGGTGGTGCTCGGCGGCACCTCCATTCTCGGCGGCAAGGGCAGTTATGCCGGCACCATCCCGGGCGCCATCCTGCTGGTGACTACCACGGCGCTGATCACGGTGGTGAACGCCTCGCCTGGCTGGCGCTCGATCATGTTCGGTTCGCTCATTCTGGCCCTGCTGCTGATCTCGGGGCGTGAGGCGCGCCGATGACCGCTCTCTATGGCGGGCCGGTGATCGACCCGCATCATCACCTCTGGGATCTGTCGCTGGGGCGCCACCCCTGGCTGCGCCCGCCGGAACGGGAAGAAAGGGAAATGGTGTTCGGCAGCCTGGCGCCGATCCGCCGCGACTACGGCGTCGCCGACTATCGCGCCGATGCCGCCGGTCAGAACATCGTCGCCACCGTGCATGTCGAAGCGGGCTGGTCTTCCGAATACCCCTTGGAGGAAAGCCGCTGGCTCGAAAGCCTCGACAGGCGTTCCGGCGTGGCGCGGCGCATCGTGGCTCGCGTGCCACTCGATCGTCCCGACGCTGCGGTGCTGCTGGAGGCGGAAGCGGCAAACGACCTGGTCGTCGGCATCCGGGATATCGTCAGCTGGCACCCCGAACCCGCCAAGAGCTTTGCCCGTTCGAAGGACCTGATGGGCGATCCGCGCTGGCGCGACGGCCTGCGCCAGGCGACGCGGCTCGGCCTGTCCTTCGACCTCATGCTGTTTCCCTGGCAAATGACGGAAGCCCTGCGTCTGGTTGCAGATTTTCCCGATACGATCTTCGTGCTCGACCATTGTGGCAGCCCGGCTGACCGCAGTCCGGAGGGCATGACGCTGTGGCGGCGGGGCCTGCAAGCTTTGGGGCGAGCCGACAATGTCCTCGTCAAGATCTCGGATCTCGTTGCCTATGACAATGACTGGAGCCTCGACAGCCTGAGGCCGGTGATCGAACACTGCATCGCCTGTTTCTGTCCGGGGCGTGCCATGTTCGCCAGCGATTTCCCGGTTGCCGGGCTGCATGCCAGCTTCGCGGAGGTCTACGAGGCCTTTCGAACCGTTGCCTCCGAATTCAGCGCGGATGAACAGCGGGATCTCTTCTTTGCCACCGCCGACCGGGTCTACCGCCTCGGCCTCGATAAAGCTGCTACCAGCGAAACCTGATCCATGTCCGACCTTCATCTTTCCCTCGATGCCATCGATGACCGCATGCGCGGCTTTCCCGCCGGCCATGCTCCCTTGCCGCTCGCCGAAATCGGCCGGCAGGGCTGGAAGCCTTATGACGGCACCATGTCGCTGCCGCTGATGTCGCTCGACCGCCCGGCCTTCGATGGCAATGTCGCTTTGATGATGCGCTATGTCCGCGACCATGGCGTCGCCATCGCCCCTCATGCCAAGACGCCGATGTCGACTGATATCGCCAAGGAACTGCTCGAGGCCGGAGCCTGGGGTATGACGGTCGCCGATATCCGCCAGGCTTCGGTCCTGCTCAAGGCCGGTTTCGATCGGCTGATCCTGGCCAATGAGATTGGGGGCAAGGCCGCTGCTCGGCGGCTTGCGGCCTTGCTCGCCGGGCATCCGCAGGCGCAGATGCATGTTTTCGTCGACTCGGCCGAATTGGCTGACAGCCTGCTGGAGATCTGGCAGGCGCGGGATGACCTGCCACCCCTCGGCCTGCTGCTGGAGGTCGGTGCCGGACGGGCCGGAGCAAGGACGATCGAGGCCGCACAGGCCATTCTCGATGCGATCCTCGCCGGTGAGAATGCAGGCATCAGACTGAGCGGCATCGGTGCCTATGAAGGCGCCGCGGCGACGGCGGATCCGGAGGAAAGCATCCGCCGCATCGACGAATTGATGGCCCTGACGGTCGAGACCCACCACCTCGTCCGGAATCGTGTAGGAACGGAACGGCCGCTGATCCTGACGGCCGGCGGCTCGGTGTTCTTCGACCGGGTCATCGCGGGCCTCGGGCTGGCCTATAAGGGAGATGCCGCCACGACGCTGGTCCTGCGCAGCGGCGCGATCTTCTTTCACGATCACGGCGTCTATGAGCGCGGCCTCGCCGCCCTGGATGGCCGATCCGGCTTTGAACTCTCGGGAGAAACCATCAGCGCTTCCAGGGGCTTCAAGCCGGTTCTGCGCGTATGGGCTGAGGTTCTGTCACGCCCCGAGCCTGACCTGGCGATCTGCGGCATGGGCCTGCGCGACGTCGCCATCGACCAGGGGCTGCCTCGTCCATTGGCGCTCTATCGCGAGGGACGCCGTATCGGCGCCCTCGATGCGGCGGCAGTTGCCCGGCTCAACGACCAGCATGCCTTCGTCACGACCGGCGGTGGGGATCTGCGCATCGGCGATGTCATCGAGTTCGGCCTGTCGCATCCCTGCACCTGCCTCGACCGGCATGCCCTGGTCTATGGACTCGATGTCGATGGCACGGTGATCGGCGCTTTCGCCACCTCCTTCGGCTAGAACCTCGAAGGGTTCATATTTTTACGATCTTACAAAGGATTATGATAAAATGATCATGCGACATCAGAAGGGCTCGCGCATGAGCCAGGCCGTCAGCTATGCCGGTCTCGTCCATATTGCCGGCCAGGTCGCAGATGACCGCAAGGCCGGCATAGAAGCCCAGACGCTGGACGTGCTTTCCAAGATCGAGGCCCTGCTCAAGGAAGCCGGCACGGACCGCTCGCGCCTTCTGGCCGTCAATGTCTTCCTGCCGGCCATCGTCGACTTCGACGCCATGAACGGCGTCTATGATGCCTGGATCGACCCGGCCAATCCGCCGGCGCGCGCCTGCGTCGAGGCCCGGCTCGCCGATCCGGACCTGCGGGTCGAGATGACGGCCATCGCGGCCCTGTAGAAAGCACTCCGCCATGCATAGCGGCCTCGCCCATCCCCTCGATTTCGACGCCGATGGCCGCCAGAGCGGCTATCTGAGCATTCCCTATTCCGTCGATCGTTCGCCCTATTACCAGATCAGGATACCGATCCTGCGGGTTCGGAACGGGCCGGGGCCGAGCCTCCTCCTGATGGCCGGCAATCATGGCGATGAATATGAGGGCGAACTGCAGTTGGCGCGCCTCATGCGCCGTCTCGATCCGGCGGCGATGCGCGGCAGCGTCACCGTCCTGCCGGCGGCCAATCTTCCGGCGGTGATGGCGGCCAGGCGGTGCTCGCCCTTCGACGGCGGCAATCTCAACCGGGCCTTTCCCGGCGATCCCGTGGGAACGCCGACCGCCCGGCTCGCCCATTTCCTCGAGCATGAACTGTTCCCGCGCCACGAGGTGCTGCTCGACATTCATTCCGGCGGCACCTCCATGGCGCATCTCCACTGCGCCCTGATCGAGCGCCAGCCGGACGAGGAGCGCTCCACCCGCGCCAAGGCCCTGCTCAGGGCGATGGCGCCCAGCCATGCCTTCATCGCGGATAATGGTTCGCGCTCGCCGACATCCATGGGCGCCGCCATGCGGGCGGGCATCATCGGCCTCAGCGGCGAATTCGGCGGCGGCGGCACGGTGACGCCGGCCAGCATGGCGTTCACGGCACGAGCGATCGACAATCTGATGCTGGCGCTCGGCATCATCGACCGTCCCTTGCTGGGTGGCGATGTCACCGCCAAGCCTGGCTTGCAGCTGCTGTCGCTTTCGCGCCATAGCCAGGGCATCTATGCCACGCACCGCGGCTGGTTCGAGCCGGCCGTCGAGCTCGGGGCTCGGGTTGCGGCCGGCGACCTTGCCGGCTGGTATCACGATCTCGAACGCCTGGAACAGCCCGAGGAAGCCCTCCGCTTCGCCGAGGGCGGCATCGTGATTTCACATCGGCTGCATTGCGACAGCCAGGCCGGTGACTGCCTGATGCAGGTGGCCGAACCGATCGAGGATTGAAGCGTTTTGCGATTTGGCGGAATCGCCAAGAGGCGTAAACACGTCGAGGCAAAGGGCATAGGCAAGGTAGCGTTTCTTCCCAACGCTCCTTGCTCCAGAAAGGACCAGGCGTCATGGCCGATACACTCATCCGGGGCGCGCGCATCATCGACGGCACGGGAGCCCCCTGGTATCGCGGCGACGTGCTGGTTTCGGGCGGCGCCATTGCCCGCATCGGCCAGGACCTCAAGGCTGATGACGACGCCACGATCGTCGATGCGGCCGAGCGCTATCTCGCACCCGGTTTCATCGACGCCCATTGCCATGACGACCTCATCTTCCTGCGCGAGCGGAACCGGCCCGAAAAGGCGCTGCAGGGCGTCACCAGCATCGTGGTCGGCAATTGTTCCTTCTCGCTCTACCCGGCCGTGCCGGCTTCGCGCGAGAACCTGCGGCTGCATTTCTCCGGCCTGCTCGGCGAGACCCTGGACAGCGAGATCTTCGCCGACCTCGACGGCTATCGCCGGGCACTGACCGGGGAGGGTATCGCGCTCAACCTGGTGTCGCTCGTCGGCCATGCCGCGCTACGCCTTGCAGTGATGGGACATGAGCGCCGCCCGGCAAGCCCGGCTGAGATCGAGGCGATGTGTGCCCTGCTCGCCACCCAGCTCGACCAGGGCGCCGCAGGCCTGTCGCTCGGTCTCGTCTATCCGCCGAGCGCCTTTGCCGAAGAGGACGAACTCTTCGCGCTGGGGGACACCGTGCGCAGCCGCGGCAAGGTGCTCGCAGCCCATGTCCGTTCCTACGAGGCTGGCCTGATGGACGCCATCCGCGAGTTCGGCGGCATTCTCAGGCATTCCGGTTCGGCGGGCCTGCTGTCGCATCTGCAATCGGCCGGACGGCCGAACTGGGGCCAGATCCCCGCGGCGATCGAACTGCTGGAAGGCATGCGCTGCGAGGGCATCGACATCAGCTTCGACATGTATCCCTATCCGGCCGGCAGCACCTGGCTCCTGCAATTGCTGCCGCCCGCCGCCATGGATGGCGGGCTCGACGGCCTCAAGGCCCGGCTCGCCGATCCCGAAAAGCTCGCCACCCTCCGCGAATGGGTCGAACATGGCGGCCCGGCTTTTCATGGCCAGAGCAAGGTATCGCTGATCGGCTGGGGCAATGTCCGCCTATCCGCCGTCGGCAGCGCCGAGCTCAAACATCTGGAAGGCCTCGACATGGAGAAAGCGGCGGGTGAGCTCGGCGTCACGCCTTTCGACCTGATGCTGCGCTTCATCGAGGAGGACGACGGCCAGACCGGCATCATCCTGTTCCAGCTCGACGAAGACGATCTGCATGCCGCCTGCTGCCATCGCCTCTACATGGCGGGCTCCGATGGCCTGCCGCGCCCGGGTTCCAAGCCGCATCCGCGCGCCTTCGGCACCTTCCCGCGCATTGCCGGGCCGCTCCGGCGCGACAAGGACTGGTTCAGCCTGGAGGATGCCGTGCGCCGCATGACCTCCGTGGCCGCGCAGCGCTTCCAGCTCGCCGATCGCGGCCTGGTCCGCCCGGGGCTCGCCGCCGATCTCGTGCTGTTCGAGGACGCCATCACCGACCGGGCGACCTTCGAGAACTCGACGCAATTGCCGACCGGCATTTCCCATGTCTGGGTGAATGGGGGGACCGTGGTTGCCGAGGGCCGCCAGACGGGCGAGCGGCCGGGCAAGGTGCTCTAAGTCGTGCCGTCTTTCGACGCGATGGCAGTGACGGCAGCGCGAACCCAATCGAGCCTTTTCGCCGGTATCAGGCCGTAATTGTAGAAATTGATGCCTTCTGCACCGGCGGCTACGGCCGCCTCAACCCGCGCGACCAGGTCGGCGGCACCGCGGTTTTCCGGATAGAACACCCGGAAACCGGCCCCCAGGAACTTGCCGGGAGGCAGGGCCCTGCGGCCGGCGGCGAGCACTTCGCCGATCTCGGCGGGCGTCATGTCGTAGCAGCACAGAATGAGGCCATCGCATATCCCGCCCACGGCGGCATGGTCCACGCCGCCGAGCCAGCCATCCTTGAGGTCGATCAGCACGATCTTGGTGGCAGGATCGGCCTTTTGCCGGATCTCGCGGATCAGGCTGGTCACCGGTTCGCTGCGCCAAGTCAGGAAGGCGTGGAGATCGGGCCAGGCCCTGAAGGCATCGATGCCGGCAGCCGGAAAATCGGGAAATTGCCGCTCCGGGATTTCGCGTTCACAGAGGTCGGCGATGAAGCGCCGCACGATCTCGCGCGCCGCTCGCCCGTCGACGCCGTCGCGAGAGGCCCTTGCCAGGCAATGCTCGCAAAAGCACAGCGACAGCAGGAAGTCATCCTCTGCATTCAGGCCGACGCCGTCCTTCTCATGGTGGTATTCATGCGCAAACCCCATGAAGTTCGGGCTTTCGAGCTCCAGCATGTCCGGCTTGTAGTTGCGCGTGACGTCCTCGACCAAGGTCACCACATAGTCGCGCGCAGCCGGACTCGACGGGCAGAGATTGTAGTAATTGGGGTTGCCGAAGGCATTGCGCGTGACATGGCCGGGATGGAGCATGCCAAGCCTGGTATTGTGCAGGCACACCGTCCAGCAGGAGACGCGTGGACCGCCAAGGGCGCGCTGCTCGACCAGGGCTGCCAGCATGTCGCCGCGCTCGGCGAGGTTTTGCGCCATCAGCGGCCGGATTTCCTTGTCCTGCCAGAGCCGTTCATCCGGCCTGAAATAGACCGTGCCGTCCTCGGGGAAGTAGGCTTTTCCAACAGGGCTGCGTGGCTGCAGGAAGCGGCCGGCGTGATAGGATGTCGCCAGCGAGATCGTATTGAGCCCGGCGCGCTCCCTCAGATCCGCGACGGTGCCAGCCAGCCCCTGGTCCTGGATGTCCCAGGGATAGGTCCACATGGATAGATGCATGGTCGCTCCGCCATAACGCTCTGCGATTTGACGAATCTATCGGAAATCGCAAAGACATTTAAAAACAAACGGTTATGGCGTGATGCTCTTACCTTGATGCACGCCTTGTCCTGGATCGAATCGGTTCGTCTGACAATAGAATTCAGGCCTCGCGGGAACCAAGCGGAATATGCCGCCGGCAGCGAAACGCCGCAGGATTCCGAGAGCGCGGCAAGGCCGCATCGCGCCGCCCGCACGAACTCGATTGCTCAAGCCTTGGCCTGAGTCGATCGTTTCAGGAACGGGGGACACAGCAGATAGAGCAGGGCACCCACCAGCCAGGCCCAGCCGCTCCAGGACGCCAGGGAGGCGACGTAGATCGCGGTGAAGAGCAAGGGGCCGATGATGGACGTCAGGCTGGTAAGGGCAGACAGCGATCCCTGCAACTGGCCTTGATGGTTCTCGCCAACCTCCCGCGACAACATCGCCTGCAGGGCGGGGGCGCCGATGCCCCCTGCCGCCAGGGGGATCATGATGGCGAAAGCCATCCAGCTTTGCGAGGCGAAGGCCAGCAGCACATAGCCGAGCGCGTCGGCGGACATGCCGAGGATGACGGCGCGATTTTCGCCGAGCCGCTGGGCCAATGGGCCGGTCACGAACCCCTGGGCGATGGCGTGGAGAATGCCGAAGGCGGCCAGGGACAGCCCCACCGTGCTCGTATCCCAATGGAAGCGGCTTTCACCGAACAGGACCCAGATCGACCCAGGCACCTGGCCGACCAGTTGCATGACGAAGAACACCGCCATCAGGGCCATCACCACCGGCAAGCCATGCACCCAACGGAAGGAGGCGATCGGATTGAAGGCAGTCCGGGAGAGAGGCCGGCGCTCGCCTTGATGGGTTTCAGGCAGGAGCAGGAGAGCGAGCAGCCCGTTGAGACCGTTCAGGCCGGCAGCCATCAGGAAGGGGGCATGCGGGGAAAAGCCCCCGAGCAGGCCACCGAGGGCGGGGCCGCCCACCAGGCCGAGGCCGAAGAACGCGCTCATCAGGCCGAAGCGCCGTGCACGCCGATCTTCCGGCGTGATGTCGGCGATCGCAGCGCCAGCCACGGCCGCCGTCGCGCCGGTGATGCCCGCAACGGCGCGGCCGACATAGAGCACCCACAGGACGGGTGCCGTCGCCATGATGGCGTAGTCGATGGTCGCGCCCGCCAGCGAAGCAAGCAGCACCGGGCGGCGGCCGAAACGGTCCGACAGGGCCCCGAGGGCGGGCGAGCACAGGAACTGCATCAGGGCATAGATCGCCAGCAGCACACCATAATGTCCGGCTACCGCATCGGTATGGACGAGAGTGCGCAAGAGCTCGGGCAAGACCGGCATGACCAGGCCGATGCCGATGGCATCCAGGGCCCCGACGCCCAGTATGAGGGGCAAGGCGAATTTGCTTGTCATGGAAACAGACAATCGGTCCGGGTTAAAATTTATCAGTGATAAGTGATGCCATCAAACTTATCATTGATAAATAGTCAAGGCCGAATTTGCGCGCCGGCTTACTGAATCGGGACCGATGGGGTAGGTATCATGACTGCATCGCCGTGCGGGAGATGGAATCTCCTGAGATGGTGCATGGAAGGACGCCATGGCGAAACTACAGCGCGAGAAGGTCATCCGAGCTGCCCTCGATCTCCTGAACGAGGTCGGTGTCGATGGCCTGACCACCCGCAGGCTGGCCGACCATCTCGGCGTGCAGCAGCCGGCGCTCTATTGGCATTTCAAGAACAAGCGGGCGCTGCTCGATGCCCTGGCTCATGCCATGCTCGCCGAACGGCATACGCATGCGGTGCCGCGGCCCGAAGATGATTGGTGTTCCTTCATCACCGGTAACGCCCGCAGTTTCAGGCAAGCCTTGCTTTCCTATCGCGACGGTGCGCGCATCCATGCGGGTACCAGGCCCAACGGAGCGGAAACCGCAAACGCAGAGGCGCAGTTGCGCTGCCTGACCGAGGCCGGGTTCACCCCGGCCGACACCACCTATGCGCTGATGACCATCAGCTATTTCGTGGTCGGCTCGGTGATGGAGCAGCAGGCGGCGCATGCGGACAGGACCGAGCGCGCTGACCTGCCTCTTCCGGCAGCGACGTCGCCTTTGCTGGCCGAGGCCATGGAAACGTTCGATCGGGAGGGTCCCGACACGGCCTTCGAACGGGGACTGGGCTTCATCATTGCCGGGCTGAAGGAGAAATTGCAGCGATGAATGCGATCGAGCAGGGGCGTGCCCTGCGCCGGCTTCGCCTGCTCAAGGGTATCAAGCAGAGCCACCTCGCCGAATTGCTCGGTGTCGACCAGGCCAGCATTTCGCGTTGGGAAAGAGGGAGCGCGCCATTGGGGCAGGAGCGCTGGCTGGCCGCCCTGGATCTGCTGGCGGTATCCCCGACGCCGGCCGAAGATGCCGCCTTGAAACGCCTGGTGGCCTCCTCCGGCGCCAAGGTTCACCTGATCTGCGACCATAGTCATCGCCTGCTGGCGGCTTCCCTGCCGCGGCAGGGCGAATGGCACGCCGATTTGACCGAACTGCTCGGCAGGTCGCTGCTCCGCTATGCCTCCGATGACATCCTGGCGGCGGAAGAGGGGCTCGCGGCCCGCGGCTGGCATGAAGGCTGCCTTTCTTCGCTGACGCTGGAGACCGGAGCCAATCACGACCCCGTCCTGCCGATCGAGCCGAGCCTGGTGCTATGGGAGCGGGTGACGCTGGCCGATGGCAGGGCCGGACGGCTGGTCACCACCATCGGCTGATATGCCCCTGCATATTTTATGCATGGCCGGGACAGCCTGCGATCACTAGTCGTAAGGCCGAATTGTTAAGGGCGGGTGGCCACGATGACGATCCTGGTAACGGGCAGTGCCGGACATCTGGGCGAGGCCCTGATGCGTACCTTGCGCATAGCGGGCCAGCCCGCCATCGGGCTCGACATCAAGGCCTCACCCTTCACCGATGCCGTGGGTTCGATCGGCGATCGCGATTTTGTTCAGCGCCTCCTGCCGGGTGTGCGCTCGGTTCTCCACGCGGCCACGCTGCACAAGCCGCATGTGGCGACCCATGCCTATCAGGATTTTCTCGGCGTCAATGTCCAGGGAACGCTCGCGCTGCTCGAGGCTGCCTCAGCCGCCAGCGTCGAATCCTTCGTCTTCACCAGCACGACCAGCACCTTCGGCTCGGCCCTGACGCCGGCAGCGGGCGAACCGGCGGCCTGGATCACCGAGGACGTTATCCCGATCCCCAAGAACATCTATGGCGCCAGCAAGGTCGCGGCGGAGACGCTGTGCGAGCTCTTTGCCCGACGTCATCGCCTGCCCGTCATCGTGCTGCGCACCTCGCGCTTCTTCCCGGAAGCCGATGACGATGCTCAGATGAGGCAGCGTTACGGCACCGACAACGCCCAGGCCAACGAATTGCTCAACCGGCGCTGCGACATCCAGGATGTGGTCGATGCCCATCTGGTGGCGGCGGAGAGGGCGTCCTCGCTGGGCTTCGGCCGCTACATCGTCTCGGCGACGACGCCTTTCGGGCCGGAGGATTGTGCGGCGCTGCGGGCGGATGCGCCGGGGCTCGTGCATCGCCTGTTTCCCGATTGCGCCGAGCTCTATGCTGCCAGGGGGTGGACACTGTTTCCGCAGGTGGATCGCATCTATGTCAATGCCCGAGCACGGGCGGAGCTCGGCTGGCATCCGCGCTACGATTTCCGGCACATGCTCGACTGCCTGCGCGAGGGCCGGGACTTCCGCAGCCCGCTCGCCAGCGAGGTCGGCAGCAAGGGCTATCACGACAGGGATTTTTCGGAAGGGCCGTATCCGGTCCATGATTGAGCGGCCGGACAGACGAGGCTCTTCCGGAGGCGCGAATGACCACGCCTCCGGAAAACGGTCTCTACCAAGCCACTACAAGCCGGCGAGCCAGGCCTTGGCCTGCTGGACATCGGCCTGCGTCAGGCCATGGCCGGTGGGTAGGGTCTCGTGGCGCACGGCCGCACCGCGTTCCCTCAGAAGAGCGGCCAGCGTACCGGCATCGGCAGCCGGCACGATCGGATCGGCCGCACCGGAAAGCATCAGCACCGGCTTGCCCGCCAAATTCGCCGGCGGAGCCGACCGCAAGGGCGTCATCGGTCGGAGCAGCGCCGCCCCGGCCAGGGCCTGCGGGTGCAGCAGCAAGAGCGCCGCGGCGATATTGGCACCATTGGAAAAGCCCAATGCGACCGGCGCCCCGAGGCCGTAAGCCTCACGCGCCTCCGCAATGAAGCCAGCCAGCTCGGCTGCCCGCCGGCGCAGATCCTCTTCATCGAACACGCCTTCGCTCAGGCGCCGGAAAAACCGGGGCATGCCGGCTTCCAATACCTTGCCGCGCGGGGAGATGAGGGCGCTGCCGGGCGCGACCAGCTCGCCCAGGCCGATGAGATCGTTCTCGTCGCCGCCGGTGCCGTGCAGCAGCAGGAGAGGCGGGCGCTTCGTGTCCAGTCCCGGAACGAAGCGGTGGATATGCGACAATTGGGTTGTCGTGGTCATGGCGATTGCCTCCTCGATCGAGGGTGATGGGGATGTGCGACGCTCCTGCCCTACCGAGACAGGGCGTCGCGGGAAAAGTGCTTTAGGTCGCGCTTGGCTCGAGGCGTGGCAGGGTGGCTTCCAGGGCCGAACGACGGGCTTCGAGGAAGGAAGGCAGTTTCAGGGCTTCGCCGAGCGTCGACGCCGGCTCGTCCACGGCAAAGCCGGGGACATCGGTCGCGATCTCGAACAGGACATGGCCGGGTTCCCGGAAATAGACCGAGCGGAAATAGTTCCGGTCCTTCTGCTCCGTGGTGCGGATGCGGTGGTTCTGGGCAAGCTTGCGCACCATTGCAGCCTCCTCGGCATCATCGGCTGCACGAAAGGCGATGTGATGCACCGAGCCGCCACCGAGGCGGGCCGGCAGGTAACCGCCTGCCTCATTGATATCGACGATGCTGCCGGCTCCACCGTCTGGCACGCGATATCGCACCAGGCTGCCCTCGCGCCCGACCTCGCTGAAGCCGAAGACATCGGTGAGGATGGCGCCGGTCGGAGCTGCCTGCGCCAGCAGGAGGTTGACACCGTGGAACCCGCGGATGGCGGCATCGGCGGGTATGCCGGCACCATTCCATCCAGCTTCGTTCTCGATGCCGGGCACGGCGACGAGCGCAAGGCGCATGCCGTCCGGGTCCTGGAAGGACAGCAGCGGCTCGCCAAAGCGACGGGTCAGCGGCTGATGGGCAACGCCGTTCTCGACGAAGCGCCGCGTCCAGTAGTCGATCGAGCCTTCCGGCACCCGAAACACGGTTTCCTGCGTCTCGCCGAGGCCGATACGGCCTGGCGCGACATGCTCCCAGGGAAAGAAGGTCAGGATGCTGCCCGGATGGCCGGCTTCGTCGCCATAATAGAGATGATAGGTGCCGGGATCGTCGAAATTCACGGTCTTCTTGACCAGGCGAAGGCCAAGTATGCGGGTGTAGAAATCGAGATTGCGCTGGGCGGGGCCTGCAATGGCCGTGACGTGATGGATGCCTTTACCGCTCATGGCGAAACTCCTTTCGGTTGGGAACGCCGGTTCCCTCGCCAATGAGATAGGTCCGATAGGGTGGGAATTGCCATTGCGCTGGCGCAATGAAATGGTTGGGCGCAGCGCTATTGAATTGTCGAAGCGAAACGTAATATAGCTGGGAAATGGGTTGAAGGTGTCGCCAGGGAATTTGTGGTGGGGGACGGTTTTCCGAATTTAGCCTGGGACGATTTGCGTCTGGTGAAGGCGATCGCCGATACGAGGAATCTGCCGGCAGCAGCCGCGCGCATCGGCATCGACCATTCGACGGCCTTCCGGCGATTGCGCCAGATCGAACAGACGCTGGGCGTCACCCTGTTCGAGAAACACCGTACGGGCTACACGCTGACTTCGGCGGGCGAGGAAGTGGCGGGGCTGGCCGACCGCGTCGACGAGGACATCGTCTCGGTCCTGCGCAGGCTTGCCGGCAGCGAACTCGACCTTGCCGGCGAACTGCGCATAACCACCAACGACACCTTGCTCGTCGAATTGCTGACGCCGCTGCTCGCCCGGTTCACACAGGCCTATCCGGGCATGCGGCTCGATATGATCCTGTCGAATGCCGCGTTGAATTTGTCGAAACGGGACGCCGATGTCGCCATTCGTGCCTCCGACGCACCGCCGGACACGCTGGTCGGCCGACGCGTCGCCCGCATCGGCTGGGCACTCTATGGCAGGGCTGAGGATTTCCCCGAGCCCGGCCTGCCGGATCTGGAGACACTGCATCGCCGGCGCTGGGTGGCGCTCGGCGACAATCTCGCTACGCTCAAGGCGGTGCGCTACGTCAAGTCTCACATCGCGCCGGAGCGTATCGTCTATCGCGTCAACTCCGTGCTCGGCCTCGCGGAAGCCGTCGAGGCGGGCATCGGCATCGGTCATCTGCCCTGTTTCATCGCCGGAACCCGGCCGGGGCTGCGGCGTATTGGACCGGTCAATCCGGAGTTCGGGGCGGACCTCTGGCTGCTTACCCATCCCGATCTGCGCGATGCCCCGCGCATCCGGGCGTTCCTCGATTTCCTCGCGGCCGATATCGTGCGGCGGCGTGCTTTCATTGAAGGCGGCTGACACCGCGGCAGTGATTTGGCCAAGACATCGGGCTGGCGTCATTGCAGCGTTAAAACGTCCTCTCGAAGGATGGGAGTGGCAGCCTCCGACTGACATCTCGAAAGCCAGGCACTTGCAGTCCGATAAGATGTCGGCCAGAGGCTGATACGCCGCATATCCTGCGCTCCCTCCTGCAACCGCAACCGTCGTGCTACGTCCTGGTAATCGAGACACCGCCGTCGGCCAGCAGGGCCGTTCCCGTCACGAAGCTCGACAGGTCCGAGACCAAATAGAGCGCGGAACGGGCGATCTCCTCGGGGGTGGCCAGGCGCTTGAGGGCGTGCAATCCTTCGACGAAGGCGCGCGCTTCCGGCGTGTTGGAGACGCTCCGTCCCATTGGCGTATCGGTGCCGCCAGGCAACAGCGCATTGGCCCGAATGCCCTTGGCGCTGTATTCGGCGGCGATCACCTGGGTGAGGCCGACCAGGCCGGCCTTGCTGGCGGCATAGGCGGCCATGCCGGGAAAGCCGACGGTATGGCCGACAAAGGTCGAGGTGAACACCAGGGCACCGCCACCGCGCCCCAGCATGGCGGGAATCTGATGCCGGGCCGCGAGGAAGGCACTGGTCAGGTTGACCTCGAGCGTATCGCGCCAGCTTTCCAGGGAGATTTCAGTCAGCGGTGCCATATCGCCGGTGGTGCCGGCGTTGTTGAAAGCGATGTCGAGCCCGCCGAAACGCTGCTGGGCGGCCTCGACCAGGGCGATCTGGTGGTCCTCGTCCTGGATGTTGCCGGGCACCGCAACAGCTTTTCCGCCGGCAGCCGCGATTTCGGCCGCGACCTTGTCGAGAGCATCCCGACGGCGACCCGACAGGATGACGGCGGAACCTTCGGCGGCAAACAGGCGTGCCGCCGCTTCGCCGATACCCGAGCTGGCACCGGTGATGATCGCAACCTTGTTTTCGAGTGCAGACCTCATGTCTTGAACCTCCAATTCGCTTGGGAGGTTCTTGTTGTCCGCACATGGCCCAATCGCGACCCGTTTTCTCTGGTCTGGCGGAGTTCGGCCAGTTCGTTGTTTCCTGGGAAATCGCCAAGCGAAAGAACGAGCGGCAAGAGTGGTTGCTTCCATCCACCCATCGGCATACTCCCGCCGATGCGATCAAAGCCCGAGAATGAACCCATGGCTTCTCTTCACTGCCAACTCAGACGGATCGGTGCCATCCTGCTTGCGGGTCTTGCAGGCGGATTGTCGGCCACTTCCGTCCTTGCGAGCGGACAATTGCCGCCGCGTCCGGTTCCGGCCCAACATTTCGCTGACTTCGAGACCTGCCTCGAGCATTTGAAGGCCGTTCAGAGGGCCGATATGGCGGGAATGGCCGAGGGAGCGGTTGCCGATGGCGAAAACCGTACGCGCCAGAAACTGGTCGACGGCAACGGCATCGTGCGTGTCGGGGAGCAAAACGCACGCTACCAGGCTCGTGTCGGCAACCAGTTCCGCGTCACCGACCGCCAAAAGGGCGTCATCGAGACGACTTTCAGCTATGAAGACACCACCCTCGAATGCCGGGGCGGCGAACTCACGGGAAGTGTGACCTCGGGCTATATGTTGCCGGGCATGGAACCATTGCCCGACGCCGCCAAGCCGCAGTGATAGCGCCCCAGGGTAAATAGCGCATCGACCGAGGCGCTATTTACCCTGGGGTCACTGGCGCAAGGCCGTACCTTCGGCGGCCTTGCTCGCAGCCTCCTCTCGCGAGGCAACATTGAGGACGCGCAGCAGCAGCGAGACATGGTTGCGCACCGTGAAGGGGGAGATGGCCAGCGCCCGGGCGATCTCCTTGTTCGACTTGCCCTGGACGATCAGGTCCAGGATGTCCTGCTGGCGTGGGGTGAGCACCGGGTTCAGGTGCAGGGTCTGGTCCGGGCCAGCCCAGGTCTCGAGTGCCGAGACCACCTGCTCGGCCGAAACCAGCTTGCCGTCCACACCGCCCGGCTGGGCCGTCAGCAGGAAGATCGTGGCATTGGGGAAGTGTCGGCGCAACTGCGCCAGCGCATCCTCGCCATCCATTTCAATGATCGCCATGACGGCGCGGCGGATATCGACGGGCGGGGCGGAGGAGGAAGACGTCAAAGCAATGTGTCTCAATCGAAATGTCCCAGTCATCGGGGTGCGGCGATTTCGGTGAAGCGATTTCCTGACGGCTGCCGAACCTGCGACCTTGCTTGCTCTCCTTCTGTCATGCCTCCACATGGCCGTCTGTTCCGCACGTGACTCGGGAACAGACCTATCGCCCTGCCGTCTCAGCCCGGCCTTTGCGCCGAGTTGGCGATCAATGGCTCAATCGTCGTTTTCGGAAGTGAGTTCCTCCGGCCGAAGGCCGGATTGGCGCGCCCCGCGGCGCAGGCGCAGGCCCGGCCCGCTGCCATCGTCGTCGAGGAACTGGATGCCCGCTTCTTCAAAGGCAAGGCGCATGGCCGCCAGGTCCTGCCTCTGCGGTACCCGTCCGCCCTTTTCAAACTCGGCGATGATGACTTTCGGCACACCGGACCGTTTCACCAGATCGGCAATTTCGAAATCCAGGAGAGCGCGGGCGGCGCGGCTGAGGGAAGGGGTGAGGGACATCGTGAACGCCTCATGCGGATGAACAGGCCAATATTTGGCAACAAGCGGCCTTAACAGGAGATGTAGGAAACAGCGAGGCGTTCGGCCAGTTCATCCCTCAAGATCGCAGGGAAGTGTTTCCGCGGCGGATGCGATTCCTGAATCGGATTCGATGCTGTAGAGGAGGGCCCCGACTTTTCAAGGAAGGACACTCCCATGGTCAAGCGTCTCCATCCCGGCGCGCGTTTCTGCAAGGCGGTCGTCGCCAACGGCATCGTCACCACCGCCGGCATCACTGCTGCCGACACCAGCGGCGACACCAGGGCACAGACCGCCGACATCCTGGCGCAAATCGATGCCCTGCTGGCCGAGGCCGGCAGTTCCAAGGCAAACCTGCTCACGGCCAGCATCTGGCTGCGCGACATCGCTCATTTCGGCCAGATGAATGCCGTCTGGGACAAGTGGGTCGACATGAACAACCTGCCTGTCCGCGCCACTGTGGAAGCCCGCCTGGCCACGCCGGAACTGCTGGTCGAGATCCAGGTCACCGCGACGGCCTGATCGTCCTGTCCAAGGCGCGCCGTGCAATGACGAGCGCGCCTTGGCAATTTCAGGCATATCCAGTCGATAAAGCAACCGAACCGGATCGAGCTTCTAGCTCCGTGCCACGCGGGCATAGGCGTCCGCGGGCATCCATTCGCCATTCTCGATGGGCAGGCCCAGGAAGGCCCTGAAATAGCGTTTCATGTCCGTCCTGTCACTCGCGTCGGGATGTTCGGCCAGCAGGCGCCAGGCCTGCATGATGTGGCCATGCGTGAAAATGGCGATGCGATCGAGCCCGAGCGCTTCAATATGGCGGGCCGTGGCCCTGACGCGCTCCAGCATCCGGGCGAAGGATTCGGCGCCCGGACCGTCGACCAGCTCGGGATCGGCGAGGCGCCAATAGGCGTCCACCAGCGGGCGGCGCTGCTCCATCGTGGTGTTCGCGCAGCGAACGGGCGACAGATAGGTGAACTCCTGCACAGGCCAGGTTTCGATCGGCACCGCCGCGAAACGTTCCGCCGTCGGCGCGGCCGTCTGGCGCGCGCGCAGATAGGGTGACACCACGATCAATTCCGGGGCACGTTCGAACCTGGCCGCCACTTCACGGGCCTGCAGCCAGCCGGTTTCGGTAAGCGGAGCCGATGAGGCGTCCTTGCTCGCAGCGCCGGCATTGGCCGTGCTTTCGCCATGGCGGATCAGCCAGAGCTCACGCGCCATGCCGCCTCCGGCCAACCGGCAAGGGGCCTCTCACTGGAATACCTCTCACTCGAACGTCTCAAACGGACGTCGAAGCCGATCTTCCCGAGTGACTTGGCGCGCGTTGAGCTTGAGCTCGCAGCCATCGCAAATATCCGGGCGAGCCGTGAAGGCCTTGGATGCCTTGTCCTGGGCATCCGGAGCCCATTGTGAGGCGGGATTTCCCAAAGCGGGCGCCTTGGCGGCCACAGGCGCCGGTTTCTTGTGTCGGGGTTGCTCCACCGTCAGATCCGGCAGTGCGAATTCCTCTGCCAGGACGGAGGTGCCCAGCAGCGGCAGGAGGAGGAGAGCGGTGCAGGCGGACAGCTTCATCGGGGAGCCCCAGCGTCAGGCATTGCCGGCACGACAAGGTCGGGCGAGTCGGTGGCAATATTCCAGCATAACACGCCTTCGACAAGGGGAAGAACGCTCGCCGAGAGAGCAACTTCGATACGGTTCTTGCCTTGGCCCCGGCCTTGTGGCTTGCTCCGCGGCGAAAAATGACGAGGAGCGATCCATGCCTGATCCGACACTCTGGGGACTGTTCGTTCTCGCATCGGTCACGCTGCTGCTGACGCCTGGACCGGCGGTGCTGTTCATCGTGGCGCGCTCGGTCGAACGCGGCAAGGTCGCAGGCCTGGTTTCCGTCCTCGGCATTCATCTGGGCACCATCGTCCATATCGTCGCTGCCGCGGTTGGGCTTTCGGCCTTGATCGTCTCCTCGACCCTGGCCTTTTCCGTGGTCAAATATCTGGGCGCGGCCTATCTGATCTGGATCGGCGTCCGCACGCTGATGGCGCCGGACCTGCCGCCGGAGATCTCGGCCAAGTCGAGCAAGCCGCTGCACCGGCTCTTTCAGGAAGGCTTCATCGTCAACCTGTTCAACCCGAAGACGGCGATCTTCTTCCTGGCGTTCCTGCCGCAATTCGTCGATCCGGCGCGCGGCGCCCTGCACTGGCAGATCCTGGTGCTCGGCTTCACCTTCATGGGGCTCGGCATGCTGAGCGATGCCATGTTCGCGGTGGCGGCGGGCACCGCCGGGGATTTCCTGCGCCGCAGCCGCCGCTTCCTGCGCTTCCAGCGCTGGTTCGCCGGCCTGTCCTTCATCAGCCTGGGCGTGACGGCCGCACTGGTTTCACGCAAATAGGAACGCCTTGGCGATACCGTGCCTGAGAGGCGCCCCGGCGGCGCTTCTCGGATCGAATAACAAGCTGCGCCGGTCGTTGGGAAGCGAGGTCGAGGATCGCCTCCTGCAACCCGAACGGAACTGGCGAAGGCCGACGATATTGGCGTGCCGGCAATGCGAGATCGCCCGCGATCATGTTTGCCAGATGCCGCTTCAGGCCAGCTTGCGGGATCCCTCTTATCGATTTCATCGATAGATAGGTTCTACGGAACTCGACTATTCAGCTGGGTCGCCCCGTGCCAGCATTGTCTCCACCGGCGCCGCCTGCTCATTGCCAGGGGCGGATTGGACAAGCGCGAGGCTGTATCATGGGCGAGTTGATCGACGGGCAATGGCATCGTACCACCTCGGCAAAGCTGACGGCCGACGGCCGGCTGAGGCGCCCGCCCTCCGTCTATCGCAACTGGATCTCCTACCAGGCGGACACGCCTTTCAAGCCCGAGGCCGGACGCTATCACCTCTATGTCTCGCTGGCCTGTCCCTGGGCGCATCGCACCCTGATCATGCGCAGCTTGAAGGGGCTGGAGACATTGATCGACATCTCCATCGTCAACTGGCTGATGGGAGAAGAGGGCTGGACCTTCGAGCCCGGACCGGGCGTGGTGCCAGACAGCGTGAACGGCGCAACCAGGCTTCACCAACTCTATACACTGGGCGATCCCCGGGCCACCACACGCGTCACCGTGCCCGTCCTGTGGGACAAGCAGACCCGGCGCATCGTTTCCAACGAATCCGCCGAGATCATCCGCATGTTCAATTCGGCCTTCGATGGCATCGGGGCGAGGGCGGGCGACTTCTATCCGGGCGAGCTCCGCACCGAGATCGACGCCCTCAACGAGCGCATCTATGAGAGCTTGAACAACGGTGTCTACAAGGCAGGCTTCGCCACCACGCAGTCCGCCTATGAGGAGGCCGCACGGGGCGTCTTCGAGACCCTGGATTGGCTCGAGCATCGGCTCGAAGGCCAGGCCTTCCTGCTGGGCGGGCGCATGACGGAGGCCGACATCCGGCTTTTCACGACATTGCTGCGCTTCGACCCGGTCTATCATGGCCACTTCAAATGCAATCGGCGCATGATCGCCGGCTACCCGGCGCTTTGGGACTATACGCGGATGCTTCATCAGCATCCGCTGATCCGGCCGACCATCGCCATGGATCATATCAAGGGGCATTATTATGCCAGCCATCCCTGGATCAATCCGAGCCGCATCGTGCCTCTCGGTCCCGACATCGACTATGATGCGCCACTGTCGGGCCTGCGTGCCTCGGCGGCCCGCGCAGCGTAAAATCTCAAGGAGCCTAGAGGTTGATCGCCAGTTCATCCGGCATCGCAGCGAAGGCTTCACGCAGGTGATCTGCCAGCATGATGCCCGCCCGCGTTGGATCCGGCGCGACGTGAAGCCGGATCTCGGCGCCGGGCAAGGCTGGCAACCTGTCCCTCGGGGACAGGCCACGCAAGCTGCGCGGCAGAAAACTCGATTTCACCACCGTGACCGCCAGCCCCTGGGTCGCAATGGCTTCCACCGTCGCCAGATTATGCGACACGAAGGCCAGTCGCCATGGCCGCTCCGCAGCGTCGAGGGCCTCGATCGCCCATTTGCGGAAAAGGCAGCCCGGCGGATAGAGCGCCACGGGGAGAGGATCGAGCAGCCAGGCCCGGTGCTCCGCACTGCCTGCCCATACCGGTCGTTCGAACCGCAGCAAATCCCCGCTCTCGCAACCCTCGCCATGCATGGCAATGACAAGCTCATAGCTCTCGCCGATACGGCTGAGCATGGGGCCGGTCAGGCCGGTTTCCATCTCGACGTGAATGCGGGGATAGAGCGCGAGAAAACGTGCCAGCACGGCGGGCAGAACGTGGCTCCCGTAATCATCCATCACGCCAAGGCGCACACGGCCCTCCAGCCGATGCTCGCGAAGCTTGCCGACCGCCTCCTCGTTCAAGGCGAGGATACGCCGTGCATAGGTGACCAGGCTTTCGCCGGCCAGGGTCAGCTCGACCGTGGTGGTGTTGCGGCGGAACAACTCGGCGGCAACCCGCATTTCCAGGCGCCTGATCTGCATGCTCACAGCCGACTGGGTACGATTGAGCCGATTGGCCGCGCGCGTGAAGGAGCGGTGATCGGCCACGGCCAGGAAGGCTCGCAGGAGATCAGGATCGAGCATCGGCAATGTCATCACACATCATGATGATGTTCCTGGCCGAAATGCAATTTCCTTATGAGCATCCTCTGCCTATCGAGGGGCATGGCCCTTTGTGCCGGCAGTGCGTGGGAGGTCGTGTCTCAAAGATCCGTTCCACCGGGCCTCTACGCCTGCACGACAGCAATGAGCAGAGGAGGCCTCCTTGTGCCCCTGACAGCTGGGATTTCCTCATTCCACCTTCCATAGGGTAAGGAAGCCGCCTTGATAATTCGTTCGGAACTCGGGATAAACTCGTCGAGACGGCTGAATTTCTGGAAAGGAAAGCCATGGACGGAGCATATTTATCGGCTTTGGCGGCTCTTGCCGGATCGAGCATCGGAGCGTTCGCCTCCTTTGCCACCACTTGGCTCAATCAGAGCTATCAGCAAAGGGTTCAGCGTCTATCCAATGAAATGTCACGGCGCGAAAGAATATTCGGAGAATTCATTGACGAGGCATCGAAAGTATACGGTGACGCCATGGAAAGCAATTTAACCGACACAGCGAAATTGGTTAAGCTCTATTCCATTAAAAATCGAATGAAACTGTTTTCGGGAGATGAGGTCATCGCGAGGGCCGAAGAGGTCCTGCAACTGATCGTCAAGAGATATTCGTCGGAAAAAGTGGACTTTTCTCACTTCGACGCCAACTCTCTTCGAGAATCCGATCTCTTGTATGGTTTTACGGAAGCCTGCCGGAAGGAAATCATTCGGTACTGAGTGTCGAACGGGCAGGCGGCGGCTGACTCACCCAATCCACTTGGATCGAACCCTGGATCAAGCCGCTGCTGCCAATCGTTCATCACGCATCGTGATAGCGTTCATCAACAAAATGCAATTCCCTCCAGAACCCAGCCTCCGCTAGCCTGTTCCGGCGAAGATCGAGATGGGGCAGGGGCGATGTGGGGTGTTCTGGCGGCTGTCCTTTCGAGCGGTATCGGAGGCACTGCCGTGGTCGCCACACGCTCGCTCTCGAAGGTGGTCGACCCGATCACTTTGGGCGCATTGCGCTTCGGCCTTGGCTTCGTGTTCCTGCTGCCGGTGGCGTGCCTGCGCCGCGAAGCCTGGCCGACGCGCCGCGACTGGCCGGGCGTGGCTGGGCTGGGCCTGCTGTTCTTCGGGCTGTTTCCGATCCTGTTCAATGCCGCGCTCTATTTCACCACGGCGGCACGTGGCGCCATTGCGCTTTCGGCCCTGCCGGTGCTGACCATGCTGGCGGCCTCGGCCTTGCGCGCCGAGACCATGACGGGACGCAAGGTCCTCGGCGTGCTGGTCACCATGACCGGTGTGGCGCTGGCGCTGCTCTCGGGCCTCTCCACGGCACCGCCGGGCGCCTGGCGCGGAGACCTCCTGATGCTCGGGGCGGCTCTGGTGATGGCACTCTACACGATCTGGTCCCGGCCTTTTGTCGCCCAGTCAGGGCCGGTTCGCTTCACTCTGACGGCGATGGGTATCGGGGCGCTTTGCCTCGTTTCGGTGGTGGCGATCGGCGGAGGATTGGCGAGTGTGCGCGGGCTTGCGCCGGAAGCCTGGCTGGCTGCCGCCTATCTCGGCATCATCGGCAGCGCGCTGGTCTTTTTCCTGTGGTCTTTCGCGGTCACCCATACGACGCCGACGCTGGTGGCGATCGCAGTGGCCGTCAATCCGATCACAGCCAGCCTGGCGGGGGAGGTGTTTCTCGGAGAAAGGCTGGGCTGGAACTTTGCGGCGGGTCTCGGCATGGTCTGCCTCGGCATCGTCATCGCGGCAACCAGGCCCGGTTTGCGTTCCGAACAGCCGTTCAGCGAGAAACGTCGGTTTCGCCTCCGAATACGACCCCGCGGTTGAACTGGTAATTATAGCCCGCATGCGCCCCGAAGGTGGAGCCGAGGTCCGAAGACGACCGGCTGGCACCGTCCGTGCTCCATTTCGACTGCCCCTGGGACAGGCCGGCGTGGCCGCCGACATAGAACCCCGTCCAGTCGTGGGGACCGGATGCTTTCTTGGAATCCAGGGGCGGCGGCGCGAATTTGTTCTGCTTGGGAGGAGCAAGCCCGTCGGCAAAAGCGGTACCGGTCAGCAGGAGCAGTGCGCCGGCGGCGATGGCGAGGATCTTCATGGTCGACTCCGGCAATTTCCGCAGATTGACCGCCGAATCTACAGAAGAATGCGACCGAATGAAGATCACGCGGCATGCCCCTCGCAATGCTCCGCCGCCACGGCTTCGGAAGAAGGTCGGCTTGTTCCCCACGCATCGCCTCAGGCGCGTCGATGCGTGATCCAGCCGCCCCAGAACAGGCTCGAGAAGAACAAGGTCGGCTCCTCGAAACCGGCCTGGGTCAACAATCGAGCGACCTCCTGGTCGGAAGCGGGCGGATCGGCGCCCTGCCGGATCTTGCCGAGCTTTGCAGCGATCTCGTTGGACGAAGCGCCCTGCATGCGCCAGCGCTCGCCCCAGGCGGCGAGAAAGAGCGGCTTGCTGGCATAGGCATGCCGGTTGCCGGCCAGGATGAGCGGCGCCCCAGCCTTGAGGCGGGCCGCCAATGCCGCGAGAACGGCCTGCTTGGCGGGGAGGCCGGGCAGGTGATGCAACACGCCGATCAAGGTCGCGGCATCGTAGATCGGCTCTTCCGGCAGATCCGCAACCTCGCCCAGCACGGGCGTCGTTCGTGCCGCCAGGCCTGCTTCGCCAACCGCCGCCATGGCGAGTTCGAGCATGGGGGCGGATGGATCCACGGCGGAAAAGTGCCAAAGCGGCTCGAGGCGGGCCGCCGAGAGGATTTCCTGGGCGGTACCGCCTGCTCCCGCCACGAGAATCCGCGCGGCGCGGCGCGGGCCGAGGTCGGCGGCGAGCAGGCAGGCGGCGAGTTCGTGGCACGCGTCATAGCCCGCCAGGGCGATACGGCTCTGGACCGCATATTCGGCGGCCCTGCCGGCGTCGAATTTTCCGGCCGCCCTGTTCTCAGTCTCGGTCATGGTCTTCTCCTGAACACCGCTCCTTTGCTGGCAAGAAACGATGTCGGGAAGGCCGGTTCTTATGCTGGTATAAAAATTATCTCTTAAAGATGCGCGCACCGCTTAAAAAGATGCGCGCACCGCTTAAAATCTTGCCAAATTACGCCGGGTCGCGCTGCCCCTCACCGTACCTCTCCCCGTAAGAACGGGGAGAGGGGGGCACAGACGTTGCAATTTGCCCGTCGATCCTTTCATCTCGCCCGACCGTTGAGCGAGGTGAGAGGTCCTCAGCATGAAACGCGACGTCAAAGTCTCCTCGCCCCGTTCTTACGGGGAGAGGTGCGGTGAGGGGCAGCGCGACCTTAACGATGTGCGGAGGAACGACAGCCAAACAATGCCAAACGCCCGAAGTGATCGAGCCTGAAAGCTGACCGCCGTCGGTTTACTTCAGTTCTTGGCAAAGCTCTCGGCCAGCCAGGACCGCATCATCGCATAGGATCTCGCCGCAGCCTTGGCATCATAGCGGCAATTGCCGGTCTTGCCGGTGGCCTCGGTTTCCGTGAAGCAATGCACGGCGTGGCCGATCTCGACGAATTGCCAATCAGCCGGGCTGCTGCGCATCTCCTCGGTGAATTTGGGCACGTCCGGGATGGTGGCGGTATCGTCGGCCCCGTTGATGGCGAGTACGCGTGCCTTGATCGACTTGGCCAGGGCCGGATCGTCGGTGCCGAGGCCGCCATGGAAGGAGATCACGGCCTTGGCGTCCGAACCGCTGCGGGCCAGGTCGAGCACGGCGCTGCCGCCGAAGCAGAACCCGATCGCCGCCAGCCGGGACTGGTCGATCGGCGCGTTGGTGGTGTTGATCTTCAACTGCTCGAAGGCCTTGTCGATGCGCTTGCGCATCAGGGCGCGATTGCCATAGAGCGGCCCGATGGCAGCCTTGGCCTCATCGTCGTTCTTGGGGCGGACCCCCTCGCCATACATGTCCGTGAGCAGGATGACGTAATCCTTGCCGGCGATCTTCTTGGCCTTTTCGACGGCGGTGTCGCCCACGCCATACCAGTTGGGCACCATGACCAGGCCGGGCCGCTTTACCTTGGCGGCATCGTCATAGATCAGCAGGCTCTTGAAGGTCGTGCCGTCCAGGGTCCAGTCGACCGGCTTGACCACCATCTTGGCAAAGGCGGGCGTGACAGCGAAAAGCGCGAGCAAAGGCAGGATGAGGCGGGCGAGGCGCATGGGATTTCCTCTCGACGGCGGATGAAACCTGGTCAGGCCCTCATGCTACCAGACAAAAGCAGCTTTCAAACCTGACGAGCGATGGTACCGATCACATTGACGAGAAGCCGTGCTGCTGTCAGCGCCGAAAGGCCGCTTTCATCGGCGGGCGGATAGAGTTCGACAAGATCGAAGCCCGCGATCCTCGCCCGTTTGCCGAGGCCCGCGATCAGGTCGATCACCTGGGTATAGCTGAGGCCGCCCGGCGTGCGGGCTGCCACGCCGGGCAGGACGCCGGGGTCGAGGCCATCGCAATCGAGGGTGACGACGACCTGCGCTCCAGCAGGAATGTGCCGAAGCGCCGCCTCGATACCCCCGGCGTGGATCTCGCGGGCAGTCACCAGATGGCTGCCATAGGTTCGGGCCGCCTCGATTTCCGCCAGGCGCGCGCTGCCGACGCCGCGCATGCCGACCTGCACGATGCCGGCCACATGCGCCATTTCGCTCGCGCGGCGCATCGGGCTGGAATAGCCCTGGCGCTCGCCATGCAATTCGTCGCGCCAGTCGATATGGGCATCGATCTGCAGGATCCAGACGGGGCCATGATCGGCAAAGCCGGCAAGGAAGGGAATGGGGACGGAATCATCGCCGCCGAGCAGGAGGGGGACGGCGCCCGCCGCCAGGATCTCGCGCGTCTTCGCCTCGATCCCATGCCGATTCCCGGCATTGTCACGCATGACGGTCTCGATGTCGCCGATGTCGATGCAGGAAGCAGGCCTGCCGTCGAAGAGCGGACCGCCGAGGTCGAAATCCCAATGCTCGACCAGGCCGGCATCCTCCTGGCTGGCGGCACGGATGGCATTCGGTGCCAGGGCGTAGGGGCTGCTGTCCTTGGCGGGATAGGTGCTGCCATGACCGGCCCCGAAGATCACCATGCGAGGCTTGCTGTCGCCGGCAAGGCGGGTGGGAAAATCCAGAAAGGTGGGCAGGGCGGTCATGGGGTTTCAATCCTGTCGGCGACAACTCAGGAGACGGAGGCCTCGACGATTTCGAGTGGGAACCCGGTCTGCTTGATGGTCTTGGTGACGATATAGGTGAAATAGCGGTCGATGCCGATCTCGGCCTCGAGCAGGCCGTCCATCAGCCGCTGGTAGGAATCGATGTCGGTGGTCACCACGCGCAGCAGATAATCGATGCCGCCTCCCACGGCGTCGCAGGCGACGATGGCCGGCTCACGCATGATGGCGGCTTCGAAGCGCTGGAAATCCGCCTGGCGGTGACTCTTGAGGGTGATCTCCACCAGGACCGTGGCAAAGCGCCCCAAGCGGGCGGCGTCGATGACGGCGCCATAGCGGGCGATCGCACCGGCCTTTTCCAGGCGGCGCAGCCGCTCCCAGCATGCAGCGGCCGACAGGCCGGCCTCGGTGGCGAGGTTCAGCTTGGTGATGCGGCCATCGCGCTGCAGGGCAGCGAGGATCTTCAAATCGATCTTGTCGAGTTTCAACATGGCGCCGACGAATGGATTGGTATAATACGGATAGGCTTCGGTATTGTATCAGGACAATTACATGCCACTCTCCAATTCTGATCGTTTCGGGCGATTTGTCGAATCGCGGGCGCCTCTCGCGGCGGCGGCAGAATGGCGGCCAGTCCTACCGCGCCGCAAGGGCGTGACCAAGCACAAGCTCCTGACCGACCTGATCATCGCCGATGTCGAGGCCGAGATCCTGAAGCCCGGCACGCGCATGCCGACTCATCGCGACCTAGCCCACGCCCTCAAGGTTTCGGTGCAGACGGTCAGCATCAGCTACAAGGAAGCGGAAAGGCGGGGGTTCCTGCGCGGCGAAGTCGGGCGGGGCACCTTCGTGCGCGACCGGGTGACCGAGCGCGCCGAGCGTTTCATGCTCGACCGCTCCCCCGGCCAGACGGCCGACCTGTCCATCATCCGCGCCGTCTATACCGAAGCGCATGAGCGCGCCTCGCGGCAGGCGATGGCGCGCCTGGGCGACGGCGACAACAGCGCCTTCATGCGCCCTTGCCGCCCGATCGCCGGCCTCGACCGGCACCGGACGGCCGCCAGATCCTGGCTGCGCGGGCTCGGCGTTGAGGCGGAGGCCGAGCGCGTCCTGATCACCAATGGCGCAGCCCATGGCCTCTTCCTGGCCGTGGCCTCGGTGGTCCATCCCGGCGACCTGGTGTTGACCGAGAACCTGACGGATCACGGCATCATCGGCCTGGCCTCGTTGCTGGGCTTCACCCTGCGCGGCTTGCCGACGGACACGCAAGGCATCCTGCCCGAAGCGTTTGAAGCCGCCTGTGCGGCCGGGGGCGTCAAGGCGCTCGTCCTCATTCCCTCGCTCGGAAACCCGACCAGCCACGTCGCCGGCGCCGAACGCCGGCGGGAGATTGCCGACATCGCTGCCCGGTATGGCATCTTCGTGATCGAGGACGAGGTCTACAAACCCCTGCTCGACGAGCCTTTGCCTTCGATCGCCCAGATGCTGCCCGAACTCGGATTCTTCGCCACCTCGATGACCAAGTCGGTGATGACGGGTTTGCGCGTCGGCTACCTCGTGGTGCCGCCGGCCTATTCGATCCGCGTCGGCAGCATCATGCGGGTCACGAGCTGGAGCGCCACCAACCTGCCGGCGGAGATCGCCTCGCTGTGGATCGAGGACGGCACGGCGCAGGCCCTCGTCGACCTGCAGCGCCAGGAAGCGCGCGCCCGCCAGGCCATCGTCGCGCAGGTGCTCGGCGACATCGTCGCGTCCAGCCATCCCCTGTCGCTCTGCGCCTGGCTGAAAGTGCCGCCACGCTGGACGGAGGAGGGGCTGGTGCGCGCACTTGCCCAGCGCGCCATCGCGGTGACGCCCTCCGATCCCTTCGTAGCCGGAGAAGTCCGCCCGGGGGGAATCCGCATCTGCCTGGGCGGACGGCTGTCGCATGCCGCCCTGGCGGAGACGCTCGCATCGGTGCGCGCCACCTTCGAGCAGTTGCCGCCGGTGTTCGACGCCCGTCTCATCGCATGACCGTGCTCTGTATCATTACAATATAATAATTGACATGATTTTTGTATCGTAACACCATCCCTCCCAAGCCAGGAGGGATGGGTTCGATGCCGGTCGCGGTCACCATCGACGAGATCAGGGCCGCCCATGCGCGGATCGCAGGGCACGTGGTCCGAACGCCGCTGCGTCCAGCACTCTCCCTGTCGCGGGATGGTTCGCCGGTTCATCTCAAGCTGGAGACGCGCCAGACCACCGGCTCGTTCAAGCTGCGCGGCGCCACCAATGCCGTTCTGTCACTGGATGCATCGGCCCAAGGGGGCGCCGCGGGGGTCGTCACCGCCTCGACGGGAAACCACGGCCGCGCGGTCGCGCACGCCGCCAAGGCCCGCGGCATCCGGGCGGTGGTCTGCATGTCGCAACTGGTTCCGGCAAACAAGGTCGAGGCCGTCCGCGCGCTCGGCGCCGAGGTGCGCATCGTCGGCTGCTCCCAGGATGACGCGCAGAACGAGGTCGACCGGCTGGTGGCCGAGGGAGGCCTTGCCGAAATCCCGCCTTTCGACCACCCAGCCGTGATCGCCGGGCAGGGAACGATCGGGCTCGAAATCATCGCCGACCTCCCGGACGTCGAACTCGTGCTGGTGCCACTCTCCGGCGGCGGACTGGCAGGCGGGATCGCAGCAGCCGTCAAGGCGCTCCGCCCCCAGGCCAAGGTCGTCGGCATCTCGATGGCCCGGGGCGCTGCCATGCATGCCAGCCTGTTGGCCGGCAAGCCGGTCGAGGTCGAGGAATTGCCGACGCTGGCAGATTCGCTCGGCGGCGGTATCGGCCTCGCCAATCGCTACAGCTTCGCCCTGTGCCGCGACTTCCTCGACGAGGTCATCCTGCTGAGCGAGGAGGAAGTGGCGGCCGGGATCCGGCATGCCTTCAGAGCAGAAGACGAAATCGTCGAAGGCGCCGCAGGCGTCGGCATCGCCGCCTTGCTGGCCGGCAAGCTCAGGCCGTCGGGACCGACGGCGATCGTGGTGTCCGGCCGCAACATCGATCCGGAGCTGCATCGCCGCATCGTGGAAGAGGGAGTGGCGGCATGATCGTGCTGACAGAAGCCGAATTGCGCCGTTGCGTGGCGCTCGACGCAGATGCCGTCGATTGTGTCGAGCAAGCCTTCCTGGCCCTCGCAACCGAAGCGGTGGCCATGCCGCCGATCCTCCGGCTCGACATTCCCGAGCATCGCGGCGAGGTGGACGTCAAGACCGCCTATATTCCCGGTGTCGAGGGCTTCGCCATCAAGATCAGCCCGGGCTTCTTCGACAATCCCAAGCTCGGCCTGCCCAGCCTCAACGGCCTGATGGTGCTGCTGAGCAGCCGGACGGGCCTGGTCGAAGCCCTGCTGCTCGACAATGGCTATCTCACGCAGATCCGCACCGCCGCAGCGGGCGCCGTCGCCGCCCGCCACCTGGCCAGGGCCGATGCACGCATCGCCGCCATCATCGGCGGCGGCGAACAGGCCCGTCTGCAGCTCGAAGCTCTACGCCTGGTCCGGCCGATCGACCGGGCCCGGCTCTGGGCTCGCGATACCGCCAAGGCCGTGACGACGGCAGAGGACCTGTCGCAACGCCTGGGTATTCCGGTCGCGCCGGCCGCCAGCGTCGAGGCGGCCTGCGCCGGGGCCGACATCATCGTCACCACCACGCCGGCCGAACGCCCGGTTCTCAAAGCCGAATGGCTGGCACCCGGACAGCATGTCACGGCAATGGGCTCGGATTCCGAGCACAAGAACGAAGTGGATCCGGCCGTGTTCGGCAAGACGGTCTATGTCGCCGACAGCCTTGCCCAGACAAGGCGGCTCGGCGAACTCGCCCACGCCATCAAGGCGGGAACCGCAGCGGCCGATGCGGTGTTTGCCGAACTGGGACAGGTGATCGCCGGCAAGGCCGAGGGGCGCCGGAGCGATGCCGACATCACCCTTTGCGACCTGACCGGCACCGGCGTGCAGGATACCGCCATCGCCACGCTCGCTTTTCGCCGGGCCGCCGCCACCGGGGCGGGCCAGACTTTCGAGACAATCAAGGGAAAGTGACGCAATGATTGCGCCCACGCTCAATTTCAGCCGCGAGGAATATGCCGAGCGCCTGGCCAAGACGCGAGCCGCCATGTCCAAGGCGGGCATCGATCTGCTCGTCGTCACCGACCCTTCGAACATGCACTGGCTCACCGGCTATGATGGCTGGTCCTTCTATGTCCATCAATGCGTTCTCGTCGCGGGCGAGGGAGAACCGGTCTGGTTCGGCCGGGGACAGGATGCCAACGGTGCCAAGCGTACCGCCTGGCTCGCTCACGACAACATCGTCGGCTACCCCGATCACTATGTGCAATCTACCGAACGCCATCCGATGGATTACCTCTCGGGCATCATCGAGCAGCACGGCTGGGCCAAGGGCACGATCGGCGTCGAGATGGACAATTACTGGTTCAGCGCTGCGGCCTATGCCTCGCTGGTCCGGCATCTGCCCAATGCCCGCTTCAAGGACTGCCTGTCGCTGGTCAACTGGCAGCGGGCGATCAAGAGCCCGACCGAGATCGACTATATGCGCAAGGCAGGCCGCATCGTCGAGGCGATGCACCGGCGCATCCTCGACAAGGTCGAGCCCGGCATGCGCAAGAGCGATCTCGTCGCCGAGATCTACGATGCCGCCATTCGGGGCGTCGACGGCTTTGGTGGCGACTATGCCGCCATCGTGCCGTTGCTGCCGTCGGGCGAGGAGGCCTCCGCGCCGCATCTGACCTGGAACGACCTGCCGATGAAAACCGGGGAGGGCACGTTCTTCGAGATCGCCGGCTGTTACAGGCGCTATCATTGTCCCCTGTCGCGCACCGTCTTCCTCGGCAAGCCGACCCAAGCCTTCGTCGACGCCGAGAAGGCCACAGTGGAGGGAATGGAGGCCGGCCTCGCGGCGGCCAGGCCCGGCAACACCTGCGAGGACATCGCCAACGCCTTCTTCGCCGTGCTGAAGAAGTACGGCATCGTCAAGGACAACCGCACCGGCTATCCGATCGGCCTGAGCTATCCGCCGGACTGGGGCGAGCGCACCATGAGCCTGCGGCCGGGCGATCGCACCGAGCTGCGGCCCGGCATGACCTTCCATTTCATGACAGGCCTCTGGCTTGAAAACATGGGCCTGGAGATCACCGAAAGCATCCTGATCACTGAAAAAGGCGTGGACTGCCTCGCCAATGTGCCGCGCCAACTCTTCGTGAAAGCATGAACGCCGCTCCGAACCCGCGCCCGTCACCGATCAGCGCCAGCGTCGATTTCGACGCTGACGGCATTCAGCACGGCCATCTGCGCCTGCCCTGGAGCCGGGATGACTCCGCCTGGGGATCGGTGATGATCCCCGTCACCGTGGTGAAGCAGGGCGAGGGGCCGACGGCTCTGTTGACCGGTGCCAATCACGGCGACGAATATGAAGGGCCGATCGCCCTGTTCGACCTCGCCCGCACGCTGCGGGCGGAGGCGGTGAGCGGGCGCGTCATCATCGTGCCTGCCTTGAACTACCCCGCCTTTCGGGCCGCCAGGCGCACCTCGCCGATCGACAAGGGCAATCTCAACCGCAGCTTTCCCGGGCGCCCCGACGGCAGCGTCACCGAGAAGATCGCCGACTATGTCACGCGCTGCCTGCTGCCTCTGGCCGACATCGTACTCGACTTTCATTCGGGCGGGCGGACGCTCGATTTCCTTCCCTATGCCGCGGCCCATGAACTGCCTGACAAGGTGCAGGAAGATCGCTGCTTTGCCGCCGTGGCGGCTTTCTCGGCACCCTGGTCGATGCGCATGATCGAGATCGACGCCGTCGGCATGTTCGACACCATCGCCGAGGCGGCGGGCAAGGTCTTCGTCACCACCGAGCTTGGCGGCGGCGGCACCGCGACGGCACGCTCGGCCGGCATCGCCAAGCGCGGGGTCGCCAATCTGCTCAAACATGCCGGCATCCTGGCCGGGCAGCCCGAGATCGGCGAGACACGCTGGCTCGACATGCCCTCGTCGGATTGTTTCGGCTTCAGCCCGGAAGAGGGACTGGTCGAGTTCCTCAAGGATCTCGGCGAGCCCATCGCCAGGAACGAAGTTATCGCCCGTATATATCCAATCGGCCGTACCGGTTCCTCGCCCTATGAACATCGGGCAGCGCTGGATGGCCTGCTGGCGGCCCGCCATTTCCCCGGCCTGATCAAGGCCGGTGACTGCCTCTCGGTGATCGCAACCATCGAGGACCACGCCTGACAATCGACAAGGACCTGCCGGAACCAACCGGGCAGGCAATCACACCAGACAGGAGAATGAGATGATGAAACTGCCCCGACTTGCCGGCCTCGCCGGATTGGCTCTCGCCATGAGCGTGGCCAGCGTTCAGGCCACCACCCTCGAAGAGGTCAAGAGCAACGGCTTCGTCCGCGCCGTTACGGCCAACGAGGTTCCCTACGGCTTCACCAAGGAAGACGGCACGGCCGCCGGCATCGGTCCGGAAGTGGCCATTGCCGTTCTGAAAAAGATGGGCGTCAGCGAGATCGCCTGGACGGTCGCGCCCTTCGGCACCCTGATCCCCGGCCTCAAAGCGCGGCGCTATGATTTCGTGGCGGCCGAGCAGAACATCTCCCCCGATCGCTGCAAGCAGGTCGCCTTCACCGAACCCAATTCCAGCTATGGCGAAGGCCTGCTGGTCAAGGCCGGCAATCCCAAGAAGCTGACCACCTATGCCGACATCGCCAAGGATCCCTCGCTGAAGGTCGCGGTGGTCTCGGGCGCCAACAATATCGACTTCCTTCGTGCCGTCGGGGTCAAGGACAGCCAGGTCGTCTTCATCCAGGCCAATGCCGACGCCATCGCCACCGTGAAGAGCCGGGCTGACGCCTATGCGGCCACCGAGCTGACGGTCGCCAGCCTCGCCAAGGGGCAGACGGAGGTGGAACAGGTCAAGCCCTTCACCGACCCGGTCGTCAACGGCAAGCCGGTGCGCAACTATGGCGGCTTTGCCTTCCGCCCGGAGGACAAGGACCTGCGCGAGGCCTACAACGCCGCGCTGGTGGAGTTCCGCAAGAGCGACGAATACAAGGCGATCCTCACCAATTACGGGCTGAGCGAGGCCAGCATCAAGGCCGCTGCCGAAAAGAAGGTCGCGGATCTCTGCGCGGGTAAATGACGACTGAACCGTCCAGCCCATCTCCGAGAGTTCGCCAATACACGTAGAACGATCGCCAGATGAGGTGCGTAATCCTTCCCCGGTTTCGGGGAAGGTGTCGCTGCACAGCAGCGACGGAAGGGGGAGAGTGGCACTGAGAGGGCCATTGACCCGTAAGGCCGCACCACCCACCCCCATCCGGCCCGGCTTTGCCGGTCCACCTTCCCCGAAGTCGGGGAAGGATTCTCGTGCTCTATCTTGAGAGCTGAGCCTTCGCGCGCACGCTGGCCCGTGGAGGCAATGGCAAGGCCCATGAGTCCGGGCGTACAAAACCGACGAGGGAGCCTCATGCACTGGATCTCCTATCTGCCTGCCCTTGGCCGGGGGGCGCTGATCACCGCCGAGATTACCCTGGCCTCGCTGGCGATCGGCGCCTTCCTGGCCTTCCTGGCCGGGATCGTCAGGGTCGAGGGCGGCCGCATCCTGTCCATCATCGCGCTTTGCTATACCGAGCTGTTCCGCGGCACCTCGCTCTTGGTGCAGTTGTTCTGGTTCTATTACGCCCTGCCTCTCGTCGGTTTTTCCTTCTCCCCGGTGTCCACGGGCATTCTCGTGCTCTCGATGCATGTCGGCGCCTATGGCTCGGAAATCGTGCGGGCCGGCCTCAAATCGGTGCCGCAACAGCAACATGAGGCAGCGCGGGCCCTGAATTTCGGTCCGGTGCACAAATTGCTGCACATCACGCTGCCCCAGGCCATCGTCGAGATGATGCCGGCCTTCGGCAATCTCGCCATCGAGACCTTGAAGCTCTCGTCACTGGTGTCCTTCATCTCGATCGCGGACATGACCTTCCGCGCCCAGACCCTGCGCAACCTGACCCAGGACAGCACGACGATCTACACCCTCACTCTCGTCGGCTACTTCCTGATGTCGCTGGTGATCATGGTTGCCATGCGCTTCCTGGAACGCCTGGTGCGCCGCGGCGGCGCCTTTCCGAAGGCGGTGCACTCATGATGTACGGTTTCGAATGGGATCCCTCGACGCCGCTGACCTATGCGCAGTCGATCCTGCCGATCCTGCTCATCGGCCTCACCGTGACGCTGCAGGCCGCTGCCGCAGGTTTTGCCATCGCCCTTGTCCTCGGCCTCGTCTTCGCCCTGATGCGGCGCAGCCGCTTTGCCGTGGTGAGCTGGGGGACCGCCTTCGTCGTCGAGTTCCTGCGCGATACGCCCCTCCTGGTGCAGCTCTTCTTCCTCTATTACGTCCTGCCCGACTACGGCATTGCCTTGCCGGCCTTTCTGACGGGCGCTATAGCGCTCGGCCTGCAATATTCGGCCTATACCTCGGAGGTCTACCGCGGCGGCATCGAAGCAGTGCCGCGGGGCCAATGGGAGGCCGCCACCGCGCTCAACATGTCGCGCTGGCAGCTCTACCGGAACGTGATCATCCCGCAGATGGTGCCGCGCATCCTGCCCACCATGGGCAACTACCTGATTGCCATGCTGAAGGAAACGCCGGTGCTCTCGGTGGTGACCGTGCTGGAAATGCTCGGCCTCGCCAACATGATCGGCGAGAATACCTTCGAATATCTGGTGCCGCTGAGCATGGTCGGCATCCTCTTCCTCATCCTTACCCTGGTCTGTTCCGCCGGCGTCCATCGGCTGGAAAGGGCCTTGCCGAAAGCAGGGATACCGATGCGATGACCGCAAACGCCCAATCCGACATCATCCGCTTTTCCAATGTCAGCAAGCGCTTCGGCACGCTGACAGTTCTGCAGGATTTCGACTTCACCGTCGCGCCGGGGGAGAAGGTTTCGCTGATCGGCCCCTCGGGATCGGGCAAGACCACGGTGCTGCGCATCCTGATGACGCTAGAACCCTTTCAGGACGGCACGCTGGAGCTCGGCGGCATCGGCTATCACGAGCCCGGCGGCCACGGCCCCTTCAAGGCCAGCGAGCGGCATCTGCGCCAGATCCGCACGCAGGTCGGCATGGTGTTCCAGAGCTTCAACCTGTTCCCGCATATGACCGTGCTGCGCAATGTGGTGGAAGCGCCCATCGCCGTGCTCGGCCTGAAGCGGGAGGAAGCGGAGTGCCGGGCCCTCGATCTGCTCGGCATGGTCGGCATGGCGGACAAGAAGGATCATTTCCCCAGCCAGCTTTCCGGTGGCCAGCAGCAACGCGTGGCCATCGCCCGGGCCCTTGCCATGCGCCCCCGCGTCCTGCTGTTCGACGAGCCGACATCGGCCCTCGATCCGCAGCTCGTCGGCGAGGTCCTCGGCGTGATCCGTTCGCTGGCCAGCGAGCACGATCTCACCATGCTGCTGGTGACCCATGAAATGCGCTTTGCGCGCGAAGTCTCCGACCGTGTCTGCTTCTTCGACAAGGGACGCATCGTCGAGCAGGGCGAGCCCGAGCGCATCTTTTCCAATCCCGAACAGGCGCGGACGCGCGAGTTCCTGCAGTCGGTGCTGTGAGCGGCGTCTCAGGATGATAGGCCCCAAATTTGAGCGGCGTCAGTCCTTCACCCTCCCCTGCAGGGGGAGGGTCGGCCTGCAAGGCCGGGGTGGGGTGAAAATACACCGACTTCTGGAATGTGAGCGGCCCTAATTGTTGCGAGAGGGACACCCCACCCCGACGCTTCGCGTCGATCCACCCCTCCAGGGGAGGGTAAAGGCCATAGTCGAAAGAAACGGCCGATAATCTATCGGTGCGGCCCAGCAAATACCGAGGCTTTGACGGTGAGGAAGGGGGCGAAGCGAGACATTCTCACGGCGGCTCGGGCTAGCCTTGCAGACATGACGCCACCGGAGTTTCTTCGATGATCGCCACCGCTCTGAAACAAATCGGCCATCCTGCGCTCGGCCGGCTGAACGACCGACGACTACTCAGGGAACTCGCCTATATCGACGGCCGCTGGGTCGGGGGACGGCAAGCCGCGAGCTTCGAGCTGAAGGATCCCGGGTCGGGTGCCATTCTTGCCCATATCGCCAGCTTGAGGCCTGAAGAGACGGGCAGGGCTGTTGATGCCGCCGCCCGAGCCTTCCCGGCCTGGAAGGCCTTGCCACCTCAGGAACGCGCCGCCCGCCTGCGCGCTTGGCACCAGCTCATCCTCGCCGCCCGTGAGGACCTGGCTTTGCTGATGACGCTGGAGCAGGGCAAGCCCCTGGCCGAAAGCCGCGGCGAGATCGACTATGGCGCTTCCTTTGTCGAATGGTATGCGGAAGAAGCCAAGCGCGTGAATGCCGAGAGCGTGACCAGCCACCTTCCCGGGGCGCATATGCAGGTTTCCCGCGAGCCGCTCGGCGTGGCGGCCCTCATGACGCCCTGGAACTTTCCCTCGGCCATGGTAACGCGCAAGGCCGCGGCGGCCTTGGCGGCCGGCTGCACGGTCGTGCTCCATCCCTCCTCCTATACGCCGCTCTCCGCACTGGCGCTCGCCGAGCTCGCCGAACGGGCCGGCTTGCCCGCAGGCGTCTTCAACGTCGTCACCGGCGAGGCAGCTCCGATCGCCAGGCGCCTATGCGAGGATACCCGCGTGCGGGTGGTCAGCTTCACAGGCTCGACCGAAATCGGGCGCCTGATCGCGGCGCAATGTGCGCCCAGCGTCAAGCGCCTGGTGATGGAACTCGGCGGCAATGCGCCTCTCATCGTCTTCGGTGACGCCGATCTGGATCGTGCAGTCAAAATTGCCGTCGATGCGAAATTCGCGACCTCCGGCCAGGATTGCCTGGCGGCCAATCGCATCTTCGTGCAGCGCTCGCTCTATCCGGCCTTCTGCGAGGCGTTCAGCCACCGCGTCGCCGCGCTCAAGCTCGGGCATGGCCTCGAAGAGGAAACTGACATAGGTCCGCTCATGCATGAACGGGCCGTCGCCCGCACCAAAGAGCGCATTGCCGATGCCTTGCAGCGAGGTGCTCGCAAGTTGACGGGTGGCGACATTGAGGCCGGATCACTCTTCGTGTCACCGACCGTCCTCGCCGACGTCCCCGATGACGCCCTGATCATGCGCGAAGAGGTCTTTGCGCCGGTTGCCAGCATCACGCCCTTCGACGACGAGGACGAAGTGGTGGCGCGCGCCAATGCCACGGAGTACGGCCTCGTCGCCTATGTCGTTACCGAAAATGCCGGCCGAGCCCTGCGCCTCAGCCGCGTGCTGGAATACGGCATGGTGGCCGTCAACCGCGTGAAACTGACGGGTGCGCCCATCCCCTTCGGCGGCGTCAAGCAGTCCGGCATGGGGCGCGAAGGCTCACGCCATGGCCTCGAAGCTTTCACCGATCTCAAATATACCTGTCTCGACCTCGCCTGAAAGGAGCCGACATGCTCGACCGCGCCGTTTCCGACAATGAACTCACCGCCTGGGATCGCGATCACTTCTTCCATCCCTCGACTCATATGGCCCAGCATGCCCGCGGCGAAACGCCGAACCGCATCATCACCGGTGCCGAGGGGGTCTACATCACCGATCGCAACGGCAAGAGCAGCCTCGACGCCTTTGCCGGCCTTTATTGCGTCAATGTCGGCTACGGCCGCACCAAGATCGCCGAGGCGATCGCCGAGCAGGCGGCGCAACTGCCCTATTACCATGCCTATGTCGGCCATGGCTCCCAACCCTCGATCACCCTGGCCAAGATGATCATCGACCGGGCCCCCAAAGGCATGAGCCGGGTCTTCTTCGGCCTGTCGGGCTCGGATGCCAACGAGACCAACATCAAGCTGGTCTGGTACATCAACAATGTACTGGGCCGCCCCGAGAAGAAGAAGATCATCTCGCGCTGGCGCGGTTATCACGGCTCGGGTTTGATGTCGGGCAGCCTGACAGGCCTTGCCGCCTTCCACAATCTGTTCGACCTGCCCAAGCCGCCGATCCTGCACACGGAAGCGCCGTATTATTTCCGCCGGGAGGACCGTTCGCAGAGCGAGGAGCAATTCGCCGATCATTGCGCCGCCAAGCTCGAGGAACTGATCCTCGCCGAGGGGCCGGATACGATTGCCGCTTTCATCGGCGAACCCGTGCTCGGCACCGGCGGCATCGTGCCGCCACCGCGCACCTATTGGGAGAAGATCCAGGCCGTCCTCACCAAATACGACATCCTCCTGATCGCCGACGAGGTCATCACCGGCTTCGGCCGGCTCGGCTCGATGTTCGGCTCGGATCATTACGGCATCAAGCCGGACCTGATCACCATCGCCAAGGGGCTGACGTCGGCCTATGCACCTCTTTCCGGCGTGATCGTCTCGGAGAAAGTCTGGCGCATCCTCGAAAAGGGCTCGGACGAGTTCGGCCCGATCGGCCATGGCTGGACCTATTCTTCCCACCCGCTCTGCGCTGCGGCGGGCGTCGCCAATCTCGAACTCGTCGACGAGCTCGACCTGGTCGCCAATGCCGGCAGCGTCGGCGCCTATTTCAAGCAGGCTCTCACCGACGCGCTTGGCGCGCATGCCCATGTCGGCGAGATCCGGGGTGAGGGGTTGATGGCGGCCGTCGAATTGGTCAGGGATCGCGACGACCGCGTCTTCTTCGACGTGTCCGAGAAGGTCGGCCCCCGCGTGGTCGCTGCCATGCTGGAGAACGGCGTGATCGGCCGCGCCATGCCGCAGGGCGACATCATGGGCTTTGCGCCGCCGCTCTGCCTCACGCGCGAGGAGGCCGACGTCGTGGTGTCGGCGGCGGCCAAGGCCGTGAAGTCGGTGCTGGGCTGAACACGCCTGAAACCGGAGGACGTTTCCTGGCCCGCAGGCGTCTCGCCTGCATCCTGGAAACGTCGCACTTGTGGGGGAGGGAGATGCAGGCGAGACGCCTGCGATCCCAGGGATCATTCCGGGAACTGATAGCCCGGCGTCGACTTCGAAAGCGCGATCTCCTCGGCATCCATTTCCGCCTCGATGCCATCGAACAAGGGTGTCGTCATATAGCGCTCGCCGGTATCGGGCAGCATGCAGAGGATGACGGAGCCGGCGGGCGCCTTCTCGGCGATCTGGCGGGCGACGGCAAAGGTGGCGCCGGCGGAAATGCCGACAAAGATGCCTTCCTTCTGGGCCAGGGCCTTGGCCCATTTCACGCCTTCGGCACCGGCGATCGGAACGAGCTCGTCATAGAGCTTGTTGTCGATCCCTTCCTGCAGCACCTTGGGGATGAAGTCCGGCGTCCCGCCCTGGATCGGATGCGGCTCGAATGCAGGATGGCCAACGGTCGGCGAACCATCGGCATCGCGTTCCTGCTTCTGGCCGCTGCCGACCAATTGGGCATTGGCGGGTTCGCACAGCACGATACGGGTATCGGGGCGTTCCCGGCGCAGCACGCGCCCGACGCCAACGGCGGTGCCGCCGGTGCCATAGCCGGTGACGAAGACGTCGAGCCGCTTGCCGGCGAAATCGTTGATGATCTCGCGTGCCGTGGTCGCCTCATGGATGGCGGCATTGGCCTCGGTCTCGAACTGATGGGCCAGGAACCAGCCATTGGCCTCGGCCAGTTCCACCGCCTTGCGATACATGCCGAAGCCCTTCTGGGCACGTGGCGTCAGCACCACCTTGGCGCCGAGCATGCGCATGAGCTTGCGGCGTTCGATCGAGAAGCTGTCCGCCATGGTGACGACCAGCGGATAGCCTTTCTGCGCACACACCATGGCAAGGCCGATGCCGGTATTGCCGCTGGTCGCCTCGACCACGGTCATGCCCGGCTTGAGCGCGCCGGTGCGTTCGCCATGCTCGATGATGCTCAGCGCCAGCCTGTCCTTCACCGAAGCGGCCGGGTTGAAGAACTCCGCCTTGACGTAGATCGTGGCATGATCAGGGGCGATGTTGTTGATCTTGATGACGGGTGTGTCGCCCACCGTCTCCAGGATGCTGTCGAAAAGGCGGCCGCGGCCGGATGTCGTTCTGGACTGGGACTGTTGGGTCATCTCACCTGCTCCTTGGCTTTCGGTTCGTCGCTTTTTGCAACCGCGTGATAGCATCGAGGCGTGAGCCGCTCGTGAAGAGGTCGAGAAAGCTCCGGAAAAGTGCTGATGTTTTCTCCGGTACCGGCTCAGCGCCCAGCGGATATGATCACCATCATCGGCCGATCGCGCTCTTCCGCAAGCGCGGAGTGCTGTGCCACCTGTTCTTCCGTCGGGCTCCATTCCACGACGCGCCTGATCGCGAAGCCGACGTCGATCAGGGTATTCAGCGTCGTCCCGAGGGTGCGATGATATTTGACGACGCCCTTGGCCAGCCAGTCGGTGGTGCGCTCGCCCTCCACGGAATAGCGATCGAGCGGCCAGATCCTCCGGCCCTCCTCATCGTGCTGCCAGCCCGGATGGCTCGGAGCCATGTAGATCGGGTGTTCGATGGAAAAGACGAAGCCGGAACCTGGCCGCAAGCTGTCATAGATAGTTTTGGCCAGGCGGCCGAAATCCACGACATAGTGGAAAGCCAGCGAGCTATAGGCGAAATCGAAATCGGCCGCCGGCAGTTCGAGGGTTTCGAGGTCGGCAATCCGGTATTCAGCCCTGGAACTCGCCGTCATCTCCCGGGCTCGCGCGAGCATTTTCTCGGAGAGGTCGAAGCCAAGCGTGCTCGCCGCCCCGTGATCGAGGGCCCATCGGCTGAACCAGCCGAATCCGCAGCCGAGATCGACCACGCGCTCGCCGGCGAGATCGGGGATCAGGGCTCGAATGTCCGGCCATTCCGGCGCTCCCGACAGGCCGTGGACCGAGCGAGGCAATTGGCTGTATCCGTCGAAAAATTCCTGACGGTCGTAAATGTTCTGCGCCATCCCAATCTCTTCCTTCAATATTCCTTGCAGGTGGCCGCTGCTCCATGCGCGTCGGAAAAGAAAGCGATGCCAGGACGGCTTCAGTTGCCGCTTTCGACCTCTGCCACGCAATTGGCCAGCAATTCGACGCCCCTCCTGATCTGGCGCACATCCAGGCTGCCATAGCCCATCACCAGGCCGGCTTGATCCGGCCTCGTCGCGCTGCCCGCGGCATAGAGTGGCGTCAGGGGGTGGAGACCGAGCCCGACCTGGCCGGCTTTCCGGATCAGTTCCCCCTCCAGGGCCGCCGGAATATGGCGGAACCATGCGATGATGTGAAGGCCCGCCTTGGCTCCCTCGACGGCAAGCCTGTCGCCGAAACACTGCCGCAGCCCTTCGAGCAGGGTATCGCGGCGTTCGGCCATGCGCCGGCGAATGCGCCGGATATGGCGTTCATAGGCCCCGGTCTCCAGGAGAGTGGCGAGGGCTTCCTGCTCCAAGGCCGGGCTGTGCCTATCCATGATCTGCTTGGCGTGCGTGAAAATGGCAGCGAGGCCGGAAGGGACCACCAGATAGCCGATGCGCAGGGTTGGGGACATGGTCTTCGAAACCGTGCCGAGATAGAGGACGTTCCGGCCGTGGCCCAGGCCATGAAGCGGCGGCACCGGATTGATGTCGTAGCGATACTCGCTGTCGTAATCGTCCTCGATCAGATAGGCGTCGCGCTCCTGGGCCCAGGCGAGCAAGCGGTGACGCCTGGCGATCGACAGCACGCTGCCGAGCGGAAACTGATGCGAGGGCGTGACATAGGCGAGCCGTGCCGCGGCGTTGTCGAGCCGCGAGGTGTCCAGTCCGTCCTGATCGGCCGGAATTGGCATGACCCTGGCACCGGCCGCGGCGAAAATGTCCCGAGCCATCCGATAGCAGGGATCTTCCACGATCGCACCATCACCGGGATCGAGCAGGAGGCGGCTGCACAGATCCAACCCCTGCTGGGATCCGTTGACGATGATGATCTGCTCGGCCTCGCAACGCAGCGCACGCGCCCGCCAGAGATAACCCTGCAGGGCCCGCCGCAATCGGAGCGAGCCGGCCGGATGGCCATAGGAAAGGCGATCCGGCCTTTGCGCCAGCGCCCCCAATATGGCGCGTCGCCAGATCGGCGTGGGAAAGTCCGACGCGGCAAGGTCGCCATAACGGAAATCGACGGCAGGCCGCGCTGCTGACGGAGGAGAGGCCGGTTGCTGGGCGAGGCGCGCGCCATAGCTCGACAGCGGCGGGGGCGCAGAGCTCGTCAACGCCGGCGATGACGGCGGTGTGCGGTCGAGAAGGGCGGCTACTTTCGGCCTGGCGCCCTGGCGGCTGCGAATGAAACCTTCTGCCGACAACTGCTCATAGGCCGAGGTGACGGTCGCGCGGGCTACGCCGAGTTCGGATGCCAAGGCGCGCGAAGAGGGCAGGGCACCCGCATCCCCATAGGTTCCCGCCAGGATCTGAGCCCGCAGCACGTCATAGATCTGCCTGGCTCCCGGACCCCGGACCTGTCGATCTTGCGTCATGACAACTGGTCTAGCCAAAATCACCCGAACTGGACGTTCTTGTTAAGCCAGTTTGCTCCTATCTTGACTGGAAACCAAGTCGAGTTTTCACGAGCCGAATTTTCACGAGTCCCCTACGATGTACATACCGCCCGCCTTCCGCGAAGACGATCCGGCCATCCTGCTTCGGCTGATGCGGGATACGCGCCTGAGCACCCTGGTGACCGCAACCGCCAACGGCCCGATCGGCACGCCCCTGCCACTGCTCTTCGACCCGGACGAAGGAGAGCATGGCACGCTCTATGGTCATCTTGCCCGGGCCAATCCGCAATGGCAGGCCGAGCCGATCGGCGACGCCATGGCCATCTTCATGGGCGCCGACGCCTATGTCTCGCCCAGTTGGTATGCCGCCAAGCGCGAACATCACAAGGTCGTGCCGACCTGGAACTACGAAGCCGTCCACGCCTATGGGCCGGTGGAATTTTTCGAAGATCCCGTGCGCCTGCTCGAGGCCGTCACCCGCCTCACCAATCTGCGCGAGGGGGCGATGGCCACGCCCTGGCAGGTTGCCGATGCGCCGCCGGCATTCGTCCAGGCACAACTGCGCGGCATCGTCGGGGTGCGGCTGGCAATCCGTCGCCTGGAAGGCAAGCGCAAGCTGAGCCAGAACCGGCCGGCTGCCGATCGGGACGGCGTGGCGCGCGCGCTCGCCGACAGCCCCGATCCGGCCGATCGCCGGATCGCCTCACTCATTCCCCTCGATCCGCTTTGATACGGCGGCGCGATACGAGACTGGATGCTTGAAATGAACGAACTTCACGCCGATGCGGCCGCTCTCGGCGAGACCGACATTGCCCGCTTCGGCCCCGATCCAAGGGCAAGTTTCGCTGCCAATCTCACCGAGGTCGAACGCAGGATCGAGGCGGCCAGCCTGCGCGCGGGCCGGCAGCCGGCCGCGGTGCGCCTTCTTCCCATCACCAAGACCGTGCCGGCTCCCGTGCTGCGGCTCGCCTTCGCCGCCGGTATCCGCGACTTCGGCGAGAACAAGATCCAGGAGGCGCAGAGCAAGCGCGACGACCTCGCCGACCTGCCGATCGCCTGGAGCATCGTGGGGCATCTGCAGACCAACAAGGTGAAATATCTCGCCCGTTTTGCCCGCGAGTTTCACGCCCTCGACAGCCTGCGCGTCGCCGAGATGCTGGACAGGCGCCTCGCCATCGAGGATCGCTTCCTCGACGTCTACGTCCAGGTCAATACCTCGGGCGAGGAGAGCAAGTTCGGCCTGCATCCCGATGCCATGCTCGATTTCGTCGACCGGCTCGAGGGCTTCGCGCGCTTGCGCCCCCGCGGGCTGATGACATTGGCGCTGTTCAGCGACGACATGGCCCGCGTGCGCCCCTGCTTTCGCTTGCTGCGGGCCCTGCGTGATCGAGCGGTAAAACGCAATGCGGCCTTGACAGAGCTCTCCATGGGCATGTCCGGCGATTTCGAAGCCGCGATCGAGGAGGGGGCCGACGTGGTTCGCGTCGGCCAGGCCATCTTCGGCAAACGCCCGACTCCCGACGGGCATTATTGGCCCGGCTTCGCGCCAGGCTAAGACATCGCGTCGAAAAGCGAGCACCGGTTCTCGGCAGGAAGGATCAGGCAACCGAATCTACACCGTTCGGGGCGTGAATCCGTCTATCTCAAGACGGAGTTCGAACATGCCTGCAGCGCTCGCCATCGCCCAAACCTATGTGGGCCCCTTTGCCGAGGAATTGGCCAAGCTCCAGAAAACCAATCCGATTGGCGACGCCAAACGCTGGCAGCAGGCCAAACATGACGCGATCGAGTTCCTGACCGATTGGGGTGACCAAGTGGCCGAACTCGGCTGGAGCGCCGATGACCTCTTCGGTCTGCACCCGACGGCACCGCTTGTACGTTATGACGTGATGGGGCTGATCTGGTTGCTGCAGGGACAGGCCGTGAGCGAGGTCACCGACCGGAGCGCCAGCCTCGGTGCGACGACCTTTTACAGGGCGGTACGATAGAACAGAGGACCTCTGGAATCACGCCGAAGTCACAGGCCGTCGACACACTCGCGCCAGTCAACGGCCACGACGATGAGGAGAGGTCGGCTGACGATAGTACCCCAATAGAACTCGCCCGGCGCATGAAGCGTCGGGCTTTTTTGTCGGGTGACTTGATTGGCGACATTGCTGCCGCGCGCAGACGATCACCAACGGTGATGCCGGCCACCATGCCTGCGCCAGCCGTCATGCCCGTGCCGTCCGCCATGCCGGCGCCAGCCTTCATGGCGACCGCGCCTCCAGCCCCGATGCAGGCCATTGTCGTGGTGCCGGCGCCAGCCATGCTTCCCCCAGCCATGCCAGCCGACCTGCTCGGCCTGCGTTGCGGCGGGAGTGCCCAGATGAACCGGAGCAAGGGCGGATGACGGTGCAACGCTGGCAGACAACGCGCCGACGGCAATCAGGGCAGCAAGAAGAAGCTTTTTCATTGAAAATCTCCAGTCGGATTTGACGACACTGACATTCCGTTACGTAATATGAATGGATGCTGAATGAATTTCATCATCCGTATCCAATCGCCTCGCCCAAATCCTATCGCGTCGCTGGTTTCCCGAACCAGGTTCCGAGGGCAGCCTCGAGGCCCCGTGCGTCTCCATTCCCGACCCAGGCGACGTGGCCGTCGGGCCGGATCAACACGGCGATTGGCGATGAGACCGGGCCGATCACGGGAAGCTCGCATATCCCTTCGAATCTCGCCTCGACCAGCGCGATGCGATCCGCCCATCCCGGAATGTCGAGGCTGCCGGGCACTCCGAGATCAAGCAGCACGGGCCGGGCATCGCGCAGGAGATCGAAAACTCGAACTGGCCCTTTGGCGCCGACCAGGTCGAGATCGGGCATGCGGCGGCCGAGCAGCGGATGCCCCTCACCGAGGTCGTAGTGAATGTCGAGGCCGGACATCATGGCGCCATACCAGATGCGTGGAGCATCCATTTGCATCACCGGCGCCATCATCTCGCGCAAGGCCTTCGTTCGTTCATCGCCGCGATTGAGAGCCGTGAGCGCGAGGGTGTGTTTCAACAGGGCTGCTCCCACCGGATGCCGTTCGGCATGATAGGTGTCGAGCAGGTCGTCCGGTGAGATGCCCTTGACCACCTGTGCCAGCTTCCATCCCAGATTGACGGCATCCTGCAGGCCGACATTGAGGCCCTGTCCGCCGACCGGAGAATGCACATGGGCGGCGTCACCGGCGAGCAGCACGCGTCCCTGCCGATAGGAAGCCGCCTGTCGGGCAGCGTCGGTGAACCTCGACAGCCAAGTGACGTCGTTGATGCCGAAATCCGACCCATAGGCGGCGGCAAGCGTCCCGCGGAGTTCGTCCACCGTGGGTTTGCTGCCTGGTTCGAGACGCTGCTCCGTCACGACGCCGCGGACGCGCTTGCCGTCCTCCAACCGGCCAAGGGCATAGACACCTCTTGCGCCATGGCGCATGCCGATGGGCGGTTCGTCCGCCATGTCGGCTTCGAAAATCAGATAGCTGATGTCGGGATCCCATCCGGGGAATTCGATCCCCGCCGTCTTACGGACAAGGCTGCGACCGCCGTCGCAGCCGGCAAGATATTGCGCCCGCATCGTCCGGCCATCGTCCAATCCGATATTTACACCGGTGTCGTCCTGCGTGAAGCCCGTCACCTCACAGCCCCGATAGACCGGCACCGCCAATTCGGAAACCCAATCGGCGAGAAGGCGCTCGATCTTGGCCTGCCACAGCGCGAGCGTGTAGTTGTGGCGGGTTGCACGGTCGCTGGCGTCCAGAACCGTTCCGGCAAACGGCACGACCCGATGCTTTTCGCCCTGTGCGACAAAGCGATCGGCGATGCCGCGCTGGTCCAGCACCTCGATCGATCGCGGATGCAACCCGCTTGCGCGCGAACCCTCGACGTCCTGAATTCAAGCGCCGTTCGACGATGGCGACGTCGACACCCGCCAGGGCCAGTTCACCCGCCAGCATCAACCCGGTCGGGCCACCTCCAGCGATGACCACGTCATGTCCGGACGAATACATCTGCCACCTCACGAAATCACGGTCGGGGCCCGTTTTCTACGCGATGACCGACATCTTGAAGCAAGAGGGGGCGGCGCCCTATATCAGAGTGGAAGGAGCGGCATTCGCCGAACACCGACAGGACGCCTGCGGATCCAGGCAGTTTCACCGCCCCCGATAGCGAACAGGACAGGGAAGCCAAGCGGCGCCGGGTAGGAATCTTCGTCCCGTCAGCGCAGCAACGGCCTCTCCGATCAGGCTCACTCGATGAAGTCGGTCGAACGGGAGACTTCTTCCCAAGCCACCATTTCCGCCTTCATCGCATCGATCTTGTCGCGGACGAGCTTGAGCGCATCGACCCCGAGATAGAGCCGGACTGGCGGGTTCTCGGCCGAGACGAGTTTGAGCAGCGCCTGTGCGGCCTTGGCGGGATCACCCGGCTGATTGCCGCTTTTTGCCTGCCGGGCGGCGCGGATCGGGTCCATGACCGCATCATAGGCGGCAAGACTGCGCTCGGAGCGAACCATCGAGCGCCCGGCCCAGTCGGTGCGGAACTGGCCCGGCGCCAACGCCGTCACATGGATGCCAAGAGGCTTCACTTCCTTGCCGAGTGCTTCGGAGATGCCTTCGAGGGCGAACTTGCTGCCGCAGTAATAGCTGATGCCCGGCATGGTGATGAAGCCTCCCATGGAGGTGACGTTGACGATATGGCCGGAACGCCGCGCCCGCATGCCCGGCAACACCGCCTTGATCATCGCGACCGCGCCGAACACATTGGCGTCGAACTGGCGACGCATCTCGTCCAGCGACGATTCCTCCAGGATACCCTCATGGCCGTAGCCGGCATTGTTGACGAGGACGTCGATGGGACCAACCTCGTCCTGCGCTTGGGCAACGGCCTTCGGAACGGCATCAAAATTCGTCACATCGAGCAGCATGGCATGCGCACGGCCCGGTGCAAGCACCATGAATGCCTGTGCCGCCTCCGCATTGCGGACCGTGCCGATCACCTGGTGCCCGGCTGCAAGCGCGCCTTCGGCAAAGGCTTTGCCCAGCCCCGAACTGACACCCGTAATGAGAAAGGTCTTGTTGTTGCTCATGGGAGCTCCTTTTGCAGCGCGCCATCTGGCTCGCCATATTATATCGTGAACTTAATTATATATCGTGATATAGCTTTTCAAGTGATGCTCGAAACAGGGAGTTGAAGCGGTCATGGCCGGAACGGAGCGACAGCCCCTCAGGGAAAGGAACAGGCAGCTTGCCCGGGAGGTCGTACTCGACGCCGCCGAGCGCTTGCTTGAAAAAGGCGAGACAGCGGATTTCTCGATGCGGGCGCTGGCGGCCGAGGCGGGCGTAGGGTTCGCAACGCCGTTCAATCATTTCGGCAGCAAAAATGCGATCATGCAGGCGCTTTCGGCCCGCCTGATCCAGCGGATGGCGACGCAATTCGGCGACGAGGCCCCCGCCGGTGACGCGATCGACCATGTGTTGGCAATGGGACGGATCAGCGTCGCGCTCCTGCTGGAGAAGCCGGACGTCCACAAGGCGGTGGTGGGATCGCTCGGCGTTGCCAATTCCGAGCCCGGTCCGGTGCGGCAGAACTCGCGGGAACTCTGGTTGCTGGCATTGGGGGATTTCGCTGGCATGACCGTCGAGACGAAGGCGCTTGCCCAGGCCGTGCTGGCAGACCAGCTTGCCTTCAATTTCCGGGGTTGCGTCTCGTTCTGGATCGCGGGCGAACTTCAAGATGAGGATCTTGATAGCGCTTTCCGGATTGGCGCTTCCACGCTTCTTCTCGGCTTTGCCAGCCCGTCGCGTCGCACCGACCTGATCGAGCAGATCAAGCGCTCCTAGGGGCCGTGGGACGATGCCCGGTCCATCAGGCGAGTGACTTGACAGCCACCCTACCAGAAGGTAGATAGTGAGTGCCTCACTTAGCGGACGGAATGAGGCATTTTTCATCCCCGTAAAGATCGGAAAATCGGCTGAGGGCTCCCCCTCGATCGGTCCGGCTCAACTTTGAAGGTGTGTGTTGAGTTTGCCTGCTCAACTACCTTCTAGTTGGAAGAAAAATAGGAGACTGAGATGTTTGGAATCTCTCCGATCGGCTGGGTGCATACACTCGGCAGCTTGCCCGCCATTCCGCTGGCTCTTTATATGCTTATTCGCCACGGGCGGATTGTACCTGGCTCGACATCCGGCATCATCTATTTCATCTCGATGGTCATCGGTGCCGCAACGGCATTTCTCGTTGCGCATCAGCCGGTGAGCTATGTCATCGGTGCGGCGACCATCATGTTGCTGGTCGCAGGCTATGGCGTTGGGCGGCTTCCGGGGCTGGAACGCACCAAGCGCTTCATCGAGACGATCTGCCTGAGCCTGACCGTCTTCCTGCTGATGGTGCCGACGGTCACCGAGACCCTGCGCCGTGTGCCGGACGGCCATCCCCTCGTCACCGACTTGAAGTCGCCACTCCTCCTCGGGGCTCAGGGCAGCCTTCTCGTCCTGCTCATCGTCGGCCTGACGGCCCAGATCGTCTATCTCCGCCGGCAGGGGAGGGTTGTGGCATGACAGCCTCGCTGGCGTGACGGCCATCGCTGACATGCAGCCCGGCAGGGCTAGGGCTTGCAGTCGACGCACCCATTAACCATCATTCCACAGCGCTCATCATGCCGTGACTGATACTATCATTTTTCAGAAACCGTTCATTTTTGTCTCGCTAGTTTGCTCCCCATAGCTGGGGGCGGCTTTTCTAGGAGAATATTATGAAAAAGCTTATTTGCGCCGTCGTCCTTTCCATTGCGGCACTTGGCGGAACAACTCTTGCTGCCTCGGCGGCGCCCCGGCATGACTGGCGGCATCCGGGTTTTGATCGCCACCACCATCGCCCGGTGTGCAAGGTCGTCAAGACCAAGACCTTCAAGCATGGCCGGCCGGTGTGGGTGACGCGGCGCGTCTGCCGATAAGGGCGCTTGCGCAGCGCCGGACGCAAACAAGACCCCTCTGGCCTCACGGGCCGGAGGGGCGGCAACCGGGATTATGAAACCCGGATACATGAGCGAAGTTTCTCACCGTTTCGCGGCGGGGCTCCGTGCCGACTGCCTTAGCCTGGCTGATCACCGTCGCTCACCTTGCAGGTCTATCCCGGGCTTGGCCCCGGCAATCTGCGAATTTGATTGCCATATCCGGCAGCCCGTCAAAATATTCCAGGAGATTTGGGCTGGAGGCTTGGCGGTATGGCGAGGATCATCTTCGGAATGAATCTGTCCCTGGATGGCTATGTCGACCACCAGGACTTCGCGCCGGATCCCACGCTCTTCCGTCACTGGATAGAGCATGTGCGTAATCTGGCGGGCAGTGTCTATGGCCGCCGCATGTACGAGGTCATGCGCTATTGGGATGAAGACCATCCTGAGTGGACCTCGGATCTCCGCGCTTTCGCGGCGGCGTGGCGTGGCCAGCCGAAATGGGTCGCGTCGCGCTCGTTGAAATCAGTCGGCCCCAACGCCACGCTTGTCGCGGAGGACATTGCGGCTCTGATAGGCCGGTTGAAGAGCGAGCTCGATGGGGAGATTTCGGTTTCAGGACCAGACCTGGCTCAAAGCCTGACCGATCTTGGCCTCATCGATGAATATCGCCTCTACTTCCACCCCATCGTGCTCGGTCGCGGCAAGCCGTTCTTTGCCGGCCCCCGGCCGCCGCTGCGCCTTGTGGCCAGCGACTTGATCGGCACGGATGTGATCCGGTTGACCTATGTGCCTGCCTGATCACACAACGCCCCCGGGGAATCGCGCCAGCGCATCGGGGCGATACTGTCCGCAAGTGGCGATGGTCGCGTTGAAGGCCGTTCGATGAAGCCAGGGGGGCGGCCATTCGAACCGGCATGCCTGGAACCAACGACGGGCGAGACTGTTTAGCTCTAGCTTTGGCATGACGCTCACATGCCCTTCGCCGGGTCACCGGCAATTTTGAAAGATGTGCATCATGAATATTTCGCCCAGATTTCGCACAATCGTCGCTGCGGTTGTCGCTACGGCCGGCATCGGCCTCGCCAGTTCCGCCCAAGCCGACAGCGGTACGATCCGCTTTTACGTCTACAAGGCCGCCTTCTTCGTGGGAGGCTCCGGAGGTGAGGGCACCTTGACCTTCCATGGTCGCCGCTATCCCATCTCCATCGGCGGCATCTCGGGCGGCCTCGCTTTCGGCGCGTCCAAGACTTATTTCCAGGGCAGGGTGCGCAATATTTACCGCGTCCGAGACGCGACAGGGGTCTATGGCGCGGCAGGCGGCGGCGGCGCCGTCGGCAAGGGCGCGCAGGTGATCGTCATGACCAACGGAAAGGGTGCCCAGCTTGAACTCCAGGGCAGGCAGGTCGGTCTGCAGGTCAACGCCGATGTCACCGGCCTGGCGATCTCAATGAAGTAAGGGCGATTGCAATGGCGGCCGTATCGGAAGATGGCGGGTATCTTTCGCTTTGCGTTCTATGACGGCCGCCAACTTTGTTCACCATGGCCCGCGAGCATCTTGCGGCCCGAACGTCGCAGTTCGCCGTCTCATTCAGCCGTTAGTGTAGCCGGACTTGGATAAGAGGTACGCGCGCCTATGCGTATTATCTATGGGGAAGCGGGCTGTTGCGTCCGTTTCCAAAGATAGAGAGCACCGGCCGCCAAAATGACGAAGCTCAGTTCCCAGGCGTAGAAGGCTGAACCTGCGCGCTCGAACGGAACCCAATTACCCGCTTCATCGATCTCAAACCGTTCAAGGCGAAAGGTATCCAATCCGACTAGGGCGGCTACGATGGCCGACAGCGCTGATATTTTATACTCCGCAGCAAGGAAGAATATGAGCGACATCGCGAAGATCGGATTTGCCAGCCAAGCCTCACATTCGAGAGTCATAGCTTTAATCCACCCCAACAATAACAAAAACAAACCATATAAGCTTGATCCATGGCCATGAATTGCAGGCAAACACAGGGCGAATGCATAGAAGGACAATGAAAGAATAGTTATAGAAAGTCGGATAATCATGCAGCCATTTTTGGCATATTTCAGATCTTCATGCATATGATACCTTGATGATTTGGCCGCAGATGCGCTTCCAAGTGGAAAAAGCACTCAATTATTGTTCCTCGATTTCCATGTATTTTTGACCAATTTTACAATAAATATGCTTACCGCGGAGCCTATGATGCCACCGATGAGAGGGAAATAAGCGTGCATTCTCGTGCCCTCGATAACGAAGTCTTCGAAACCCCTTGTGCGTAAATTATTGACGTTCCATTCTGTAACCGCGATCTGCCAGCCAATTACCGCGATGCCTGCGGCGATAAGTGCAATTTTAAGAGGGCGCAAACCAAACATATTTTTGCACTTTTCTTCCGCCTTCGGTGGCGGGGAGGTCGGGATGCTGCCGTTGTCTGACATGCTTCATTCTTAGCGGGTGCAACCGGTAGGCAAGATACCTGAAGGGCATTTGTGAGAGTGCACTATGGGTGTTCTTAGCCATGTAAACGTTGGAAACTCACCAGACTTATAAAAAACTGAACTGTGTGGAAAGTACCAGCGGAAACAGGAAGTGCCTGCCGGCGCTTTCTTGCGGTGCCAATCGGCGGCGTGGCCGCTCCGAGAGCGGAAATGGTTTTAATCGGACAACAGCCAGGGTCGCCCTTCGCGCGACCGCAGGGGTGCGCCCAGATAGGTATCCCTTCAGGACATTGTGGCCTGCTCAACTTTGGCCAATCGCTCATACAGCAACGATTGCTGCGACAAGCCTGGGCTAGGCGAGTGCGCCAGAGCAAGAAATGGCGGCATTTGAAGTGGTCAGAAGAGATTGAAATGGCGGAAGGGGTGGGATTCGAACCCACGGTAGACTTGCGCCTACGACGGTTTTCAAGACCGTTGCCTTAAACCACTCGGCCACCCTTCCACATATTCGCGCGCTCGCAACGAGGTCACGCGAATAGGGGCGGTCTAGCAGAGTAGGGGGCTTCGTCAAGACCTTCTGCATCGAGAAAGGTCTTAGATCGCTCATGCCGGCGGCGATGGACGCTCGAATGCCGCGATCCGGCCTTTGCCGCCGGCCCTGTAGACGGGCGTCGGCATCGGCGAACGAGCCAACGCCATCCCGAAGCAACCCGCAGCGATTGCGCGGTTTGAGCGCCCGCGGCTTCGCCAGCGTGGTTCGAACACACCCACGGTTCCGGGATCAAGGTTCGGCAACGTCCCATCCCCAATTCCCTGTGCCATCCGACAGGCGCACCCTCGTCTCACCCACGTAAGAAACGCGCTTGACTCACTTAAATTCATCAATTTAATTAAAGATCGACGGCGCGAACCATAAGCATGAAAAGCCGTCTCTCGAACAACGAGATCCGAGGAGGAATAGTCCAATGGCTTCTGGCCTTGATTTCATCGAGGCGGCGCTGATCGAACGCCGTCGCTTTCTGATCGGTTCGGCCCTCGCGGCCGGGTCTTTGTTGCTGCCTGCCGGTGCAAGGCGTGCCTTCGCGGCATCCGACCTGCAATTTGCCAGCTCGATCCGTTCGCTCTCGAACGCCTTTCATGTCGCCTGGGACAAGGGCTCGAAGGCCTATGCCGATACGGTGGGTGCGCCCTATGCGGCTCTGGTGACGGAGGGCAACAGCGAAAAAGGGATCGCCGACATCAAGGCCATGCTGGCCAAGGTCGGCAACAAGCTGGTGCTGGGCGTCGATCCCAACGATGTTCCCGATGCCCGGCCGATCGTGGAAGCCGTCGCCAAGGCCGGTGCTCATGTCGTCACGGTGTGGAACAAGCCCGACGATCTGCATCCCTGGGATTTCGGCGACAACTACGTTGCCCACATGTCGTTCAACGGCGTGCCGGCCGGCGAGCAGACGGCCAAGGCCCTGTTCGACAGTTTCGGTGGTGAGGGCGGCATCGTGGCGCTTGGCGGCATTGCCTCCAATGCCCCCGCCATCCAGCGCAAGCAGGGCCTGATGAATGCAATCAAGGCCAATGGCAAGGTCGAACTCCTCGATTTCCAGGATGCCGACTGGGATTCCACCAAGGCCAACAATGTCGTGGCCGCCTGGATCACGCGCTTCGGCGACAAGATCAAGGGCATCTGGGCCGCCAATGACGGCATGGCCGTCGGTGCGCTCGAGGCGCTACGCGCCGAAGGCCTGGCCGGCAAGGTCCAGGTCACCGGCATCGACGGCACCAAGGACGCGGTCACGGCGATCCGCAACAAGGAAATGGCCGCGACCGTCGACTGGAATCCCTACTGGATCGGCGGCATCGCCCTTTCCCTGGGCTATCATGCGGCGACCGGCGCTTTCTCTCCCTCCAAGGAACCCAAGGAACACCGCGAGTTCTACGGTACCGGTGTCATGATCACGCAGGCGGATGTCGAGGCCTATTGGAAGGCCAATATCGACGAGACACCCAAGGTCGACTGGAACGATCTGTGGGGCAAGGTTACGGGCCAGATCACCTACTGAGATCGCGCCCGTCGGCGATGCGCGACACGCGGGGCAAGGTCTCTCCCAGCCTTTCCCCACCGGCGTTCGCGCATCGCCCCTCTCGCAAGGATTGTACGGAACTCTCGAACCGAGACAGTCGAAATGGTGATCTCCAGACAATCCCTCGCGCGTGCTGCGCCGGTTCTGGTCCTGCTCGGCCTGTGCCTCGGCATTTCGTTGCTGGACGCGCATTTTCTTTCGCTCGGCAATCTCATCCGCGTGGCCGCGTCGGCGGCAGCGCCGCTGACCCTGGCCCTGGGCGTGACCTTCATCATCCTGATGGGATCCATCGATCTGTCCATCGAGGGATCGATGGCGGTGACGGCGGCAGCGCTCTGCGCCTTCGTGGCCAATTCCACCGGCTCGGGCTTCGATCTCGGCCTGCTCGCACTGCCTTTGGCGCTTGCGACGGCGGCTGCCTTCGGTTGCATCGTCGGCACCATCCATGTGGCCATGAAGGTGCCGTCCTTCATGGTCAGCCTCGGCATGGGTTTCGTCGGCACCGGCCTCGCCACGGTCCTGCTCGGTGGTGAAAGGGTGCAGATCCTCGATCCGTCGATCCGCGCTTTGGCGCTCTCTCGTCTGGCCGGCGTTCCCCTGGCCGTCTATGTCGCAGCCTTCATGCTGCTCATCGCCTGGTATGTGCAGGATCATACCCGCCTCGGCCGTCACATCATGGCGCTGGGTGGCGGCGAGGATCTTGCCAAGGCTTCCGGCGTCGCAGCCGGGCGCGTCCGCATCCTCGCCTTCACCTTGGCGGGGGTCTTCTTCGGGGTAGGGGCCATCCTCGCCTGCGCGCGATTGGGCGCCGGCAGCGCCTTGATCGGCAGCGGACAACTGTTCACCGCGATCAGTGCCGTCGTGGTGGGGGGAACTGCGCTGACCGGCGGCAAGGGCGGGGTGTTCAACACGCTCGTCGGCGTGCTGATCGTGATGGTGCTCAACAACGGCATGATCATCATCGGCCTGCCGACCTTCGTGCAGCAGGGCGTGCTCGGCGTGGTGATCATCGGGGCGGTTCTCTTGAATACGCCCCTGCGCGCACTCTCCGTGGTGAAGTGAGGGGCCGGCGCCATGCTCGAACTTCTCGACATCACCAAGCGCTTCGGCAAGGTCGAGGCCCTCAAGAATGTCTCGATCACCGTCAAGCCCGGCGAGGTCGTCGGCCTGGTCGGCGAGAACGGGGCCGGCAAGTCGACGCTGATGAAGGTGCTCAACGGCATTAATCAACCCGATGCGGGCGAGATCCGCATTCACGGCAAGGCGGCCTCGATCTCCGGCCCGAAGGATGCGGCGGCGCGCGGCATCGGCATGGTGTTCCAGGAGCAGTCCCTGATCACCAATCTGTCGGTGGCGGAGAACATTTTCCTGGGTCACGAAAGCCCGTTCATCCGCCTCGGTCGCATCGATTGGCGGCGCATGGCCACCGCCGCCAGGCATCAGCTCGCCAAGGTTGGCCTCGACATCGATCCCCTGGCCGCCACCTCAGAGCTCAGCTTCGCGCAACGCCAGATGGTCGAGCTCGCCAAGGTGCTGACCCTGGAGGAGGCGGTGGAAGGAAGCCTGTGCATCCTGCTCGACGAGCCGACTTCCGTGCTGGAGCAGGCGGAGATCGATATTCTCTTCGACGCGATCCGTAAGCTGAAGCAGCGGGCCGGCATCATCTTCGTCTCGCATCGGCTCGACGAGGTCATCGACATTTCCGACCGGATCTATGTCCTCAAGGATGGTGTCGTCGTCAGCCGGATGGCCAAGCAGGAGGCGAGCCCCGAGCGCATCCATCACCTGATGGTCGGGCGCGCCGCCACGGGTTCCTACTACAAGGAGGAAGGACGGGCGCCGTTCGGGGCGGACATAGCCCTGCAGGCCAGGGGGCTGGCGCGGGCACGGGCCTATGCCGACATCGATCTCGATCTTCACGTCGGCGAAGTCCTCGCCCTCGTCGGCACCGAGGGGGCCGGCAGCGAGGCCCTGATCCGCAGCCTGTTCGGCCTGGAGAAGATTCACCTCGGCAGCGCCCACTATCGCGGCCGCAATCTGCGTTTCGTCTCCCCGAGCCAGGCCGTCTCCCTGGGCCTCGGCTATGTCCCGCGCGAGCGCAAATTCGAGGGTATCGTCGAGGAAATGTCGGTCGAGGAGAATATCAGCCTCGCTCATCTCAGGGGCATGAGCCGCTTCGGCATCCTGAAATTCGGCGAGATCGGCCGCGCGACGCGCAACCTCATCGACCGCATGCGGATCAAGACGCCCAGCGCCGACACGCTTTGCGCCAACCTGTCGGGCGGTAACCAGCAAAAGGTGGTGCTGGCGAAATGGTACAATGCCGGAGCCCGCATCTTCCTGCTCGATCATCCCACCCGTGGCCTCGATGTCGGCGCCAAGGAGGATGTCTACGGCCTGATCCGCGAGCTTTGTGCCAATGGCTGTTCCGTCATCCTGATCGGCGACACTTTGGAAGAGGCGCTCGGATTGGCTCACACGATCATCGTGATGAAGGACGGGCGCCAGACGGCGCGCTTCGACACGATGGCGGTGCCGCCGCCTGAGCCGCTCGACCTCATCCGGCACATGGTGTGAGCATGGTTCGCCTGCGTTTCCTCAATCCCTATCTGCCCTGGATCGCACTGGTCCTCGCCATCCTCGTCGTGGGCCTGTTCGACGCCCGCTTTCTCGATCCCATGACGCTGATCGGCCTGATGGCCGACAATGCCACGCTGTTCGTGATGGCACTCGGCATGACCTTCGTGATCTATGTCGGCTCGGTCGATCTGTCGATGCAATCGGTAGCAGCCGTCGCCTCCATCGTGCTCGCCCTTCTGCTGCCGGGATACGGCCTGGCCGCCATTCCGGCCGCCATCGTCATCGGCGGACTGCTCGGCCTGCTTTCGGGCTTCGTGCATGGCAAGCTGCGCATCCCCAGCTTCGTCGCCACCCTTGCCACGGGCGGCATTGCGGCGACGGCAGCGCTGTGGATTTCGGGCCAGAGAGCTATCGGCATCGCCGGCGACGTCCGCAACGACACCCTGGGCTGGATCATCGGCTCCACGCTCGGCCTCCCCAACGAAATCTGGGTCAGTCTCGTCGTCTTCATGCTGGCCTTCGTGCTGGAGCAGGCAACGCCCTTCGGCAAGATGATGAAGGCCGTGGGCTGCAGCGAACCGGCCGCGACCGTGTCCGGCATCCGCGTTACCAGGATCAAGCTTGCCGTCTTCGCCCTGGCCGGCGCCTTTGCCGCCCTGTCCGGGATCATGCTGGCAGGGCGTCTGTCGAGCGGAACGCCAACCATCGCCAATGAATTCCTGCTCCCGGCCATTGCCGCGGTGGTGCTGGGCGGCACCTCGCTCACCGGCGGCAATGGCGGCGTCCTGCGGACCCTTGCCGGCACCATGCTGATTGCCGTGTTTCGTACCGGCATGACCTTCGTCGGGGTCAATGCCCTGGCACAACAGATCGTCTTCGGCACGATCCTGATCCTGGCCGTCTGCCTGAACAGCGGCCATGCGCCCAAGGGCGTGATGAAATAACCACCACCACATAGGAAAAACGAATGCTCGAGAAATTTCGTCTGGACGGCAAGACCGCCCTCATCACCGGCGGCAATCGCGGCATTGGGCTCGCCGTCGCGCACGCCCTCGGCGAGGCCGGAGCCAAGCTCCTGATCTCAGGCCGGAGCAAGGTCGAGGAGGCCGAAAAGAGCCTGGCCGATGCCGGCTATGACGTTGCTTTCGTCCAGGCCGACATTCGCGATCCGGCCGCGCCGCAGCAGCTGGTCGATGCCGCCCTCGCACGCTGGGGGCGGCTCGACATTCTCGTCAACAATGCCGGCATTGCCAGCCATGGCGACACCCCCGATTTCGACGAGGAACGCTGGCGCCAGGTGATGGACACCAATGTCGATGCCGTCTTCCGTGGCTGCCGCGCCGCGCTCGTGCCGATGCGCAAGCAAGGCAGCGGCGCGATCGTGAATGTCGGCTCGATTTCCGGCTTCATTTCCAACGTACCGCAGAACCAGGTCGCCTATAACGCTTCCAAGGCCGCGGTTCACATGATGACCAAGAGCCTGGCCAGCGAATTCGCGGCCGAGAACATCCGCGTCAATGCGGTGGCGCCTGGCTATATCGACACCAACATGTCGCGCGGCGGCATCGAGAACCCCGAATGGTTTCCGATCTGGCGCGACATGACACCGATGGCCAGGGTGGGACAGCCGGAGGAAGTTGCCGCCTGCGTGCTGTTCCTGTGTGCGCCGGCGTCGAGCTATGTCACCGGTGAGGTCCTGGTCGTGGACGGCGGCTATCTGACCCGTTGATCCCGCTCGTTCCGGCTCTGGATGGACCGGGCTGTCGCGGCTGGAGCAAGATGTGTTCTGACGTCAGCGCCTGTGTGCTCCAGCCCGTTGTTTCCAGGGCGCTTCAAGGGCTCGGCGAAAGGGGCTTTGCGATTCTTGGTGATACCGCCTAATCGCAAAGCGCTTTAGGGTGAACAACCTATGTTTCTCAAGGCAGGGCCGAAAGCCCTGCCGGTTTTGGTCGCGTCATGAATGAGTCCAACCGGGAAAGACCGGCCCCATCGTCCGTCGGGCGGCGCAGGCAGCGAGGCTACAATGCCTCGCGGGTCGGCGATCTCAATCGCGGCCTGGTGATCGAGGGCATCCGGCAATCGCCCGGAATCGGGCGCACGCATCTCGCTGCCGAAACGGGCCTGACCCCTTCCGCCATCACCCAGATCGTCGCGGCGCTGATGGAAGAAGGACTGGTGGCGGAAGTCGCGGCCGCGCCCGCGGCGGATCGAGCCGGGCGTCCCCGCCTGGGACAGCCCATCCGCGGGTTGCGCCTGATCTCGGGCTACGCCGCCACGATCGGCCTGCATTTCGATCATGAATTTGCCCGCGCCGTGCTCGTCGATGTCGCCGGCAACATCATCGCGCATGAAAAGGAGCAGTTGCGGATCGAGGAACCCGAAGCTTCGACGCATCTGCTCGCCACGCTGTTCTCCCGGCTCGACGCCCATCCGCTGCGGCCGAAGCGCCTGTTGGGCGTCGGCGTTTCCGTCATGGGGCCGGTCGATCACGACAGAGGGGCCGTAGGGCAATCGAGCCAGTACCCCGCCTGGCGCAATTATCCCTTCGAAAAGGCGCTGTCGGACCTGATCGGCCACGATGTCTTCATCGCCATAAACGGAGCCGCGGCCGGCCTGGGGGAATACTGGTTCGGCGGCGGCCATCATCTGCCGAGCTATATCTATGCCTTTGTCGGCTATGGCCTCGGCGGCGCCCTGATCTTCAACCGACGCGCCGTGCGCGGCTCCTACGGCAATGCCGGCGAGATCGGCCATATCCATACCTATCCCGACGGCGAGATCTGCTATTGCGGCGCCCGCGGCTGCCTGGAAACGGTGGTGTCTCTGCGCGGATTGGCGCGTTTCCTGGGCAAGCCCACTGTCGAGGCCCTCGATTTCACCGCGCCGGGCTTTTGCGACGATCCCGATCTCGGCCGCTGGGTCGAGCAGGCGGGGACCGATCTCGGCCGCGCCCTGACCAGCGTCTCCAATATCGTCGACATCTCCAGCATCCTGATGAGCGGCCTGCTGCCCGAACCCGTGCTCGGACGCCTCGTCGAGCGCACCCGACGGACCGTTGCCGCCTATCAGATGAATGCACGGCCCAAGCCGATCGTGCTGGAGCGGGCGCAGGCACCGAGCGACCTCGTCGCAGCCCTCGGTGCCGCCGCCATGCCGCTCTATGGCAATCTGTTCTGATCGGATTTTCGGGAGCCACTCGGCCGTGTTTCAAGCCGAATGCCAGTGAACAACGCTTCCCGGCATTCGGGCATCGTCCCCCAGAGCAAAACGCGTTCAAGTGTGAACGCTTATTTTCTCTAACTCTTTGTTTGGACGCGTCTTTGCGATTCTTGGTGATTCCAAGAAATCACAAACCGCTATGGGATCCATGCGTCAATAGACGAATCGAATTGGCTCGACCTTTGTCATTGCCGGGCTTGCCCCCAATCCAGCCCCTCCTTCCAGACGTCGAAGGCGACCCCTGGATGCCCGGGTCAAGCCCGAGCATGACAAAAGTGGCGCCCAGCTATTTGCAGACGGTACCTCAGTTCTGCATGGCCTCCTGCTGGGCCTGGATCACGGTCGTCTTGGCCAGGGTCCGCTCTTCGGTACGGGCCAGGGCCTCCTCGCTGAAGATGCGGAAGCCGAGATCGGGGCGATAGCCGTGGATCTCGTGCACGTCGAGCGCCGACATGAACTGCAGGATTTCCATGCTGATGACCTGGCCGGGCACCAGGATGGGGAAACCCGGCGGGTAGGGGATCACGAACAGGGCGGAGACCAGCTCGCGCCCGGCCTGGATCGCCCGTGACGCCTCCATCATGTTCACATACTCGCAATTGCTGTCGTCATAGGACAGGAAGAAGGCACTGCGGATGTCGCCATTGCGGGTCTGGGTATTGCTGGTGAGATTGTCGCCCCTGAAGGCGCGATGGAAGCTGGAGAAGTCGGGCAGGGGCGGATGCTCCAGCGTCAGCGACCGCACCTTCTTGGCATGGATGCGGCGCTCGATGCTGCTCATGTCGGCGGCACGGCGGTCGAGGTCCCGGGCGATCTTGACCAGCACCTCGATCAGATAGGCCACCGCCGAGCGCGTCGAGCCGATATTGGTCATGAACAGGACGGTGTTGCGCGAGGTCTTGTTGATCTGGATGCCGTATTTATCCATCAGCTCCTTGTTCTTGAAGGTGTCGCCGTCGAGGCCGGTGGCCCCGATCGCCAGCGTCGCTCGGGTTGGGTCCAGCGCGAACTCGTCGGTGCGCCAGGCGAGCTCAAAATTGTTCCAGCCCGTCTCCTCGTTGAAATAGCTTTCGACGCCGGATTCCCGGTGCTGCAGCGGCACGAGGTCCCCGACCGCCAGGAAGCGGAAATAGCGCTTGAGCAGGGGATGCGCCTGCACCTGGTCGCGCAAATTCATCGCCAGTTCGAGCTGGCGCTGTACCAGTTCGTAACCCTCGAGCTCCACCTGCCGCCGCCCGACATCGAGCGAGGCGAGGATCTGGTAGTTCGGCGAGGTCGACGTATGGGTCATATAGGCTTCGTGGAAGGCTTCCTCCGCCTTGTCCCTAAAATCCTGGTCCCAGACATGGATCATCGAGCCCTGGCGCAAGGCCGTCAGGGTCTTGTGCGTGGAGTGCGTGGCATAGGCACGTATGCGTACCTTGTCGGGATCAGGGATCAGCTGCCGTTCGAGCAAAGCCTCTTCGTCGTCCCAATCGACGCTGGCCGCGAACTCCTCATAGCGCTTGGCGTAGCCGGGATCCTTGAACATCTCGGCAAGGCGCGCCGCCGTGGCCATGGCCGTGCGCGGCCGATAGACGGGGTGGCAGCGCGCGAAGGCGAACCAGGCCTCGTCCCACAGGAAGACCAGATCCGGCTTGATCGCCAGGCATTCCAGCATGACGCGCTCGACGTCATAGACGATGCCGTCGAAGGTACAGTTGGTCAACAGCACCATGCGGACGCGATCGAGCGTGCCGGCGCGCTTGAAGGTCAGCAACTGCTCCTTGATGTGGCGGATCGGCACCGCGCCATACATCGAATACTGGTCGAGCGGATAGGAATCGAGATAGGCGACCTGCGCGCCCGCCAGCACCAGGCCGTAATGATGCGATTTGTGGCAGTTGCGGTCGACCAGCACGATGTCGTCGGGCCGCACCAGGGCCTGCACCACGATCTTGTTGCAGGTCGAGGTGCCGTTGGTGGCGAAATAGGTACGGCGGGCGCCGAAGGCGCGGGCAGCATGTTCCTGGGCGATCTTCAAGGGCCCGACCGGATCGAGCAGAGAGTCCAGGCCGCCCGACGTTGCCGACGTCTCGGCCATGAACAGGTTCATGCCGTAGAATTGCGAGAGATCCCCGATCCAGCTCGAATTGAGGATGGCCTTGCCGCGGGCGAGAGGCAAAGCGTGAAACACCCCTGTCGGCTGCTTGGCATAGTCGCGCAGCGCGTCGAAGAACGGCGTGTGGTAGCGCTCGCCGACGCCCTGCATGATGGCGCCGTAGAGCTCGACGTGGTCCTCTTCGCCGAAGAAGATGCGCTTGAATACCTCCCCGGCAGTCGCCGCGATGTCCTCCACCTTCATGTCGGTGACCAGATAGAGATCGAGTTCCGGACGCAAGCGGGCGATCTGGCGGCCGAGCAGGGGGCCGCGCTCGAATTCGGGGATGGTCTCGATGCCGTCCTGAACGCCGTCGAGAAAGCGGCGCAGCATATCGTCGCTGTAGATCGAGCGGAACGGAAAGCCGTGGCGGATCACCACCGCCTGCAGATTGAAGTTCACCAAGGTGGCGATCAGGGCGTCTTCGAAACTGGGCACGATGACGATGTCGAAGACGAACTCATCCTCGGCATGGCGCTTGCGCTGGACGCGCCGGCGTAGCGCCGCCTCTTCGCTCGCCGACATCTCGTCGACGATGAGCACCTCGAAATAGGGACGCGACAATTGCGCCTGGCGTTCGCTTTCGGTCTCGATCTGCGAGGGCAGTTCGCCCTCTCCTTCGAGCGAGCTTGCCTCATGCCGATAGGTCCGGGCCACCAGCACGCGATGGATGCGGCGCGCGGTCTGGTGGGCGCGTGCCAGTTCTCCCCGTTCGATCCAGCTGCAGAGATCCGCGAAAACCCTGCCGCCCGGAAAGGCCCAGTAGCTCTCGATCGGCACCAAAGCGGCAATCAGCTCGTTGATATGGGCAAGCCGGGACTGGCGTTCGGGATGGTCGGGCGGGAGGGCTACCAATCGGCTCAGATCGTCGACAAGGCCGATCCAGCTTTCGGAGCGCATTTCCCATACGCTGCGATGACGGCTCAGCGAGTTCTTGCTTTTGTCGAACGAGACCCCGGCACTCATATGTTCCTCCAACGCATTATCGTTATACTTTGTGATTTCTTCCGTGAGAGGTGGTAGCGGACATCATAGGTTGAGCTCTCAGGACTGTGCTTTCGCTTTCGGCCCAGGCACATTCCCTTATGCAACCATCACGCCCGTCACGCATCGTCGAAGATACTGATCGGCTCAATGTCGAATCTGTCGGCCAATCCCCCCTGCATCTCTTGATATTGGCAGTCAGATTACAGTCACCGGGATGTCGCACAAGCGGATTTCAGCGCCCATCCGAGCTATTTCGAAAGGGGTGGCCGGTTATTCATTCATCTTCCGAATAGGCAGGTACCATAGGACGACGAGGGGCTAGTCGGCACTCGGACACACCAGAACAGGGCAGACGGGTAACGCCATGGCATCGACGATCGCGCGAACCGCTGGCAGGGTGCTCTTCGGGGAGAATGCCCGCGCCTATGCCGCGTTCCGCCCTGGCTATCCCGAGCGTGTCTTCGATATCCTCAGGGCCCGCTGCGGGGCGGGCGAGGGCAGGACCGTTTTCGAGGTCGGCGCCGGGACCGGCCTGGCGACCGCTCCCTTGCTTGCCATGGGCTGCCGGGTGACGGCTGTCGAACCGGACGCGAAGCTGGCAGCCCTTCTCGTCGACAGCCAGGCCGCCTATGCGGAGCGGCTGGCCGTGCAGGTCGGTCCGTTCGAAGAAGCGGCCCTGTCGCCCGGCTCCTTCGATCTTGGCATTGCCGCGACATCCCTGCACTGGGTCGACCCCGACCTCGCCCTGACCAAGGCATTCCATCTCCTCCACCCTGGCGGCCATTGGGCGATGTGGTGGAACATCTTCGGAGACCCTGACGAGCCCGACGCATTCCAGCAACGCACGCATGCGCTGTTCGAGCGATTGTCGAAAAGCCCTTCGCATGGCGATGGACCGAAGGGGCATTTCGGCCTCGATAGGAAGCGCCGCATCGCCGAGCTTGAGCAGGCGGGTTTTCGATCCATCGTCGCCGAGGAACTGCGCTGGCGCCCTGTTTTGAACAGGCAACAAATCCTGGGGCTGACGGCGACTTTTTCCCCCGTCGCCCGCCTGCCGGAAATTGAGCGCCAGGCGTTCCTCGGTCGTCTCGGAGCCATTGTCGACGAGGAATTCGGGGGCAGGGCTCAGCGGCATTTCATGACGGCGATCTATGTGGCAAGGCGGCCTTGAGAGGCACTCCACATATTGTCGCCATCTGGCGATCTTCGCACCACTCCTGGCAATCAGCTTGCCGCGACGCCGACCAGATGCTTGAAAGGCTTCTGGAAACAGTCCGGCGGAAGGCATCATCGGCAGTCCGCCCCATCGTTCACCCATTGTCATGACAGATTGCTGCAGGGTTCATCGATGAGTATGTCCGTGCCTTTTTCGGCTGTTTTGTTCGATGCTTACGGCACATTGCTCGACCTTGGCTTCATCACAGAAAAGGCGGAGCAGGCTTTTCCGGGGCATGGCGCCCAGCTCGCCACGCTCTGGCGCGACAAGCAGCTCAACTATACCTGGCTGCGTACGATCAGCGAAAACTACGCCGATTTCGCCTCGGTCACGGCCGATGCCCTGGATTATTCGATCGAGCGGCTCGGCCTCACAGCTTCTCGGCAAAAGCGGGAGGAGTTGCTGGCCGCCTACTGGTTCTTGCCGAGCTTTCCTGAAGCGCCTGCAACCCTGGTACATCTCAGGCAGAAGGGGGTGCGGCTCGGCATCCTCTCGAACGGCACGCCAGCCATGCTGGAAGCAGCCTTGCGGTCGTCCGGCCTCGATGGCCTCTTCGACGATATCCTCAGTGTCGATGCGGCCGGCTGCTACAAGACGGCGAGGGCTGCCTATCAGTTGGGAACCACTCGATTGGCCCTGCCGCCCGAGCGTATCCTTTTCGTCTCCTCCAATGGCTGGGATATCTGCGGCGCAACCTGGTTCGGCTATCGCACCTATTGGGTAAACCGCGCCGAGCAACCAGCGGAAAGATTAGGCGTTTCTGCCTATGCCACCGGCGAAAGCCTGAAGGACCTCGCGGCCCTGTTCGCTTAGGGCCACGGTTGCAGTTTTCATGCGAAGGAATTTGGAGTGTCAGTCTCCTGGCTGACATCCTGAAAACGAAGCGCTTTCCGGCGAGTCGGATGTCGGCCAGGAGACTGACACTCCGCATAGAACGCCTTCATGCAGGCGTAGGTGTCGTGCTAACCGGAATTTGATGTCTGCACCGTCGTTCCTGGCGGTTTCTGAGGCTTGACGCTCCAGCGCCGGTGGAGGCGCGACAGCATGAGATAGATCACCGGGGTGGTATAGAGCGTGAGGATCTGGCTGACGATCAGCCCCCCGACGATGGTGACGCCGAGCGGACGGCGCAGTTCCGTACCGGGACCGGTCGCCAGGATCAGGGGCAGGGCGCCCAGAATGGCGGCAAGCGTGGTCATCAGGATCGGACGGAATCGCACCAGGCAGGCCTCGAAGATTGCGTCCCTGGCGCTGAGATTGCGCTCGCGTTCGGCCTCCAGCGCGAAATCTACCAGCATGATGCCATTCTTCTTGACGATGCCGATCAGCAGGATGATGCCGATGAAGGCAACGATGGTCAGTTCCATATTGGCGAAATGCAGGGCGAGCAACCCACCCAATCCAGCCGATGGCAGGGTCGAAAGAATGGTGAGCGGATGCGCCAGGCTCTCATAGAGAACACCGAGGACGATGTAGACCGCCAGCAGGGCCGCCAGGATCAGCAGGGGCTGGCTTGATCCGGATTGGGCCGCCTGTTTGGCATCGCCGGCAAATTCCCCCCGGATATCGGCAGGCAGGTGCATGCCGGCGACTGCCGCCTCGATGGCCTCCGATGCATCCTGGATCTTGGTACCCGGCGTCAGATTGTAGGAGAGGGTGATAGCCGGATATTGGCCCTGATGATTGACCTGCTGCGGCGCGAGCCCGCGCTCCACCGAGGCAACCGCCGAAAGCGGCACCAGGCCCGACCGGCCGGGGACGTAGAGGCCCGTCATGTCGCCGGGATCGCGGCTTTGCTCGGGGGAGGCGGCGAGCACCACGCGATATTGGTTGCGCTGGGTATAGATCGTCGAGATCTGCCGTTGCGAAAACGCGTTGTTGAGGGCGCTGTCGATGGAGGTAATAGCCACACCGAGGCGTGCGGCAGCCTCGCGATCGATGACAAGCTTTGCTTGCAACCCGTTGCGTTGCCTGTCGGAATTGACATCGGTCAGGCCCGGCACGCTTTTCAGCCTCTCCATCACCTTCGGCGCCCATTCGACCAGCAGGTCGGCATCACCCGACCACAGCGTATACTGGTATTGCGACTGGGATTGGCGCCCTCCCGCGGATACGTCCTGCGGCGAGAACATGAAGACGTTGAGCCCGGCGACGGCCCGCACGCCCTTGCGCAATTGAGCAATGACCTCCTCGGTGGGCGGGCGCTGGTCCGGAGGCAGCAGGGAAATGCTGAGCTGGCCGGAATTGGTGCCCCCGAAGGGGCTCGAACCGATAGAGGAACCGACCCCGGTGACATAGGGGTTACGTTGAATGATGGCCGCGACCTCGCGCTGCCAGACCACCACCGCGTCGTAGGACGCATCTGAGGAAGCTTGAGAAAAACCTTGAATGAAGCCGCCATCATCCTGAGGGACCAACGATTTCGGCAAGGCATAATAGAGCCAACCGGTGCCGAAGACCGTGGCGAAGATGACAAGCAGCGTCAGAAATCCGTGATTGAGCACGCCGCGCAGGCTGGCGCCATAGAAGCTCACGACCCGCTGCAATATCCCCTCGACCAGGCGATCGAACATCCCCCGCCCGGAGCCGATGCTGTCATGGCCGCGATGGGCCAGGATCATCGGCGTCAGAGTGAGCGAGATCACGGTCGAGGCGATCACCGCAAAAGCCAGCGTCATCGCGAATTCGAACAAGAACTTGCCGGTAATTCCTCCGGCAAAGAGCAAGGGAATGAAGACGGCCAGGAGCGAGAGGCTGATCGACACCACGGTGAAGCCGATCTGCCGGGCGCCCTCGATCGCAGCCTGCAGCGGCGGCAGGCCGGCTTCGCGCTTGGCATGCACGTTCTCAACCATGACGATGGCATCGTCGACCACGAAACCGACCGAGACGACCAGCGCCATCAAGGAGAGATTGTCGATGGAAAAGTCGGACAGCCACATCGCCCCGAAGGTGGCGGCAAGCGAGAGGGGCACGGTGACACCGGCTGCCAGGACCGGCGTGGAGCGGCGGAGAAAGACGAAGACCACCAGCACGACCAGGAGGACGGAGGCCATCAGCGTCCATTGCATGTCGTCGACACTGGCGCGGATCGTCGTGGTGCGATCGGTCAGGATGTCGATGTCGATGCCGGCCGGAATTCTTGCCTTCAGAACAGGCAGTAACGCCTTGATGGCGTTCACGGTATCGATGACGTTGCCATTGGCCTCCTTGGTGATGTTGAGGAGGATGGCCGGCTTGCCATTATAGCTCGCGCTGGAGTTGAGGTTGCGCACGCCGCGCTCCACGGTGGCGATGTCGCCAAGCCGCACGGCGGTGCCGTTCCCGGCGCGGATGATGATGGAGGCATAGTCTTCGGGCGCCGACATCTGGCCGCCGGCATCGAGCGCCATGACGATGTCGGGGCCATCCAGGGAACCGAGAGGGCTGATGGCGTTGGCGGCCACGATCGCCTGGCGCACCGATTCCATCGACAGGCCCATGGCCGAGATGCGGTCTGGGTTGAGCGTAACCCGGATCGCCGGCTGATCGGCACCGCTGACGGCGACTTCGCCGACCCCCTCGACCTGGGAGATACGCTGCACGATCACGCTGTCGGCGGCATCGAACATGTCGCTGGCACCGACCGTGTCCGAGGTCATCGCCAGGATCAGGATCGGACGGGCGTTCGGGTTGAACTTGCGGAAGGAGGGCGCCGTGGACAGGTCCGATGGCAGGTCGGAAGCTGCGGCATTGATGGCCGCCTGCACGTCCTGGGCCGCACTGTCGACATTCCGCGAAATATCGAACTGGATGATGATGAGGGTGGAGCCGAGCGACGAGCGCGAGGTGATCTCGGTCACGCCGGCGATCGAGCCGAGCTTGCGCTCCAGCGGCGCCGCGACGCTGGCAGCCATGGTCGACGGGTCGGCGCCGGGTCGGCTCGCCGTCACCACGATGGTCGGCAGGTCGATGGCAGGCAGGCTCGAGACCGGCAATTGGCGATAGGCAGCGAGCCCCACCAGCAGGAGGCCCATTGCCAGCAGGATGGTGCCGATCGGCCTGCGGATGAAGGGCTCCGAGATGCTCATGCCTGCGGCACCGCCTGTGGCTTGCGGGCAAGGCGCTCGCGCAACCGCTCGAAGCCGAGATAGATCACCGGCGTGGTGTAGAGCGTCAGCAACTGGCTGAGCAGCAAGCCGCCGATGATGGTGATGCCGAGCGGTATGCGCAGTTCCGATCCCATGCCGTGGCCCAGCGCCAGGGGCAGGGCACCGAACAGGGCGGCCAGGGTGGTCATCATGATGGGACGGAAGCGCAGGGCGGACGCGGTGACGATCGCCTCATGCGGATCCATGCCCTGCTCGCGCTGCGCCTCGATGGCGAAGTCGATCATCATGATGGCGTTCTTCTTGACGATGCCCATCAAGAGCACGATGCCGATCAGCGCGATGAGCGAAAGCTCGTGTCCGGTATATTCCAGCGCGAGCAGGGCGCCGACGCCGGCCGACGGCAGCGTCGAGAGGATCGTCACCGGATGGATGGCGCTCTCATAGAGGACGCCCAGCACGATATAGATGGTGATCACCGCCGCCAGGATCAGCCAGGGCTGGTTGGCGAGCGAGGAGGAAAACTCAGCCGCATCGCCGGTGAAACGGGTGGAGATCGACGCCGGCATGCCAATCGCGGCCTGTGCCTTGCGGATCGCGGCAACGGCATCGCTGAGCGAGGCGCCGTGGGCGACGTCGAAACTGATGGTCGCCGAGGGGAATTGATCGTCGTGCTCGACCACCAATGGCGCCGTCTCGTGGCGGATGCTGGTGAAGGCGTTGAGGGGGACCTGATTGTCGGCAGCGCCCGATGCCGTCGGTATGTTGGTTGCCGTTCCGCTGGCGCCGACCGTCCCCGCTGTAGGATTGGTGGTGGTGGCAAGCCCGGAGGAGCTGGCGGAACTGGCGACATAGATGCGGCTGAGTACGCTTGGTCCCACCTGGTCGTCCGGCTCGGCCTCCAGGATGACGCGATACTGGTTGGCCTGCGCATAGATCGTGGCGATCTGGCGCTGGCCGAAAGCGTTGTTCAGGGCGTTGGAGATGTCCTGCATGGAGACGCCGAGGCGGGAGGCGGTGTCGCGGTCGACATCCACGAAGAGCCTGGCGCCGCCATTCTGCACCTCCGAGGTGACGTCTCGCATCACACCGGAGCGCTCGAGCTCGGCGGCCAGCTGATCGGCCCAACGGTCGACGTCACCGGCATCGGTTCCGGTCAGCGTATACTGGTAGGGCGCGCGTCCGGCTCGGGCCGTGATGCGGATATCCTGCACGCTCTGATAGGTCACGCGCAGGCCCGGCAGCCGGCTGGTCTCGGCCTGCAGGCGCTGGATGATATCGGTGGCGTCCGCCCTGCGCTCGTTGCGCGGCTTGAGCACCAGGGAGAGCGAGCCGGTATTGGAGGTCAGATTGCTTCCCGAAACGCCGATGCTGGCAATGGCGGAAAGGACATCGGGATCCTTGCGGGCGATGTCGGCAATGGTCGCCTGAGCCTTCTTCATGGCATCGAAGGAGGCCGTCGGCTCCGCCTGGATCACGGCCGTGATCAGCCCGGTATCCTGCTGGGGCAGGAAGCCCTTGGGCATGGCGATATAGAGCCAGACCGTGGTCGCCAGGGTGCCCAATGTCAGGAGCAGCATCAGAAAGCCATGGCGCAATGTCCACACCAGGCTGGCCCGATAGCCGCGGATGACGGTGTCGAAGCCACGGTCGATCCAATCCAGCACCCCCTTGCGCTCGCCATGGCCCGACTTGAGCAGGCGTGCGCACATCATCGGCGTCAGGGTCAGCGAGATCACGGCCGAGACCACCACGGCGATGGTCAGGGTCAGGGCGAATTCGCGGAACATGCGCCCGACGATGCCGGTCATGAACAGGAGGGGAATGAAGACGGCGATCAGCGACACCGTCAGCGAAATGATGGTGAAGCCGATCTCCTTGGCGCCCTTGAGCGCGGCATCAAAGGGATTCTCTCCTTCCTCGATGTGCCGCACGATGTTCTCGATCATCACGATGGCGTCGTCGACCACGAAGCCGGCACCGATAGTGAGCGCCATCAGCGAGAGATTGTCGAGGCTGAAGCCGCAGAACCACATGACGCCGAAGGAAGCGATCAGCGAGAGCGGCAGGGCGACGCCGGCGATGATGGTGGCACGCAGGGTTCTGAGAAAGATGAAGACGACGAGAATCACCAGGCCGACGCTGAGGGCCAGGGTCATCTCCACTTCGTCGATCGAGGCCTGGATGGTCTGCGTGCGATCGTTGACGACCTCGAGCGAGACATCGGCCGGCAGGCTGCGGCGCAGTTCCGGCAGCGCCGCCAGCACGCTCTTGACCGTGGCGATCACATTGGCGCCTGGCTGGCGCATGATGTCGATCACCACGGCCGGCTGGCCGTTGTAATAGGCACCCACGCGAGCGTTCTCCAGGCCCTCGACCACATTGGCGATGTCCTTGAGACGCACGGGAGCGCTGTTGCGGTAGGCGATCACCACATCGGCAAAGGCATCGGCCGCACTGATCTGGTCATTGGCCGCGATCGTATAGGATTGGGCCGCGCCATTGAGCGACCCCTTGGCGCCGGCTACTGTCGAGGTGGTGATGGCGAGCCTGATGTCCTCCAGGCCCAGCCCATAGGCCGCGGCCCGGGCGAGATTGACCTGCACCCGCAAGGCCGGGCGCACGCCCCCCTGCACGTCGACATGCCCGACGCCGCTGACCTCCGCGAAACGCTGGGCCAGCAGGGTATCTGCCATGTCGGACAGGTTCCGGATGGTCTGCGTCTTCGAGCGCAGCGCCAGGGTCAGGATCGGCGTGTCGGCCGGGTTCACCTTGGCGTAGCTCGGCGGATAGGGCAGCCCCGAGGGCAGGGTGGACGCCGAGGCATTGATGGCCGCCTGCACGTCCTGGGCCGCCCCATCGATGTCGCGGTCCAGATTGAATTGCAGCGTGATCTGGCTGATGCCGAAGGCCGACGACGACACCATGGTCGCGATCGACGGGATCTGGCCGAGATTGCGCTCCAAGGGGGCGGTCACCAGCTTGGCCATGGTTTCCGGTTCGGCTCCCGGCAACTGGGTGGTGATCTGGATGGTCGGGAAATCGACCTGGGGCAGGGGAGCGATCGGCAGCGCAAAGTAGCCGAGCAGGCCTCCCAGCAGCACGGCGATACCGAGCAGCGAGGTGGCGATCGGCCGAAGGATGAAGGGGGCGGAGACCCCGTTCATGGCGCCGGCGCAGCGCCGCCGCCCTGCTGGCGACGATGCCCTTTGCGTTGAGGCTGGCCTTCCCCTCCCTCCGTCTTGCTACCGGTTTCCGGCTGGGCAGCCGGCGCGCCCAGCCCTTCTTCATCTTCCTCGGCCGGTACTGCGCCCGATTTGGAAACCTCGACCTTGGCGCCGTCGCTCAACCTGGCGAAGCCGGTGGTGATGATCTTTTCGCCATTTTTCAGGCCGCTATCGACGACAACTTGCTGATCGCCCTGTTGGCTGACGGTGACCGGACGCATCTTGGCGGTGCCGTCATCGCCGAGCACATAGACGAAGGTGCCGTTGGGGCCACGCTGAATCGCTGCCGTCGGCGCAACCACGACACCCGCCAGCGTTCTCACCTTGAGCTTGGCATTCACGAAGGCGCCCGGCCACAGGCCCAGGGCCTCGTTGGGAAAGATCGCCTTGAGCTGAATCGTGCCGGTGCTGGCATCGACCTCGTTGTTGACGACTTCGAGCTTGCCGGTATCGATCAGCACCTTGTTGTCGCCGCGGAGGGCCTCGACCTGCAAAGGCTCCTTGCCGCCGGCCGGTGCGATCTCGGCCAGGGCCTGCTGCGGCACCGAGAACAGCACGGCGATGGGCTTGAGCTGGGTCAGCGTCACCAGTCCCGTGCTGCCCGACGCCTGGACGACATTGCCCACATCGACGCTGCGGATGCCCGCGCGGCCGTCGATCGGTGCGGTAATGGTGGTATAGGCCAGGGTCGCCTGCGCGCTGGCGATGGCCGCATCGTCCGATTTGAGCTGGGCCTCGTACTGCGCCACGGTGGAGCGCTGCGTATCGGCCGTCTGCCGGGTCACCGAATTGCTGGCGGCCAGACCGATATAGCGCTGGAGGTCGCGCTTGGCATTGTCGAGCAGGGCCTGGTCCTGAGCTCTTTTGGCAATCGCCTGGTCCAGTGCTGCCTTGTAGGTCGAATCGTCGATGCGAGCGATCACCTCGCCCTTCTTGACGTCCTGCCCCTCCCGAAACGGCATGTCGACGATCTGTCCGCTGACCTGGGGCGTGATGGTCACGGTATTGTACGCCTTCACGGTGCCGACACCGTAGAGGTAGACCGGCACATCGGCTGTCTTGGCCTCGGCGATCAGCACCGGCAGGGGCCCGCCATCGAAGCTGCCGCGTCGGCCGCGCCGTCCGCCGCCAGCCCTTGGTGCGGCGGGCTTGCCCTGGTCCGCGCTCTCGGCCGGCGGCAGATAGGCCTGCAGCCATGGTGGGGCCGAGGCGCGCCAGCGATCACGCGTCAGATAGGCCGCCCCGGCTCCGGCAGCCAGTAGAATGGCCAATGTCGCGAGGCTGCGCGAAAGTTTGGGCATTTCAACTCACTCGAATCGAGAACGGGCGCGAGCAGGATTTCGCATCACCACGACACGCCCTAATTTTGCGGCGTTTGCGCGGCGGACATGGTCCAGCCGCCGCCCAAGGCCTGATGCAGGCTGATCAGCGCCTGCAGACGCAGCAGCTTCACCTGCACCAGCGTGTCCTGGGCGTTGAAGAGAGTTTGCTCGGTCTGCAGCACCGTCACCAGATCGACGGTACCTTCGCGCAACTGCTGCTCCGAGATGGCATAGGCCTTGCGCGAACTCACCACCACGGCCTGCTGCAGCGCTTCCTGGCGGGCATATAGGCGCACGGCCGCCAAGGCATTCTCGACATCGACGAAGGCCTGCACCACCGTCTTGCGGTAGGCGGCAACCTGGGCGCTCTGCACGCCATTGGCGCGCTCGACATTGCCGCGCAGGGTTCCGCCATCGAAGATGGGTTGGGTCAGGCCTGCCGCGATCGAATAGAAACCCGATGCCGGATCGAACAGGCTCTTGAGCGCAGCGCTCTGGACGCCGCCTTGCCCGGTCAGCGAGATCGAGGGGAATTGGGCGGCTCTTGCCGACAACGCATCCTGATGGGACGCCATCAGGCTGGCTTCCGCCGCAGCGATGTCGGGCCGGCGCGTCAGCAATTGCGAGGGCAGCCCTGCCGCGACGACCGGCACGCGCAAACGGCCGAGACCGCCACCCTTGATGTCTACCAGGGCCGGGGGCTTGCCGACCAGCAAGGCGACAGCCGCCTTGTTCTGCGCCACCGACAATTCGAGCGGCGGGATGCTGGCGCGCTGCTGGTCGAGCAGGCTCTGCTGCTGGGCGACCTGCAGCGACGTCGCCGTTCCCGCTTTGAGCTGGTTGTTGATCAGCGTCATGATCCGGCTGGCACTGGCGACGTTCTCGCGCGCAATGCGCAGCCTGTCCTGGGCGCCGAGGATGGCAAAATAGGCATCCGCCACATTGGCGATCGCCGTCAATTCCACCGTGTCGCGATCGAAGCGGCTTGCAGCCTCGCTCGACCTGGCACTGGCCAGGGCCTGGCTGTTCTTGCCCCAGAAATCGATCTCGTAGCTGGCGCTCGCCGACAGGCCATAGGTGGCGCGCCCGCGTCCGACTCGCCCTGTCGACGAGGCTGCGCGGGCCCGCTGGGCCGAGACGTCGCCATCGATCTGGGGAAACAAGGGGGCCCTTGCAATGGTAATGCCGGCCTGGGCCTGCTCGATATTGGCGATGGCGGTTGCGATGTCGAGATTGCCCATCTGCGCCTGCGCGACCAGCGCCGTCAGTTCGGGAGAACCGAAACTGCGCCACCAATCCGTACGCAGCGGCTCGGTCGGCTTGGCTTTCGCAGCCTGGTCATAGGCGCTCGGCACGGCAATTGCGAGGTTGAGCGGGCGAACATCGGCGCAACCGGCCAGGATCGCCGCAAGCCCGGGCAACATACCGACTGCCGTTGCTGAAGTACGCATCTGACGAAGAGAAAACTTCACGATGGGGCCTTCGAAAAGGAGCGTTCCAGTGACCCTAGGGCAGGAATCACCAACATGCCAAGCACATAGCCAAGTCGACGGCATCGCGCGAGCGTTGCGGGAGCACCTGTTTGCTGGCAAGCGCCATGCCTCGATTCCTTTCCGTCATGCCGTGTGCCTCAAACTGGCCCGGTGACTATGGCAGGACCGTGTTTGCGGGGGTCGTTCTGCTCTGTAAAGTTGTGTGAAGTGAACTTTTTTGCCGGCAATCGAACAATGCTCGACTGCACTGGTTAACCGCCCTTTTCCTACTGATTTTGTTCAGAAAATATTGACCCCACCATGGCCGCCACGACGAGTGGGCCGGTGTCCTGGTGCCGCATGGGCCCATTCGGGGGCTTTCAATTTGTCGGATCTTGCGCTATCGGCTGTTTACGGTTTGGAAACCTTGCCGCAATTCAGACGCAATGTCAGGGCGTCTTTATGGCGGAAATCGGGGAAATCCACCACCGGACACGAAGTGCAGAACGGCTTCGTGCTTCGAAATGAAACAGCAGGATGCGCTCGTACTGCGCCCCGCCATGTCGTGTTCGACACGCCATGGCCGCACGCAGACCACGACGCCTCTTCGCTCCATAAGAAGGATTCTGAGATGGCGGAAAACCTCTCGGCTGTTCCAAATCGCGTCGAGTTGCGTATTTCCGACACTTCATCTCCTTCCCGGGTATCCGGAGCGGTCGTCAAGGCGACCGTCGCTCTCATGGGCTGTGCCGCATTGGCCAGTTGTGCTGCACCCAACCAGGCCTATGCCCCCAAGCCTGCCACCACGCAGGTCGCGGCCGCCACCAGCACCGCCGTCGTGCCTCCGCCGTCAGGCACGCGCGTGGCCATGCCGCCCGTCCGCAGCAAGAACGGCACGGACAAGCCCTATGCCATCGGCGGCAAGCGCTATGTGCCGGCAAGCCATGATTCCAAATACACCGCCGTCGGCCTGGCGTCCTGGTACGGCCCGGGCTTCAACGGTCGCAAGACGGCTGTTGGCGAACGCTTCGACATGACGGGGCTTTCAGCCGCGCACAAGACCATGCCGCTGCCGAGCTATGCCCGCGTCACCAATCTGACCAACGGCACCTCGATCGTCGTTCGCGTGAACGATCGCGGCCCCTATGTACATGGCCGCCTGATCGACCTGTCGAGCCGGGCCGCTGACCTGCTGCAATTCAAGGGCTCCGGTGTCGGGCGGGTAAAGGTCGAGTATGTCGGTCGCGCTCCAGAATCCGGCTCCGACAACAAGATGCTGTTGGCGACCTTGCGGACCGACGGTACGCCGGCTCCCTTGCCGGCCGGCCTCCCGAACACCATGGTCGCCGATGCGGCTCCGCCGACGCGTCCGACCGCGACACCGATCCTGCCTGTCAAGGCCGTGACGCAGGTCGCTTCGGCAACCGAAGCCAAGCCCTCCAGGCTTGCAGCCCCCGAGATCAAGCCGGTGATGGTGCCGCCGGTCATTGCCCAGGCCGATCCGATGGATCCGCCCGTCGCCACGACCGAAGTGGCCGGCCTGACCAATATGGCGTTCACGCCGCTGCCGCCCTCGCGCCCGCGCAGTTCGGATGGTGTCCTGGGCAAGGTGCCGACCGGCTCGGTCGGCCAGGTCAATCTGGCGAAGGCCAAGGCGCCCGACGCTTCGATGGAACCGTCTATGGCCGTACAGCCAACGGCTCAGGCCTTTGCTGCGACACCGGCTCACGGGCCTGCGGTTCTGGTGCCGACTCCGCCCGTCACCGCTTCGATGGCTGGACAATAGGCCGGATCGCCAATCAACCAAAGAATCAAAAAGCTCGCACATCCCTTTGTGCGAGCTTTATTTTTGCGCGGATGAGGTTGTTTCCGCTCGCGTTTAACCGCCCGTTGCCAAAGGCAGATCCGGCCGGGCACCCCATTCGGCCCAGGATCCGTCATAGATACCTTCGACAGGCTTGCCGACCGTATCGAAGGCCAGAGCCAGAATGGCAGCCGACACGCCTGAGCCGCAACTCGTCACCAGCGGTTTTTGGGTATCGATGCCAGCCGCCGCCATCGCCTCCTTGATTGTCTCTGGAGAGGCCAGGCGGCCGTTTTCGACAAGAGCGGCATAGGGAAGGTTGCGGGCGCCCGGCATGTGACCCGGGCGCACGCCCGGCCGCGGTTCAGCTGCCTCGCCGCGGAAGCGCTCTGCCGGCCGGGCATCGACGATTTCCGCGCTGCCTTCCGCCAAGGCGGCCTGGACCTCGCCGACGCTCTTGACCTGGCTGCCGTCGAAACGCGCAGTGAAGCGAACCGGCACCGGATGCGGCTCACCGCTCTCGACCGGACGGTTCTCGGCCTGCCAAAGCGGAAAGCCGCCGTCGAGGATGGAAACCCTGGAGGCGCCGAAGATCCGGAAGGTCCACCACACTCGCGGCGCCGAGAACAGACCGGCACCATCATAAATGACGATATGCTTGCTCTCGGCGATGCCGAGCGCACCGACGGCTGCAGAGAAAACCTCGGGACTGGGCAGCATATGGGGCAGACCGCTGCTCGCATCGACCACCTTGTCGATATCGAAGAACACGGCACCGGGAATATGAGCGGCCAGAAATTCGGCCTGACCGTTGCGATTGGCGGCCGGCAGGTGCCAAGAGGCGTCGACCACAGCCAAGTTCTCGTCGCCGAGATGTGCGGCCAGCCAGGCTGTAGATACCAGGTGGGGAGAGGAGGTCATGGTGTATCCCTATGCCTTCTTGCGGGTTTTCTTGCCGGTGAGCCGGTCGAGAGCCAACCTGGCTTTCTCATGTCCCTGGGCAGCTGCCTTGCGATACCAGGCTATGGCGTCCTTCTTGCTGGCACGGATCCCGCGTCCGTCCTCATAGAAAACACCGAGATTGAACTGGGCGACCGGCTCGTCCTGCTCCGCCGCCAGCTTGAACCACTTCAACGCTTCGACTTCGTCCTTTGGTGCACCGGTACCATCGGCAAGTTGCACGGCAAGATTGGTCTGGGAAGGACTGTAACCATCCTCGGCTGCTTGCCGATACAGTGAAACTGCCTTGGCTGGATCCTTCGGCACGCCTTTGCCTTCGGCATAGAACAACGCCAGATTGTGCCGGGCTGCGTTATATCCCTTGTCCGCGGCCTTGGCATACCATTTGGCCGCCTCGGCCGGCTCGGGGGACAGGCCCAGCCCCTCGTCATAGGCATAGCCGAGATCCATCTGCGCCGAGCCCAGGCCCTGTTGCGCTGCCTTGGTGTACCAGACCACGGCAAGAGCCGCGCTCTTCTCGACTCCATCCCCCTTGGCATGACGTTGGGCGAGCTCATATTGAGCATTGGCGCTGCCGGCGGCAGCTGCCTTGCGATAGTAGTCTACGGCAGTGGCAGGATCGGCTGCGACGCCATTCGCCTGTTCGTACATGACCCCTAGATTATAGGCGGCTTCACCGTCGCCATGCTCGAAGGCTTGGCGATAAAGAGCCAGGGCCTGCTCGACGCTCTGTTCGACGCCGTCGCCTCTGAGATAGAGGCCGGCAAGATTGTTCTGGCAACCGCTTTCGCCCGCATCCGCCCCCTTCTTGTACCACGCCACAGCCGCTGCGAAATCCGCTTCCACGCCACGGCCTTCCTCGGAAAGGATGCCCAGGTTGAGGAAAGCCCGTTTCTCGCCGAGGTCGACGGCCTGAAGGTAGGATTGGCGCGCCTTCTCATACTGCCCGGCCGCGTCCAGGGACCGCCCGAGCATATAGGCAAACCGCCCTTCCTTCGGCTGTTCGGCCAGAGCCTGCTCACAAGCCGGGATCGCCTTGGCATGATCGATATCCGCCATGGCGAACCCCGGGGCGAGGGAAAGCGGGTCGCTTCCGTTGCGCGAAGCCAGGCGGTCGCAATCGGTCACCGGCACACCGGTGCCGGGGCGGGACCGATCGGCGATCTCACGCTGTGTACAAGCCAGGTGCCTGGCGTAGGAGCCAGCTCCCGTTTCGACCTTGGTCCGGCCTTCCGCATAGCAGGCGCCCTGGATGTCCTCCGGTACCTTGGCCCAGATGTCGTTCAATTCGACATAGGCCGTCGATTCCCGGTTGAAACAGGCGACCATTTCCGGGCTGTCCAGCATCACCTTCGGCGGCCGGCCGACCGTGTCCAGGCAATAATCGTCCGACCGATAAATCGGAAACATCTCCGCCGAGGCCTGCCCGGCGAGCACCGTCACCAGCGTCGCTGCCAGCGCGGCCCCGCCTATTCTTCCTGCCATCACGCCCCCAAAAGCCAAGCCGTCTACCGCGCTAGCCAAATCGCCAGGCGGTTATCCCGGTACAGCCGCCTTATCCAGGAACCAGTGGATCGGACCGGCAGCCTCCACATGGGCCGATGGCAGATCGGCACCGGCAAAGACCTTTGAGAGCGTCTCGCGCTTGTCGGCCCCGGCCGCGAGAAAGGCGACGGCCCGGCTCGAGGCGATGGCCGGGAAGGTCAGGGTTACCCGCGGCACGAAGGGGTCCAGGCCGGGATCGGAATGAACGACCCAGCGATCTCGCACCGCCAGAGCCGGCTTGCCTGGAAAGAGGGAGGCCGTATGCCCGTCCGACCCGACACCGAGCAGCATGATATCGAAGAGTGGCCGATCCGGATCGAGCGTCTGGGCGCCATAGTAAGCCTTGAGCGCCTGCTCATAGGCTTGCGCCGCAGCCTCGGGCGAGGTCGGCGCGGCCGCAATCTCGTGAATGTTCTGCACGGGCACCGGGACATGGTCGAGCAGAGCAGCCTTGGCCATCAGCGTGTTGCGCCTGGCATCGTCGCCAGGAACGATGCGTTCGTCGCCCCAGAACCAATGAATGCGCTCGAAGGGCAGGGCGGAACGCCAGGGATCGCGAGCCAGGCGCTCATAGAGGCGCTTGGGCGTCGAACCACCGGACAGAGCCACGGCAATGGGCCCCGGCCGTCCCTTGAGTTCGGCGACGAACCAGTCGGCCGCACGGTCGGCCAAGGCGTCGGCGTTCTCGGAGACATCGATGATGCGTTCGCTGCTCATGCGATTGGCCGCCAGCTGCGCCCGTCGCGGGCAAGCATGACCTCGGCTGCCGCCGGGCCTTCGGAACCGGCAGCATAGGTGGCAAGCCCCCGATCGCCGGCATTGGCCCAGGCATCGAGGAAGGGCTGCACCGCGGCCCAGCCGGCCTCGACCCCGTCGGCGCGCTGGAACAGCATGGCATCGCCGATCATGCAGTCATAGATCAGCGTTTCGTAACCCGTGCTCGCGGCCGCTTCGAAATAATCCTTGTACTTGAAGTCCATGCCGACACCGGCCAGGTCGATCTTGGGACCCGGCACCTTGGCGTTGAAATGCAGCGTGATGCCTTCTTCCGGCTGGATGTCGAGCACCAGCGTGTTGGGACCCATGCCGGACAGGGCGGTGTCGCGGAACATGGCGATCGGCGCGTCCTTGAAGCGGATCGCCACTTCCGTCTTGCGCTTGGCGAGGGCCTTGCCGGTGCGCAGATAGAAGGGCACGCCTGCCCAGCGCCAATTGTCGATGGCGAATTTGATCGCGGTAAAGGTTGGCGTGACGCTCTTGGGATTGACGTCCTGCGAGGCACGATAGGCCGTGATCGGCGTGTCCTTGATGATGCCGGGACCATATTGGGCCCGCACCGAGTTCAGGATCGCCTGTTCGGGCGTATATTGGGTGATTGCCGCTAGGGCCTCCGCCTTCTCCGAACGCACCGAATTGGCCGAGTAGCGGGCCGGCGGCTCCATGGCGACCAGCGACAGCAGCTGGCACAGATGGTTGGGCACCATGTCGCGCAGGGCGCCGGTGGCATCGTAGAAGGCGCCGCGACGCTCGACCGTGACGGTCTCGGCCACACTGATCTGGACGTGGTCGATATGATCGCGGTTCCAGATCGGCTCGAACAGGCCGTTGGCAAAGCGCAGGATCATGATGTTCTGGACCGTCTCCTTGCCCAGATAGTGATCCATCCGATAGATCTGGTCTTCGCTCAGCACGCTCAAGAGCTGCCGGTTGAGGGCCTGGGCCGAGGCAAGGTCGGTGCCGAACGGCTTTTCGACGATGACGCGTCGCCAGGGGCCGCCTTCCACTTCCTGGCTGAGGCCGACCTCCTGGAGGAGCCGGGTGATCGGAGCGAAGCCCGAGGGCGGCGTCGCCAGGTAGAAGAGGCGGTTGCCGCCGGTGTTGCGTGCGCTCTCGACCTTTTCCAGATGCCGGGCGAGATCCCGGAAACTATCGGGGTTCTCGACTTCGGCAACCACGCTGGTGACACAGGCGAACAATTTGTCGGCGACGGCCTGGTCGACCGGACGGGTAGCAAACTGCTTGAGGCCGTCCACCAGGGACTGGCGGAAGACATCGTCCGCCATGGGGCGGCGCACCACGCCGACGATGGCGAAGTTTTCCGGCAGCAGGCCGGTGGCCGCAAGATTATAGAGGGCGGGGACGAGCAGGCGCTTGGTCAGGTCGCCATTGGCGCCGAAGACGACGAAGCAGCAAGGGCCGGCGGCGCCGCCCTTGTTGATGTGGTGGGCATTCATAACTCAAGCCTTGGGCGTGGAATTCTTCGGTTCGACGTGGCCGCCAAACCCCTTACGCATGGCGGAGAGGATCTTCTCCGCATAGGTGTGCTCCTGGCGGGAGCGGAAGCGGGTGTAGAGAGCGGCGGTGAGGACTTCGGCCGGTACGGCCTGGTCGATGGCCGCCTCGATCGTCCAGCGTCCTTCCCCGGAATCCTCCACGAAGCCGGAATATTCGCTCAGTTCCTCGTCGGCGGCGAGAGCGCTCGCCGTCAGGTCCAGCAGCCAGGACGTGACGACACTGCCGCGACGCCAGACTTCGGCGATATCGGCCATGTTGAAATCGAATTTCTCGCCTTCGGCCCGGCCTTCATTGGCAGCCGAGCGCAGGATGTCGAAACCTTCCGCATAGGCCTGCATCAGGCCGTATTCGATGCCGTTGTGGATCATCTTGACGAAATGTCCGGCGCCGCACGGGCCGGCATGGATATAGCCTTGCTCGGCGCGCGGATCGTGCTTGTCACGCCCCGGCGTGCGCGGAACATTGCCGATGCCCGGCGCCAGCGTGGCGAAGATCGGATCGAGGCGGGTGACCGTTTCGGTCTTGCCGCCGATCATCATGCAATAACCGCGCTCCAGGCCCCAGACACCGCCGGAGGTGCCGACATCGATATAATCGAGCCCCTTGGCGGCCAGTTCCTTGCCGCGGCGGACATCGTCCTTCCAATTGGTGTTGCCGCCATCGATGATCACATCGCCCGGAGACATGAGGCGCGAAAGCTGGTCGATGGTGCCCTGGGTGACGGCTCCCGCCGGCAGCATGACCCAGACGGCACGCGGCGGCGTCAGCTTCGAGACGAGATCGGCAAGATCGCTTGCACCAACCGAGCCTTCGGCCACCAGAGCCTGAACCGCCGGAGGAGCGCGGTCATAGACGACGGTGGTGTGGCCGTTCTTCATCAGGCGGCGAGCAATGTTGCCGCCCATGCGGCCCAGGCCGATGATTCCCAATTGCATTGGCTGATCTCCTTTTGCCGCCCCCGGCAGCTTATCGTCCGTTACGTGCTTAGCACCGTTTTCAGCTCTCGCAAGCGCATGTATTCATCACTTCATGAGCATGACGAGGGGATGACGCGCCATTTTTGCATGGCACGCCGCAATGGCAGCTTGACCCATCCGCTCATGACGCTTAGAGACACCGCAATTGCAGGGCAAGGTCCTGCCTGGTGAGAGCTCGTAGCTCAGTCGGTAGAGCACGTGACTTTTAATCATGGGGTCGTGGGTTCGAATCCCACCGAGCTCACCACTGATTTTCCTGACACTATCGAAGAAATGATGGGGCGTCCCGATACCGGGACCCAGTCCATACTATCTGCAAGCCCATCTGCAGAAAGAATGCTAGATTTTGCAGCGGGATCAGAGCAGGCAGGGACATCATGGCCAGCGAGAAGGCCGCGCTGGAGCAGGCACGTCGCGATTTTGCCAGGTCGATGCTGAAGGAAAGCGGATCGGGTGATCCGCGCATCGAGAGGGCATTCGAACTCGTGCCGCGCGAAGCCTTCTTGCCGCCCGGCCCCTGGCTGACCACTCATCATGGCGGTTATGTCGAAACGCCGAATGCCGACCCGATCCACCTCTACAGGAACCGTCTGATTGCCATAAAGGCGGACAAGCAGATCAACACGGGCGAACCCGCCCTGCATGCGGCATGGCTTGGGGCGGTGGCTCCCAGGGCAGGGGAGAGGGTCAGCCATATCGGGGCCGGCCTGGGATATTATACTGCGATGTTATCCGTGCTGACATTGCCCGGCGGGCACGTAACGGCATTCGAGATCGAAGAGGATCTCGCCGAGCAGGCCCGGCACAACCTCAAGCCGTTCGATGGCGTCAACGTGATTCGAGCCGATGCAACGCGCACCGCCTTGCCGCCCTCGGATCTCATCTATGTCAATGCAGGCGTGGTTGCCCCGCCGCTGGCCTGGCTTGCCGCGCTGCAGCCTGGGGGGCGCCTGATCTTTCCCTGGCGGCCGCGTGAGGAAATCGGCCTCGCCCTGCGGGTGGAGGCCACGGCCGCTGGTTTCGCCGTCAAGGCACTGATGCCATCCTGGTTCATTCCGTGCACGGGCGCGTCGCGGGAGATCCGCACGATTCGCCAGCCGCGCTCCTCGCGTGAAGCCTCGGCCGTCCGCTCGCTTTGGCCCCTTGCGCAGAAGGCGCCGGATGAGAGCGCGATCGCCATCTATCCCGATCTTTGGTTCTCCTCGGCCGCATTGAACGCCTGATCGCCTGGACCAACAATAGCGTCCAAAAAGGCGCTTGACCTTACAATGATGGGAAGCCCTACAAGGTCTTCATCGATTGGAGACCTCGCATGATCACGTTGAAAGTACCGGAAATGAGCTGCGGCCACTGCGTCAAGACGATCACGGGGGCGTTGCAGGCGATCGACCCCGGCGCAAAGGTCGAAATCGACCTCGGCACGCAAACCGTCAAGGTGGCAAGTGCCGCCGACGAGGCGAAATTGCGCGCTGCAATCGCCGAGGCCGGTTACGAGAGCGAGAAGTTGCCGGCCTGATTGCCCGGCCGACGGAGAAGGGGCCGGCCATCGCCGGCCGGCCCCTTGGCTCGTCTGGGCACATTGCCATGCAACGGCGCCGCGATCCGTTTCGGCCTAGCCGTGCGCGCCGAACTCGAGGGCAATGGCGGCGCCGATGGCGAGAATCGTCCGATAGGTTCTTTCGATCGGATCGATGAGATTGCGCGTCAATGCCGCATAGTTTGACGGTGCATCGCCCGGATAGGTGAAAGGCTCGGCGAGACTGTAGCCTTCCATGGTCAGTCCATTCACCGGATAGGCATCGCGCAGCAGCGCGACGGCTTCGGGAATGCGCAGGCTGAAGATCAACTCCATGATGTCCTCGCGCGAGACATCGTTGCGCGTGGAGAATTTCGGCACCCGGGCGGCCATCAGCAATATGTGCTGCAGCAAGGCAAGTCGAACCGCCTGCAGCATGTCGAGCCTTTCGCGGTTTTCGGAGATCGACTTGCCCAGATCCTGCCCGGCAAGGTCGAGCAGGCGATGCAGCGAGATGGCATCGAGCCTGAGCCTTACCGCCAATTCGTTGATCGAGACGGCCCGGTCGTCATCCTCCAGCAATTGGGTGATGAACAAGCAGGGCTCCGCCAGATGCGGTTCAGCGCCGGCATAGGGACGCGTCGACCAGAAGGAACGATCGAACAGAGTCGAGAAGGCGGCCAGCGCCTTGATGCTGGAGCGCCGTTTCATGTGCACGACGTGCGAGGTCAGGCGACGCAGCCGGTCCGATTTGGCGAAGGTGTCGATGAAGCGATCCTCGTCGCCCCGCAGCGCCGTACCGAAACCGGCGATCACCGTGGCGGGATGGCCGAGCTGCTGCAGAATGGCATTGTGCGGAATGGCGCGGATACGCCGGACCTGATGCACCTCGCCGCCGGACACGTCGAACTGCCGGCGCGACTTGCGCGAGCCGGTTTCGTTCAGGAGGCCCTGGGCAAAAGAACCGAGCGCCCGGTGATAAGCATGATCATCGAGCAGTTTGCTATGAAAAGAGGCAAGCCTGCGGAAGAAGTCGAAGGAGAAGGTGGTGTTGGAATAGAAGGGATCGTCGCTGGCCGGCATTTCCCGCCAAGCCACTTCGGCTTCCAGCATGCGTGTCAGCGAGGCGAGGGCGAGTTCGGGCGTCTCGAAATAGATGAAGCCATCGCCCCCCTGAAAGCTGACCTCATGCTTGAGGGCAATGCCCCGGCTTTCGAATTCACGGCGAGCCCAGGGGCTCATCACATAGAAGGCTCGGTCCTCGAAATTGCCCTGGTGAGCGCCGCGCCCCGCCGATTCACCATGGGTGTCGAAGATCAGGACTTCGACATCCGTCAGCCGATGCCGCTCGCAGGCCCTGGCCAATTGGCCGTGCAGACGCTCGATTGCCAGCGCCGCGGTAATCTGGCCCATGAATCGGCCCGAATCGGAAAACCCGGTCTGGATCGCCAGCCGGCCACGCCGGCGCACCGCCTGGCGGTATTCCTCGATACCGAACAGCACATCGAAGAACCGCGAGGCGCCTTCCAGCGCCGTCGGCGTCTCGAACAGGGGCGAAACATCGAGCTTGTCCTCGACACCGAACAGGCGGGCAAAATAGACCGCGGCCATCACGGTCGCCGGCGCCTCGCATTCGGCAATGAGCAGACGGATGCTCGAATCCCGGTCGACATGTTTGAGGATCTGCGCCGCCAGCACGAATTGGCGTAGCGCCGTCTTCTGCTCGATGTCGAGCGAACCGAAATTGACGGAGACCGGCTGGGCCTCGCGAATGAATGTCGCCAGCCGTTCCAGCATCGAGCGGGAGGTGATGTTTTCCTCCGAATCGATATCGAGATGCTGGCGCATTGCATTGTGCAATTGCGTGGCATTGATGCGCATATGCACTTCGCCGACCCCGAAGCCGAGGGTCAGCATTTCGCTGCGCAGGGCAACGAGGTCGAGCGCGATCTCGGGCGGCGCATCAGCGATCGCGATGTCGATCAGGGCAATATAGGGCCGCACGCTGGTGGCCGCATCCGGATGGCGGGCCGTGAGAAGATCGGCCGCCTGCCGAAGCGCGGGACGATCGAGCGGCGACTGGCTGAAGGCCGCCAGAATGCCGCCATTCCAGGCACGCGTGCGCTCGATGCGAGCGCTCAGCTCTTCGAGACGCTGGGCGGTCTGGGAGTCTGGCCCGACCTGGGCGGCGATGCGCAGAACCTCGCCGAGATAGCGATCGATCTGGTGCTGCTTTTCAGCGAGGCGGAAACGGAAGGAATCGATCCAACGAATATCGGTGCGGCCATCGAGATCATAGCCGATCCACGTACCCAAGCCGGCATAGCCGACTGTAACGGCCCGCCATTCCGCCGATCGCCGTTCACGCAGGACTTCGGCGACGATACGAGCGAATTCACCGATTGCCGTCTTGGCGGCATCGAGGGCGACCATGGCGGCCGCATGCTCGACCTGCAGGGTAATGGGATTGTCCGGTGCCATCAACGCATCCGGCAGCGTGGCCTCGCTACCGCAGGCCATCCGTGCCAGGCATGCCCGATTGGCGCTGGAAAGCAGGAAGGTCGGATGTCCGGTGAAGACGATGCCAAGCTGGGTGCGCGCCAGCGGGGAAGCGCTCGAAACGCCGCGGCGACCGGTTGCGAGCAAATGTTCGGCCACACGGCGCAGGCTCTTGCGGTTGCTTGCCATGTCGAGCGGGCCGACATAGTCCCGCAGGGCCTCCGCGCGCGCCGCGAAGGTCTCCTGGCTGAGCCGCAGGGCAAGGGCCTCGAAATCCTCCCGCGTCAGGCGCCCGGCTTCAAGCTCGCGCGACAATTCGAAGGCCAGTTGGGCCACTGGATTGTAGCGCGGCTCGTCAACCAGCTTGGCGCGGGCGCTATCGAGCTTGTCGCGGCAGAAACGTTCGAGCTCGACGATACGGTCGTCAGGTCCAGGATCCGGCAAAGGTGCATCCATCTGGGTTCTCGGTCGACAGGTTCTTTTCAGGCGGTCCCATAAACCACCTCGGCATCGGAAACGAGCAAAAATCGTGCCGGAGACACAGCCAAAACGAAAGAATCGATCAACGCGGCCGGCCAGTTCGTTTCGATTGCGCTGAGTCTCCTTCATGCAGGACAGGGCTCAAGCGCGCGCGGGCTGGCAGTTCCCGCTTGGGTGTGCCCTATGGCGAGCGGCATTCGGCACCGATCCACACGCGCTAGCCGATACCACTCGTGCCGGCTGAAATCGCCGAGGAACGGAAATTCCACTCGGGTAAAATATGGGTGTCGGCTGACGACCGTCCCTAGCCCTTGGCTTTGACGAAACGCGAAAAGGCGTCGAGGGTGGCCTTGCTGACGTGGTGTTCGATACCCTCGGCATCCCGCCGGGCGGTATCGGCGTCGATTCCTAGGGCCAGCAGAAAAGCCTCGACGATATGATGGCGCTCACGGCTGGCCTCGGCGAGCGCCTGGCCCGCTTCGGTGAGGAAGACGCCGCGATAGGGGCGCTGGGCCACGAACCCCTCGTCCGCCAATCGTTTCAGCATTTTGGCAACGGTCGGCTGGGCCACGCCGAGACGGGCAGCGATATCGACCTGCCTGGCTTCGCCGCCGTCGCTGATCAGGTCGGCGATCAACTCGACATAGTCCTCGATCAGTTCGAGGCGGCGGGCTTCGCGCGCCTGGCGGAAACTCTCGACGTGGACGACGGCGTCGACCAGGCCCGGTTCGGGGGGTGAAAGCGCAGCGGAACGTTTCATGCCGGCTCTCCTAAGCTGATTCCGGTGTGCATCCCAAGGCGGCGAGCAATCGCTGGCAGCCGGGTTTGCGGCATTGCAATTGCGGGTATGCCCGATCCGCGTAGCCTTATCAATGGCGGCGATGAAATACAGCCTTGGCGTTTATCCATTGACCAATCTTTAGAGTATAGCATATGCTATATTCATCGACATGGAATGATGCGGATCGTCGTGGTGGAGAAGGGTATGAGTGCGGATGGTGCGGGAGCGGCCTCGGCCGAGCAGGGGGGCTGGCGTGCGGCTCCCGAAGAGGAACGGCGGCCAAGTCTGGGGACGATGAATGCCAGCATTCCCGTGCCGAAGACGGGTTTGTGGGTGCGCCGATTCCTGGCCTTTCTCGGCCCGGGTTACATGGTGTCCGTCGGCTATATGGATCCCGGCAATTGGGCGACCGACATCGCCGGAGGCTCGAAATTCGGCTACACGCTGTTGAGCGTGATCCTGCTGTCGAACCTGATGGCCATCGTGCTGCAGGCCTTGGCGGCGCGGCTCGGCATCGTAACGGGGCGCGACCTCGCCCAGGCCTGCCGCGACCATTATTCCCGCCCGGTGAACCTCATGCTCTGGTTCGCCTGCGAATTGGCGATCATCGCCTGCGACCTCGCCGAGGTCATCGGCACGGCCATCGCCCTCAATCTCCTGTTCGGCATTCCCCTGGTCTACGGCGCCATCATCACGGCGGTCGACGTCTTCCTGGTGCTGATGCTGATGCAGCGCGGCTTCAGGACGCTGGAAGCCTTCGTGATCGCGCTTTTGATCGTGATCTTCGGCTGCTTCATCATCCAGATCGTTCTGGCTGCGCCCGCAATCCACGATATCGTCGGCGGGTTCCTGCCGCAGGCCAAGATCGTCACCAATCCCGAGGCTCTCTACATCGCCATCGGCATCATCGGCGCCACCGTGATGCCGCATAACCTCTATCTGCATTCCTCGATCGTGCAGACCCGCGCCTATGAGCGCACGGAGGAGGGCAAGCGCTCGGCCATCCGCTGGGCCGTGACCGACAGCACCATAGCGCTGATGCTGGCCCTGTTCGTGAACGCGGCCATCCTGATCACGGCAGCAACCGTGTTCCATCAGAATGGCCGAACCGATGTCGAGGAGATCGAGCAGGCCTATCAATTGCTGTCGCCGATGCTCGGTGTGGGCATCGCCTCCACGCTGCTGGCGGTTGCCCTGCTGGCCTCGGGCGTCAACTCGACGGTAACGGCCACGCTCGCCGGCCAGATCGTGATGGAGGGCTTCCTCCACCTGCGCATCCCGGACTGGGCCCGCCGCCTGATCACGCGCGGTATCGCCATCGTGCCGGTGGTCGCCGTCACCGCCCTCTACGGCGATCAGGGCACCAACAAGCTGCTGGTGCTCAGCCAGGTGATCCTGTCGATGCAACTGCCCTTCGCGATCATCCCGCTGGTCCGCTTCGTCTCGGACAAGCGCAAGATGGGAGCCTTCGTCACGCCGGCCTGGCTGACGATCCTGTCCTGGATGATCGCCGGCGTCATCCTGGTTCTGGATATCAAGCTGCTGGTGGACACCTTCACGGGGGCCTGAACCCAGCGAAAGGCATGATGAGTGCCGCAGCCGTTGTGACAGCGTCGGGTCCGATCTCGAAATCGGGTCCGGCGCTCTAGTCATACCAGGGCGCGTAAGGGCCGACCCGTCATTGCGAGCGAAGCAATAACGGAGTTGGGTGAGCCAAACTTTATGCAGGCTTGTCCTATATGCGCCAAAGCGGATTATGCTGTTGGCAGCGTCAGGTCAGTTCGCATGCACAAGGGCCAGGCGGGCCAGGCGCTCGGCCGTATCCTGGGAGCCCGCCTTGGCAGCAGCTTCGTAGAAAGCCTTTGCCTGTGCCGCATTCGCCTGGGAGGCGTCCTTGACGATGGCAGGATCATAGGTCTCGGCCAAAGCGAACAAGGCGCGAGGATCGGTGCCGCTTCGATAAGATTCGAGAGCCTCCCTCGCGCCGACCACGTCACCGCCGGCCAACAATTCACGCGACGACTGCACGGCCTGGTCGATCTCGTCCAGGGTAATGGCAATGGTGCTGACATTGCGCGTCGCGCTCTGCGGAGCAGGCACCGAAGCCGGTGCGGGAGACGTGACGTTCGGGGCCGGCGCGGCAGCCGGGGGCGGTGCGGCGGCAACCTTCGTCTCCGGTGGAGCCGAGGCAGGCGGCGCGACCATACTGCCCAAAGATTGCAGCTTCTCCGGATTGGCCCAGAAATAGGCTCCGACTGCGGCGATGCCGGCCGCGAGCAATACGGAGGCGATCAGGGCCGGTGGAATTTTGATCTTTGCCCAATTGCGCCTGGAAACATGCGTATCATTGGCATTGGCCGCCGGATTGACACCGAAGCGCGTGGTTTTCCGCGCCGGTGCCGGCTGAGGCACGACCGGTTTTTCTTCCTTGACCGCAGGAGCAACGGGCGTCGCTCCTGCATCAGCATATGCTGCCAATGAACTGCCGCCATTTCTCAGGTCCAGATCCTGCGGCGGTTCGGCCGTCGCGCTTACCGTCGACATGCGCGGCCGTTCGCGCGAAGGCGGGCCACGGAATTCGAAGGCTTGCTCGGCCTCGGGGCCTGGCTGCTCGGGAGCGGGAGCAGGCGTATCCAGCGACGCCGCACGCGGCATCTTCGGCGGTTCGACCTGCGCCTTCTTCTCCGTCTCTGGCGCGATCTCGATGAAGAGTGCTTCGCCGAAATCGAAGCCGTTGTCGTCCGCACTGTCCTCGACTGCCGGCGCGGAATCTGCCCGCACGGCAGCAGGTGGAGACGGAGGCTCGGGTGTCGGTACGGGCTTCGCTTCGGCTTCCGGGACTGGCGCCTCGGTGGGGCGGGTCCCAAGTTCCTTCGGCGGCGACGCCAGCGCCACCAGATGATCGAGGGAGGGGGAAGAGGGCTTGACCTCAACCGGCCCCGATTCGTTCAACTTTGCTTGGGTCGACTCGGCTTGCGCCGGCTTGGCTTCCTTGGCTTCGGCCGTCTCGACGACCGCCCTTGTCTCGGCAGCGCCGGCCTCATTGGCCGGCTTGGGCACGATCAGGCGCGGATCACGAGCGGACGGGGAAACAGCACGCTGCGCCGTGGCCGCGGCCTGCTTTTCCTTCAAAGCCTCCGCAGCCAAGCGCGCATTTTCCATATGGCGCTGAAATGCTTCGCGAACAGCCGCCGCGAGAGCCTCGTCTTTCTTCAGGGGTTCAGCCATATCGTTCCCACCCAAACGCTACACGGGCACCCACTGTGACGTGAAAAAAGGCCATCCAGCCGCGAGAGCGGAAAAGATAGCGTCCGGAGGAGTGCCTGCGCAAACAAATTCTTTAACCATTTGTTAACGAAGATGCAGCCTGGGTCGACGCACTGCCCTGAAAAGTTCACGAATATGGTTAAGGCGCTCCACTAGAGCCGAGCAAAGCCCGTTTGGGGATGCTACGATGTTGCAGTGCGACAACAAGATACGGTAGGGGCAGGGAATATTCGGGCTTGATGCTTTACGCCGCGACGCTTTTCGGGGATTGCTGTGTCGCCTTCCGGCTAGGCGGCGTCGGGCCAAGGCTTTTTCACGTGACCGCCTGCGTTCTTGCGTGTTTCCTGGAGCCGAACGCGTTCATGCGTGAGCGCGTTTTGCTCTAACTCTTTGGTTCGATGCGTCTTTGCGATTCCAGGCGATGCCGCCAAATCGCAAAACGCTCTAGGAAGGATTCGTCACATCCTTCCGACCCGTGATTGGGGCATCGCAGCCGGGCTGTAACACCAGCATCGGCGCCTGACGCCCAGGAGGAATTCGTGTCCGTTCAAAATCAGTCCCAGCGAGTCACCGCGCCGCAGATCCGCCTGCGCAAGGGAGGAGAGCCGATCGTGGTTCTCACCTCCTACCACACCCACACCACACGCATCATCGATCCCTTCGTCGACTGCATCCTGGTCGGCGACAGCCTGGGTATGGTCATGCACGGCATGGAAACCACGCTGCCGGTGACGCTGGAGATGATGATCCTGCAGGGCAGGGCAGTGATGCGCGGCTCCTCGCATGCCCTCGTCGTCGTCGATATGCCGTTCGGTTCCTATGAGGAATCGCCGCAGCAGGCCTTCCGCAACGCGGCACGGATTCTGAAGGAAACCCGCTGCGGGGCGGTCAAGCTCGAAGGCGGCGAACGCATGGCCGAGACCATCCGCTTCCTCACCGAACGCGGTGTGCCGGTGATGGCCCATGTCGGGCTCACACCACAATCGATCATGGCGCTCGGCTCCTTCCGGGCCCAGGGACGTGAAGAAGTCGATTGGGCCCCGATCGAGCGTGATGCCCAGCTGGTTGCCGAAGCCGGTGCCTTTGCCGTGGTGCTCGAAGCGATCGCCGAGCCGCTCGCCGCCAAGATTTCCGCCAATATCCCGATCCCGACCATCGGCATCGGCGCCTCGCCGACCTGTGACGGACAGGTGCTGGTGCTGGAGGACATGCTGGGGCTGTCCGACCGGGTACCGAAATTCGTCAAGCGCTTCGGTTCGCTCGGCGACCAGATCCGCGAAGCCGTGCAGGGCTATGCCGAGGCGGTGCGCGACCGCAGCTTCCCGGCGGCCGAGCATACCTATGGCATGAAGAAGAAATAACCCCGGCAGGACACTCGTCTGCGCCCTCCCGTCGGAAGGGCGCAGACGCAAGCCGTCATTGGAAGGCGACCTCATTGAAGCTGCGCAGCTTGCGGGAGTGCAGCTGACGCTTGTCCGTCTCGCGCAGCAGCGCCATGGTCTCCAGGCCGACGGCGAGATGTTGGGAGACCCGTTCGCGATAGAAGGAATCCGCCATGCCCGGCAATTTCAGCTGGCCGTGCAGCGGCTTGTCGGAAACGCACAGAAGCGTGCCATAGGGCACGCGGAAGCGGAAGCCATTGGCCGCAATGGTGCTCGATTCCATATCGAGGGCGATAGCACGGCTCTGGATGAAGGGCAGGTTCTGCACCGTCGAGGGGCGCAGTTCCCAGTTGCGGTCGTCCACGGTGGCGACCGTTCCCGTCCGCATCACCCGCTTGAGGTCATAGCCGGTCAATCCGGTGACCCTTCCGACAGCGCGTTCGATCGCGATCTGGATCTCGGCGAGAGCCGGCACAGGCACCTCGCGCGGCAGATCGGCATCCAGCACCTGGTCCTGGCGCAGATAGGCATGGGCGAGCACATAGTCGCCCAGCATCTGCGAATTGCGCAGGCCCGCGCAATGGCCGAGCATCAGCCAGGCATGCGGCCTGAGCA
>NZ_JASGFM010000026.1:0-96682 GCF_047605565.1 Labrys sp. (in: a-proteobacteria)
TTGTCGGACTGGGCATCATGGGTTCCCCGATGGCGGGACACCTGATCGCGGCCGGTCACACCGTCTACCTCACCACGCTCGGCAATGTGCCCGAGGTACTCGTCAAGGCTGGCGGCAAGGCCGAGCCGAGCGCCGCCGACGTTGCCCGCAAGGCCGACATCATCATCACCATGGTGCCCGATACCCCGGATGTGGAGACCGTGCTGTTCGGTAAGAACGGCGTTGCCGAAGGCCTTTCCGCCGGCAAGCTCGTCATCGACATGAGCTCGATCTCGCCTGTCGAGACCAAGAAATTCGCCAAGCGCATCAACGAGCTCGGCTGCGACTATCTCGACGCGCCGGTCTCGGGCGGCGAGGTCGGCGCCAAGGCGGCCTCCCTCACCATCATGGTCGGCGGCCCCGAGGCGGCCTTCGAGCGCGCCAAGACTCTGTTCGAAACAATGGGCAAGAACATCACGCTCGTCGGCGGCAATGGCGACGGCCAGACCACCAAGGTCGCCAACCAGATCATCGTCGCCCTCAACATCGAGGCCGTCGGCGAGGCCCTGCTGTTCGCTTCGCGCGCCGGTGCTGACCCGGCCAAGGTGCGCGAGGCCCTGATGGGCGGCTTTGCCGCCTCCCGCATCCTGGAAGTGCATGGCGACCGCATGGTCAAGCGCACCTTCGATCCGGGCTTCCGCATCGCCCTGCACCAGAAGGACCTCAATCTCGCCCTCACCACGGCCCGCCAGCTCGGCCTTTCCCTGCCCAACACCGCCACGGCGCAGGAATTGTTCAATGCCTGCGTCTCGCATGGCGGCGCGGCCTGGGACCATTCCGGCCTGGTCCGGGCGCTGGAGATCATGGCCAATTACGAGATCGGCGCACCGGTCAAGGGTTGACGCCAGCACGCGCCGGCTCTCGACCGGCCGTCGCGTTGTCCCGCACCCTGTCCCCGCTCGGAGCGGACTGGGGACAGGGCGAGGGGCGGCGCGACACATAATAATTCGCATAAGCGTTTCTTCCTCTGAAAGGTTCGCCATGTCGGAGCGGGCATTGTTGACATCGATGTTCGAGGCGGCAGTGGCGGCGGCGACGCCTTCTGCCTGCATGCCGGCCTTCCTGCCACGGCCGCCGAAGGGACGGACCATCGTCGTCGGCGCCGGCAAGGCCGCTGCCGCCATGGCCAAGGCCCTGGAAGACACCTGGGACGGGCCGCTTCAGGGCGTGGTGGTGACGCGCTACGGCCATGCCGTGCCTTGCCAGCGCATCGCGGTGATCGAAGCCGCTCATCCCGTGCCGGATCTCAACGGCGTCAAGGCCGCCGCGCGCATGCTGGCCCTGGTGGAAGGGGCCGGGGAAGACGATCTCGTCATCGCCCTGATCTCGGGCGGCGGCTCGGCCCTGCTCAGCCTCCCGGCCGATGGGCTGCTGCTTTCCGACAAGCAGGCGATCAACAAGGCGCTGCTCAAATCGGGCGCACCGATCGACGAGATGAACTGCGTGCGCAAGCATCTGTCCGCCATCAAGGGCGGGCGGCTGGCCGCCTCCGCCTTTCCGGCCCGCGTCGTCAGCCTGGTGATTTCCGACGTGCCCGGCGACGATCTCGCTGCCATCGCCTCCGGCCCCACCGTGGCCGATCCCACCAGCTTTGCCGATGCCCGCGCCATCCTGGCGCGCTATGGCATAGACGGGCCAGCCCCGGTGATCGCGCATCTCGAGGCAGCGCTGGAAGAGACGCCCAAGCCCGGGGATCCGCGCCTGGCGCGCTGCGAGACCCATCTGATCGCTTCGCCCCAGCAGTCGCTGCTTGCCGCGGCGGCGGTTGCCCGCAAGGCCGGTATCACGCCGATCATCCTGGGCGATTCCCTGGAGGGCGAAGCCCGTGATGTCGGCATCGTCATGGCCGGCATCGCCCGCCAGGTCGTCCAGCACGGCCAGCCCGCCGCCGCACCCTGCGTGCTGATTTCGGGCGGCGAGACCACGGTCACCGTGCGCGGCAAGGGGCGGGGCGGGCGCAATGTCGAATATCTGCTCTCGCTCGCCGTCAAGCTCGGCGGACAGCGCGGCCTCCATGCCCTGGCCGGCGATACCGACGGTGTCGACGGCGCCGAGGAGGTGGCCGGTGCGATCATCGACCCGACAAGTCTTGCACGCGCACGCGCCGCCGGACTCGATCCGATCGCCAGCCTCGACAACAACGATGCCCATACCCTGTTTCAGGTCCTTGGCGACCAGATCGTCACCGGCCCGACCTTGACCAATGTCAATGATTTCAGGGCCGTTCTCGTGTTGTCCGAGGGAATGAAGCTGTAATGAGACCAGCCCTCGCGGCACCAGCCATCTCCGGTGGAGACCATGCCATGGTCCGGCTCGACGAGCTGGCGGCCTGTTCCGCCGACAAAGGTGCGCTGACGCGGCTTTACCTCACGCCGGAGCATGCCGAAGGAGCCTCCCCCGCCAGCGGGAGGCTCTTTGGATTCGTGGTGCTCTCCGTCCCGTTTCGCCGTTTTCGGCAGGGGCCGCGCCACGGTATAGCGGCCGCGGGGCGGGATTCTCTCTCGCCGATACAGGACGTAGCGCACCTGCCTTTTCCTGCGAAGTGCCGGCGTCGGCGCGCTTCCCGATAGTGCGGTGTTTCTTTTCCGCGCCGTATGCCGGAAATGGCGCGAATATCCCTTGCCGGCTTCGGCTGTCTGATCCACCCGTCTGGCAATTTCAATATGGAGCGCAGGAATCCTTCCCCAACGTCGTGGAAGCTGTCACCGCGCAGCGGCGACGGAAGGAGGAGAGTGGCGCCAACAGGTCGGAGGATGGCAAGATCGCGCGACTCGACCTCAACTCCACACGACCTCGCTGTGCCCGGCCACCCTCCCTGACGTCGGGGAGGGAGTCCTGCGCCCTATCCGCCCATGCTGCGATGTGTGGGTGCGGCAGCCGAAGCCAGGGACGAAACCTCGCGCGCCTTTCGCGAACCACGGGACGTGGGCATGCGGCAGCCTCTGGCGAGAAAGGCGGTTCCCGCCTTTGCCCGCTCTGCTTCGATCAACCCGTCGCCGAAGCGGATGGGCACGCCGACCGGATGCTCGGTGGCTCGGCGATAAGGACATTGGCCCAAGACAAAAAAGGCCCCGCAAGCGGGGCCATTGCACGTGTCGAGGGAAAAGGGGAAGGAACTGGCCCCGAGGCTGGCTCAGCGGACGGCGAGTTGGACGCCGGAACCCGTTTCAACAGGCTTGGTTTCGGCAGCTTTGGCTTCGGCGGACTTGCCGGCGTCGACTGGTGTACCCTGTGCCGCGGCCTTCTCGCTCTTGAGCACCCAGTCGCGCAGCACGCGGCGTTCGTCCAGGGTCATTTCGGTCACGTTGTTCGGCGGCATGGCGTGCGTCATCACCGATTGCACGAAGACTTCATGCTCGTTGCGGGCGATGTTGGTGGGCGAATCCAGGAGCACGCCCTTGGGCGGCATGTTGATGCCCTGATAGACCGGTGTCTCGGCGTGGCACATGGAGCAGCGGCTGGTGATGATGTCGTGCACCGGTCCCGGCACCGTGGCGGCGAGCGCGGTTTCGGTTGCCGCCGGCGCCTCGATGGCGCCGAGGTCGAAGGCATCGCGGAAGGCCGGCGAGCGGAAGGCGCTGATCCAGATGGCGCCGAAGATCAGGATGGCCGCAAGCGCCCAGGTCCACCACTTGTCGCCGCGTCCGGCATGGCGTTCGTTGTAGAACACGCGGATCAGCGCGCCGGCAACCAGGATCAGGCCGACCACCAGGAACGCGTAGGGGCTGGAATAGGTCAGCGGATAGTGGTTGGACAGCATCAGGAACAGCACGGGCAGCGTCAGGTAGTTGTTGTGCGAGGAACGCTGCTTGGCCGCCTTGCCGAGCGCCGGATCGGGCACCTGCCCGGCCTTGAGCGCGGCGATCACCTTGTGCTGGTTGGGGATGATGATGAAGAACACATTGGCCGACATCATCGTCGCCATCAGCGCGCCGGTATGGATGAAGGCGCCGCGGGCCGAGAACATCTGCTGGAAGAACCAGGCCATGAACACCACGAACACCAGGCCGATGCCGGCGAGCAGCGTCTCGTTCTTGCCGATCGGGGATTTGCACAGGAAGTCGTAGACCAGCCAGCCGGCGGCGAGGCCGCCAATGCCGACCACCAGGGCCACGGCTGGCGACAATACCCGCACGCTGGGATCGATCAGGAGCAGGCTGGATTGGGCGTAGTAGACCCACAGCAACAGGCAGAAGCCGGTCAGCCAGGTCGAGTAGGACTGCCATTTGTGCCAGGTCAGGTGCTCGGGCAGGAAGTCGGGCGCCACCAGATATTTCTGCACCTGGTAGAAGCCGCCACCATGGACTTCCCAGGCCTCGCCGCCTTGACCTGCGGGGATCTTCGGGGTGGGGCGCATGCTTGCGTCCAGATGCATGAAGTAGAACGAGGAGCCGATCCAGGCGATGCCGGTGATGACATGGGCCCAGCGCAACATCAGACTGCCCCATTCGTACAGGGTCATCAGCATAGGTTATTTTCTCCCATTTCCTTCCCTGCCCGGAAAGCGGCCCTTTACGACCGGCTTACACAAGGCATGATTATTTCCTACAGTCACGACAAGAACCGCCGGCCCGAAGAGCTGGCAAGCAAGAGTCTCGCCAGTTTGAGTGTCCTCGATCCGCATTCTATTCGTCGAATGAGGTCGAGAACGAAGAGTCGGCTCCGGCCGCAGGCAGCACGAGGGGGAGCATGATCAAGCACAAGCAGTCTTTTGCCGGGCGCTGCATCCGTTTCGATCAACGAACGGCAGTCGCCGCCGATCTGTCCTACGGAACCGCCCGCCATGCTTGAAAACTTCCGTTCCTTCGCCCGAGCCGTCGAAGCCGGCAGCTTCTCCGAAGCCGGCCGCCGCATGCGGGTTTCCGCCAATGTGATCAGCCAGCGCATCCAGGCGCTGGAAAACCACCTCGGCTGCCGGCTGTTCAATCGCACGACCCGCAATATGGGCCTGACCGAACAGGGCCGGATCTTCTACGACCACGTCATCGACGCCTTGCACACCATCGATATGGCCGAGGCCAATATCGGTGAGCTCGGTGCCATGCCGCTGGGGTCGATCCGGGTCGCCGCGCCGCTCGGCCTGGGGCGGCGCCTCGTCGGCCCGACCGCCGCGGCCTATCGCGACACCCATCCCCAGATCGACGTGCAATTGCGCCTGTCCGAGCGCCGCCTCGACATCATCGCCGAATCCTGCGACCTCGCTTTGCAATTCGTCACCTATGCCGACGGCTCGATGATCATGCGCAAGATCGCCGACGCCGAGCGTGTCCTGTGTGCCTCCCCCGCCTATGTCGAACGCGCCGGCATGCCGATGACGCCGGCCGATCTGGCGCGACACCAATGCCTGCTCCTGCGCTTTCCCGGCTCGCGCGAATTCCGCTGGTCCCTCAGCCAGGATGGCGAGGAAATCAGCGTTCCGATCAAGGGCTCGCTCGATGCCGACGACGGCGACGTGCTCACCGCCTGGGCGCTTGACGGGCGCGGCATCGTGCTCAAACCGGTCTACGAAATTGCCGATGCGCTTGCCCAAGGTCGTCTGGTTCCTGTTCTGACCGCCAATCCGCCACCGCCTGCCACGCTGGCCGTGCTCTATCCGACGCGAAATCTCGTGCCCCTCAAGGTGAAGGCTTTCGCCGACCTCTTGGTCGAGCGTGGCCGACGCTATCTCGCGACCGAACTCGCCCGGCTGGGGCCCTTGCCGTCCGGCCTGTCATCCTTGCAGGAGAATGAAGCCTGACACGCTCCATCAAGCCTCAGGACGGCCTGCAGCAGAAGAGTATTCTTTATCGAAACATCTTCACAAAATATTTGGAAATGCCGGGCCGCAAATTCGCTATCGTCTGGCGTGCGATTTGAAAACACGACGCGAATTGGGAACGACTCATACGTCCTTGCGAGCGACGCGAAGCAATCCAGAGCCGGAAGCGCGGCGCTCGGCTGCTTCGCGTCGCTCGCAAGGGCGATAGCGGTCAAACATCATCAGCAGGCGCAAGGCGCGGATCGCCAGAGCGCAGCCAAAGACAGGATCGGGTGAGGACGACATGGGAAGACTCTCCACGCATGTGCTCGACGTCTCCAGCGGCAAGCCCGCGCGAGGCGTGACCATCGAACTCCAGCGGCTGGATGCATCGGGCGGGCGGGTCACCGTGACCACGACGACGACGAACCAGGATGGCCGCACCGACCAGCCTTTGATGGTGGGCGATGCCTTCGTGCCCGGCGTCTATGAGCTCATCTTCCACGTCGGCGCCTATTTCCGCGGCCTCGGCGCCACCGGGGCCGGCGAATTCCTCGATGTCGTGCCTTTGCGCGTGACGCTCGCCGACAAGGACGGCCATTACCACGTGCCGCTGGTCTGTTCCCCCTTCAGCTATTCGACCTATCGGGGCTCGTGAGTGATGACCGCAACGACGCAAGGAACCTATGATCGCGACCTCATCGGCTATGCCGGCAAGCCCCCCCACGCGGCCTGGCCCGGCAAGGCGCGCGTCTGCCTGCAATTCGTGGTGAACTACGAGGAAGGCGGCGAGAACTGCATCCTGCACGGCGATGCGGCCTCGGAAGCCTTCCTGTCCGAGATCGTCGGCGCCCAGCCCTGGCCGGGCCAGCGTCACATGAACATGGAATCCATCTACGAATATGGCTCGCGTGTCGGTTTCTGGCGCCTGCACCGGATGTTCACCGAGCGCCAGATCCCCGTCACCGTCTTCGGCATCGCCAGCGCCATGCAGCGCCATCCCGGGGCCGTGGCCGCCATGGTCGAGGCTGGTTGGGAAATCGCCAGCCACGGCCTGAAATGGATCGACTATCGCGACTACACCAAGGAAGGCGAACGCGAGCATATCGAGGAAGCCATCCGCGTTCATACCGAGGTCACCGGTTCCAGGCCGCTCGGCTTCTATCAGGGCCGCACCTCGGCGCAGACGCTGCAATTGACCATGGAGGAGGGCGGCTTCCTCTATTCGGCCGATTCCTACGCCGATGAACTGCCCTATTGGGTCGAAGGGCCGCGCGGCCCGCAGCTGATCGTGCCCTATACGCTCGACGCCAACGACATGCGCTTCGCCACGCCCCAGGGCTTCAACAGCGGCGAGCAGTTCTTCGCCTATCTCAAGGACAGCTTCGACACGCTCTATGCCGAAGGCGGCGAGCAGCCGGCGATGATGTCGATCGGCCTGCATTGCCGTCTGGTCGGCCGTCCCGGCCGCGCCGCCGCACTCGCCCGCTTCCTCGATTACGCCCGCGGCCATGCCGAGGTCTGGTTCGCCACCCGCCTCGACATCGCCCGCCATTGGATCCGCCAGCATCCGCCGGAAGGCGGCTATGTGCCGACGCGCCTCAACCGCGCTCTGTTCGTCGAGCGTTTCGGCGGCGTGTTCGAGCATTCGCCCTGGGTGGCTGAGGGCGCCTATGACAAGGGGCTGACGCCGGCCGAGGATACGGCGGAGGGCCTGCATGCGGCGATGATGAAGGTGCTGAACTCGGCTTCCGACGAGGCCAAGCTCGCCTTGATCATGGCGCATCCCGACCTCGCGGGGAAACTGGCCCAGGCCAAGATGCTGACCGCCGAATCCTCCGCCGAGCAGGCCTCTGCCGGCCTCGATCGCCTCACGCCGGCCGAACTCAAGCAGTTCACCGAGCTAAACGATGCCTACAAGGCCCGGTTCGGCTTCCTGTTCATCATGGCGATCAAGGGACGCAGCAAGGCCGAGATCGTCGCCGCCTTCGAGCGGCGTCTGCAGCATGACCGGACCCAGGAATTCGCCGAGGCCGTCAAGCAGATCGGCGAGATCGCCCGCCTGCGCCTGACGGACATGCTGCCCGGCTGAGCGGCGGCAGTACGTGACACCACGTCCATGCCCTACCATCACGGGGAGGGTATGGCGACCTCCAGCCGCCTCAGGCTTCCAGGAAACGGCCGATATTGTTGAGGGGGCCGACTCCGTCGCAGATGATCTTGAGGATGGCGAGCATCGGGACGGCCAGGATCGCCCCCGGCGCGCCCCACAGCCAGAACCAGAAGATCAAGGCGAGGATGATCAGCACCGGGTTGAGGGTGAAGCGCTTGGCCAGCAGCATCGGCGTGACGATCTCGCCCTCGATCAGATGGATCACCAGATAGAGGCCGGCCGGCAGGGAGGCCGCCAGGATGGTGTCGAACTGCAGCAGGCCGGCAAAGGCGAACAGGGCGACCCCGAAGAAGGGCCCCATGATCGGCACGAAATTGAGGGCGAAGGCGACGACGCCCCACAGAACCGGGTCACCCAGGCCCGTGGCCCACATGGTCAGGGCAGTGGCCAGTCCCACCAGTGCGTTCATCACGGTGATCGTCGCCAGATAGATCGAGATGTTCTCCTCGATCTGCTGCGACAGCGTCACGACCTGCCGCTTGTCGCTGAAGCGAGGCAGAATTTCGACCATACGCCGCAGGAAGGTGTCGCCGGATACCAGCAGGAAATACAGGATCAGGATCGTCTCGAAGAAGCCGCTGGCGAAATGCTGCGTGCCACGGAAGGCCGCGCCGAGAATGTCGACATTGGCACCGCCGCCGGCGCCGATCTGCTGCATGAAGCTCTGGAAGGTCTGGATCGGCTGGTTGAGGAAGGACAGGCGCTCCTGCAGCCGCGGCAGGGCATCCGGCAGGCGGGTGGCCCATTCGGTGGCGGGGCCAGCGACGGCGGCCCCCAGCCCCACGAACAGGCCGAAGAACACGAAGATCATCAGGAGGGCCGCGATGCTGCGCGGCAGGCGGAAGCGCTCGAGCTGGCGCATGACCGGCTGGAACAGCAATTTCAATACGAAAGCGAGCACCAGGGGCAGAATGATGTCGGCGGCGACATAGGCGATCGTCAGGCTCGCCAGAACGAGCAGGCAGGCCTGGATGGCCGTCTGGGGCGAGACGCTGCTAGGCCCCTCGTCGAGCTCGACGGGGGCACCGGGCTGCACGGCGGGCTTGTCGGCGGAAAGGGAAGTGGTCTGGTCTTGCATGCATGCCCCTGCTGGTAGCCCGGATTCGTTGTTTTTCGTCGGGAGTGCCTCGTCGGCACGCCATGGTCAGGCCCAACACAATGGAAGGCCTGAGAGTTCCGGCCCGCATGAAACGGACGATGATCGGGCCAGGTTCCGGCGGAACCATCGCGCAAGCAGTGCGTTTCCCGCCTGCCAGGCCGGTGTCGGCCTGGCAGCCGGCGCTGCGGCGCCCGCCCGATGCGCCCGGCATTCAAGCCACCCGCCGGGCATCCGGACGCGTGTCGCCAAGTGGGTGTGACGAAGCATGAGGCAGTTTCCTTGACCTTGCGCGTTTCATGTGAAACCGGATTTGCGACGAAACCCAAATGCTTGCATCGGCCCATGTTGCAGTGCAGTGTGCCGCGGTGATGCGCGGTACCTCTCGCTGCTCGATGCACTGGTGGTCCGCAGGACGGCCGAACGGGAGACGATGGCATGACCCAGCTCTTCGGCACCCGGATCCGTGAAGGACATCCTCATCCGCGCGGTGCGATCTGGGACGGGGCCGGCACCAATTTCGCGCTGTTTTCGGCGCATGCCACCAAGGTCGAGGTCTGCTTGTTCGATCCGAGCGGTGTCGAGGAGCTCGAGCGCATCGAACTGCCGGAATTCACCGACGAGATCTGGCATGGCTACCTGCCCGATGTCAGCCCCGGCATGCTCTATGGCTATCGCGTACACGGCCCCTACGAGCCCGAGGCGGGGCACCGCTTCAATCCCAACAAGCTCCTGCTCGATCCCTATGCCCGCGCCCATGTCGGCGCGCTGACCTGGGATCCCGCCTTGTTCGGCTATACGCTCGGCGAGGGCGATCTCAGCTTCGATACGCGCGACAGCGCCCCCTTCATGCCCCGCTGCATGGTAGTGGATGCGCGTTTCGACTGGCCGGGCAACCGCTCGCTGGTGCCCTGGGACCAGACCATCATCTACGAGACTCACGTGAAGGGCTTCACCAAGCGCCATCCCGGGATCGCGCCAGCCTTGCAGGGCACCTATGCGGGCCTCGCCTCGATCCAGTCCCTCGAGCATATCCGCTCGCTCGGTGTCACCACGGTCGAGCTCCTGCCGGTGCATACCTTCGTCGACGACGATCACCTGCTCCAGCGCGGCCTGAGGAACTACTGGGGCTACAACTCCATCGGCTTCTTCGCGCCCGATCCGCGCTATGCCGCCGACCCCGCGGGCGTGCTGGCCGAATTCAAGCAGATGGTGGCACGTTTCCACGATGCAGGCCTCGAGGTCATCCTCGACGTCGTCTACAACCACACGGCGGAGGGCAACGAACTCGGTCCGACCCTGTCCTTCAAGGGAATCGACAATGCCTCCTATTACCGGCTGATGCCCGATCAACCGCGCTACTACATCAACGATACCGGCACTGGAAACACCCTGAATGTCAGCCATCCGCGCGTGATCCAGATGGTGACGGACAGCCTGCGCTACTGGGTGAACGAGATGCATGTCGACGGCTTCCGCTTCGACCTCGGCACCGTGCTGGCCCGCGAGGTCGATGGCTTCAATCCCGATAGCGGCTTCCTCAAGGCCGTCAGCCAGGATCCCGTGCTGGAGAATGTCAAGCTGATCGCCGAGCCCTGGGATGTCGGGCTCGGCGGCTACCAGGTCGGCGGTTTCACGCCGGGCTGGGCCGAGTGGAACGACGTCTATCGCGATACGGCGCGTGACTTCTGGCGGGGCGAGGCTCGGCCTGCGGCCCTGGCGCCGCGCCTGTGTGGCTCGCCGGACAAGTTCGACCACCGCGGTCGCAAGTCCTGGGCCTCGGTCAACTTCGTCACCGCCCATGACGGTTTTACGCTGCGCGACCTGGTCTCCTATAACGACCGCCATAACGAAGCCAATGGCGAGGACAATCGGGACGGCAGCTCCAACAACCGCTCCTGGAATTGCGGTGTCGAGGGGCCGAGCGAGGATGCTGCCGTCACGGACCTGCGCGAACGTCAGATGCGCAATTTCCTGGCGTTGCTGCTGCTCTCCCAGGGGACGCCGATGATCGTGGCCGGCGACGAGTTCGGCCGCAGTCAGCGGGGCAACAACAATGCCTACTGCCAGGACAACGAGATCAGCTGGCTCGATTGGCAGGCGGCGGAAGAGGGCAAGGCACTGACCGATTTCGTCCGCAGGCTGACGGCGCTCAGACGCAAATATCCCATTCTGCGGCGATCACGCTTTCTGATCGGCGAGCGTATCAACGAGGCGATCGACGTACGCGAGGCGACCTGGATCCATCGCAGCGGCGAGGAAATGACGCGGTCGCACTGGGACGATGCGGGGGAACCTGCCTGCTTCGGCCTGTTGCTGGATGGCCGGGCCCAGGCCAGCGGCATCCGCAAGCGCGGATCGGATGCCACGCTGCTCGTCCTGCTCAATGCCCATCACGAGACGATGAGTTTCACCATGCCTCCCTGCTATGACGGTTCGGCATGGAAACGCCTGGTCGCCACCGACGATCCGGGGCTGCCCGAAGCCGACATCGCCGTCGGCGAAGCCTATGCGCTTGCCGGCCGCTCGCTTGTCCTGTTCGAGCGCGTCGATTGAGCGCGCTCCTGTTTTCCCGGTCAGATCGTCTATAGTGGCTCGAGCGCCCCAGGCGCCTATTTCAGCAGTCAGTGATTCTCAGGTCCGGAAGCGGTTTCCGGCAGCAATTTCGATTTGAGTCCGAGATCAGAAGCATGGCCGATCACGACAAGAGGACCATTCTCGTCGTCGAAGACGAGGCAGTCATCCAGCTGCTCGTCGTCGACATCCTGAACGATCTCGGCTTTGCCACGCTCGAGGCCAAGGATGCCGATTCGGCCATTCCCCTGCTGGAGGGCACGCAAGGCATCGATCTGCTGATCACGGATATCGGGCTGCCGGGCATGAACGGCTGGGATCTGGCCCGGCGGGCACGCGAGGCGAGGCCGGCGCTGAAGGTGCTCTTCCTCACCGGCTATGAAGCCGCCGAACGGCAGGATCTCGAAATGGATGAGGGGCAGGACGTCATCGTCAAACCCTTCGAGACCGGCGAATTCGAGGCCAAGGTCAGGTCGATTCTGCCTGCAGGCTGAATCGGAACAAAGGCCGGCTTCGGGCGTTCGTTCCCCAGAGCAAACGAGCATTCCCTGTTGAATGCTCATTTGCCTCAACTCGTTGTTTCGACACGCCTTTGCGATGCCGATCCATCGCAGGACGTCCTGACGGAGCCTGAGGGGACAAGAGCCGTGAAACAGCAAGCCTTCGCCGAGCCAGCCATGCACAACGCGCCGGAGCATCGTACTAGCCCGCGCAAGCCGGTCCATGGCAGTCCCGGCGCCGAATCGGGAGGCGACGATGTCGACGGCGTCCCTCCGGTGACCGTGGTGCTGGTCGATGACGACAAGGATGTCCGGCTGATCACGGCCGATTTGCTCGAAGATGCCGGCTTCAGGGTGCTGCAGGCCGGCCGCGCCGAAGCCGCGCTCGACATCCTGGCCTCGAACGGGGATGCCCGGGTCTTGATCACCGATGTCCGCATGCCCGGGCCGATGAGCGGCTATGATCTTGCCTTGAAGGCCAGGGAACGCTGGCCCAGCCTGGAAATCATGTTCGTCTCCGGCTTTGGCTTGCCGGAGCGACGTCGGCTCTATTTCGACTGCCTCCTGGTCAGCAAGCCCTTCAATCCCGACGAATTCGTCAACCAGGTGCGCGGCCTGGCCGAGCGCGCGAACTGAGCGGCGGCAGAGTCAGGCCATGTCGGGTAATGCCCGCAGCCTCGGCACGCGGGACAGCAGGATGACCAGGAGCTGGACCAGGAAGCCGATGGCGGCTGCGCCCAGGCAGGCTGCTGCGCCGGCGTAAGCGGCGATGAAGGCGCCCGCCGCCGCCCCGACCGGCCTTGCCCCGAAGGTTGCGGTCATGACCAAGGCCGAGACGCGTCCCAGCATGGCGTTGGGTGTAATCGCCTGCCGGAGCGTGGTGGTGGTGATCGTCCACAGGATCGGCCCGGCGCCGAACAGGAAATAGCTGAATCCGGCAAGGATCGGCGAAGGGAACCATACCGTCCCCAGCATGAGGAGCGAGGCGCAGAAGCCGCCGAACGGCCCGAGCACGATCATGGTGCCGAAGGAGACGCGCCGAGCCAGTGCCGGGGCGATGCCGGCTCCGGCAATCATGCCGGCCCCATAGATGCCGAGGGTGACGCCGACTTCGAAAGCCGTCAGCCCAAGTATCTGTACGGCATAGGCGACATAGACGGCCTGGATGCAGAACCAGCCGATATTGAAGAAGACGGCGGTGAGAAGGATCGGCCTGAGCAGATCGTGGCGGATGACGAAGGCGGCGCCGTCCTTCAGATCGTGCAGGAGCTTGCGGCCGGCGCGAGCCGCCAATTCTTCCTTCGGCAGGCCGGCGAGCAGGAGCACGGCCCAGATCGAGAGGATGGTGGAGAGGACATAGGCGACGGGCGCCCCGGTCCAGCCGACGAGGGCGCCGCCGAGAGCCGGACCGCCGGCATAGGCGGCACTGCGCGCCAGTTCCAGCCAACGGTTGGCATCGGCAAGCCGGGTGCGCGGCACCAGCGTGGGGATCAGGGCCGGCGCGGCGACGCTGTAGCATACCGTGCCGATGGCACCGACGCAGCCGAGCAAAGCCAGCAGGGACAGGTTCATCTGGCCGAGGCCGAGCAGCAGGATGGTGAGCGCAAGGGAAAGTGTGCGCAACGCCTCCGACGCCACCATCAGCTTTCGCCGCGAAGCGCGATCGGCGATCAGGCCGGCCGGGATGGAGAGCAGGAGAAAGGGCAGGGTCTGGGCCGTCTGGAGCCAGCCTGTTTCGGCCGGGCCGGCGGCGAGCAGGATCACGGCCGCGAGGGGCGCGGCGGCCAGGGCGATCTGCTCGGAGAGTTGGGCAAGGAGATTCGACCAGCCGATGCGCCGGAAAGCCGGCGGCAGGCGGTCTCTTTCGGGCGTCTTCATGACAGATCTCGGCAGGGAAAGGATCGCCGAACAAAAGCCGACGGCGCGGGTGCCAGCCACCCGTTTCCTGTGCTTGCCGAAGAGGTCATGCTTATCGCGCCGCTCGTCGCTGGCGGGCATCGCTCCTTGCGTGGAACGCGGTTCAGGCCGGGCGCAGGCTGGCCCGTTTGTTGAAGAACAGTGCCTGGCTGATCGTGGCCTTCACGATTTCGGGCCGGAAGGGCTTGGTGATCAGGAAGGTCGGTTCCGGCTGCTGGCCGGTCAGCAGCCTTTCGGGATAGGCCGTGATGAAGATCACCGGCAGCTCCACGCTCGCCAGGATCTCGTTCACGGCTTTCAGGCCGGAGCTGCCGTCAGCGAGCTGAATGTCGGCGAGGATCAGGCCAGGTGAGTGTTTCGCCACCTGGGCGAGTGCCTGGGCATGGGTGCGTGCGATGCCGACGACACGGTGTCCGAGCTCTTCCACGATCGATTGCAGGTCGAGCGCGATGATTGGCTCGTCCTCGATGATCAGGATCTCGGTGGCGATCTGGCGGGCGACCTCCTCGGTGGCCTCGGCCACCAGGGTGATCACTTCCTTTTCGTCGACCCGCATGATGGTGGCTGCTTCTTCCGAGGAAAAGCCTTCCATCGTGGTCAGCAGGAAAGCCTGCCGCGAGCGCGGGGCCAGGCGTTCCAGGCGCTGCTCCGGCGAGATGCCCTCGACCTGCTTGGCCGGCTCCATGTTGAGCGCCAGCGAAGACCACAATCTCAGGAACACCTGATAGAGCGCGATGCGTGGCGGAAGGGCGCGCGGAAAGGAAGCGGGATCGGCAACCAGGGCCTCCAGCGTCTCGACCACATAGGCGTCGCCGCTGGCCTGGCTGCCGCTCAGGGCCCGGGAAAAACGCCTCAGATAAGGCAGTTGCGGCGCGATCTCGGCTGCGATCGACATTGACATGCTCCCAATCGGTCGCTCATGCGGCTCCGGCAGAGCACCACAGACGAATAGTTCCTGACAATGAATTTATTTCTTCGACAGAATGGAACGTATCCGGCATGGGATGCGTTTCGCCGGTTGGTATTGCATTGCCTCCTCCCCGACGACGGGCCTTCACGCCGGCCCAAGCAGAATTTCCCGGTGAGGCCGTGGATGGGCCTCCCCAAGAAACTCTGCAGATGTTCGGTATGGTGCCGATTCCTCTCGAGCGGGTCGATGGCCCGCTCGAGAGGAATCGGCTTGGAAGCAATGTCGGTGCCAGGCCGTTTCCACGGGAGTAGCAATGTCGAGGAATAAGAAGCCAGACGAGGATCTGCCCGATCAGAGCCCCCCCGATGGCGGCAAGCTCGATCCGCAGATCCGCGACTATGTCGCTCGCTCCCTGCAGGCCCATTATGAATCGATCGTCCGGGCGCCCGTGCCCGACAGGTTTTTGACACTCCTGGCCGAGCTCGAAGAGCAGGAGAAGAAGGCCGGGGAGGGCAAGGACGATGAGCGGCGATAGCTTCAAGGACGGGCTCATCGCACATATTCCCAGTCTGCGTGCCTTTGCCGCGTCCCTGTCGGGCTCGATTACCCTGGCGGACGATCTGGTGCAGGATACGCTGCTGAAGGCCTGGGCCAATGCCGACAAGTTCGAGCCGGGCACCAATATGCGAGCCTGGCTGTTCACCATCCTGCGCAACATCTACTACTCGCTCTACCGCAAGCGTTCGCGCGAGGTGCAGGACAGCGATGGGGTCTATGCCGAGCGCCTGGCCGTCCATGCCGACCAGGAAGGGCACCTGGCGATCGCCGATTTCACGGCCGCCCTCGCCAAGCTGCCCGAGGAGCAGCGCGAGGCCCTGATCATGGTGGGCGCCTCGGGTATCTCCTATGAGGAGGCGGCGGAAATCTGCGGCGTTGCGCTCGGTACGATCAAAAGCCGCGTCAACCGGGCGAGGTCGCGGCTGGCCGAAATGCTCTCGACCAGCGATGCGGATGAAACGGGGCCGGATGCCAAGATGCTGGCGGCACTGCGGGCCGGCGGGCGCGAGCCTCCCTCGTGACGGCCCGCTTTCGCCAAGTCTTCAATAGGATCTTGGTCTTCAATAGGATCTTGGCCTTCGATACGGTCCAGGCCAAACTGCTGACCTTCTTCCTGATGGTCGCCATACCTGTCGGTGCCATCACCAGCATCATCGCGGTGGTGACCTATCGCGATGACGTCAAGACGATCGAGACGGCCCAGGCACAGACGGTCGGCAATTTCGTCGTTCGCATGGGCATCTGGTATGTCGGCGTCGTACGGGGGCTGATGATCTCGGCCGCCGAAGTCACGAACGGCGCCTCCTGCGAGGCGGTCGGCAAGGCCAATGTGGGACAGCTCGAGGGCTACCAGGCCCTGCTGATCCAGGGGGATGGCAGCCCGGCCTGCCTGTTTTCCGGCATATCCGGCCTGGACCGGTCCTCGCTTGGCGCCGAATTGGCAGCGCAGGCTGCCAAGCCGGTGCTCCAACCCCGCGCGGTGTTGTCGCCGGTAACCAGCCGCTATGATTCGGTGGTGCTCGGGGGCGAGCGCCGGCTCGTCGTCTATGCCCGGCGCGAGGGCAAGCCGGACGCGCCGGGCTGGCAGGCACTGCTGGTGGTCGCTCCGCAGGCCCTCGATCGTGTCTTCAACCTCGGTGACGGCGCGCGTGACTTCGTCGCTGCCCTGATCACCGTGCATGAGGACATCGTGTTTGCTCGGGGGCGCCCGGCGGACGACAATGGCTGGCTGCCGGCGAAGGGAACCTTTCCCGTGACCCGACAGCGCTGGGTCGCCGTCAGCGGCGCCGGCCAGACGCGGATCTACTATGCCATGCCGGCGGCGCCCGATCTCTATATCGTCGCCAGCTTCCGTGACATCCATCTGCGGGCAGCCCGCTCGCAATTCCTTTTCCTGCTGCTGGCGCCCCTCGCCGCCTTGCTGTTGTTGCTGGTCGTCTTTGCCCGGGTGATGAAACGGCATCTGGTGCAATGGCTCAAGGGCATCGAGGCTGCGTCGCGGGCTCGGCGCCATTCGGGCTGGGGACGTGTACCGCTCAGTGCCCAGATGCCGTCGGACATCCGCAATGTGGTGGTCGCCTTCAACGACATGGTGGAGGAGCAGGAAGCACGCGAGCACCGCCTGCAGACGGCGCTTGCGGCCAACCATGCCCTTACCCGCGAGCTGCATCACCGGGTGAAGAACAATCTCCAAGTGGTGCAGAGCTATATCGGCCTATCCAAGAACGCCTATGCCGGCGATGCCCGCATGGCCTTGAGCGAGGCTGAATGCAGGGTGCACGTGTTGTCGGCGGCCTATCGGGGTGCCCTGTCCGAGGGCGAGATGCATCCGGTGGCGGTCGAGCCCTTCCTGCGTGACGTCACACAGGTGATCGGCAGGCTGCTGTGCCGCCCCGGGCAAAGCATGGCTTTACGCGGGCGGACCGACATGGCGCTGCCGGTGGATCGCGCTATCCCGCTCGGCCTGCTCGTGGTCGACCATGCCTCCGCCATCCTGCATCCCGGCCTGGCACTCGTTCTCACGCTCGACATCGAGGATCTCGACGGCGGGCGCTTCGGCTTCGGATTTGCTGCCGACAGGCCGGTGGAACCGCCGCAGCCCTCGCGAATCCTGCTGGGCCTCGTGCAGCAGCTCGACGCAGCCGAGAGGAAGGACCTCGCTGCGGGTGACCTGGGTGCCTGGGAGCTTGCCGCTGCCGGCGACGGCGAGCAGCAGGCGGAAGACCGGGGGACCGGCGCTTCCGCAGCGGAATAACCCTTGCCAACGGTCATATAGTGCCTATGTTTCCTGTTGAGGGGACCGGCAGACGGTCATCGATTAGGCGATGCTCGCCTGCTGGTGCTCCTCAGGATAGGTGCCGCCTCATGGTCGATCGGTGCAGGATTGTTAGGAAATTGTAACTGAACTTTGCGCCCCCCGGCGCGTTAACAATTCAGCATGATCGGACGTTTGGCCGAGTATCAGGGGTATAGAACATGATGAACACTCTGCTTGCGGTTCTTTCGACCTTATTGGCCACGGGGCTCTGCACCCTCGCGGTAGCGTCGATGCGCCAGCCGGCTCGCGTCAAGGTCGTCGCGCGGCGCAACAGGCGGTCCCTGCCCCGGGATTGAGCCGGTTTCGTAGCAAGTAGGACGGAATGGGGGAGGAACGCGTGTTCCTCCCCCATTCCGTTTGATGGAGCTTGAACGGCCGGCCTCATCCGTCGATTGCCGCCCGGATGCGGCGTGAGAGCTGGTCGATCGAGTAGGGTTTGTAGAGTGGTCTGGTGTCGAGGCCTGATATCTCGACCCGCCCATTGTCGTCCGGCGCGTAGCCGGTGGTGAACAACACCTTGATGCCGGGGGAATGGGCCCGGGCGCGGCTGGCGAGTTCGCCGCCATTCATCCCGGGCATGACGATGTCGGTGAACAGCAAGGTGATGGGCCGGCCGGCTGCGACGAAACCGAGGGCCTCGCTCGGGGATGCGGCCTCGAGAATGGTGTAGCCGAGCCCGCGCAAGGCCTCCACCGCCATGGAGCGCACCCTGTCCTCATCCTCCACCACCAGCACGGTCTCGCCGGGATGACCATGGAAGGTGGTGGGAAGCCCGTCCCACAGGGGGCGCTGGGCCTCGGCAGCCTCCGAGCGTGGCAAATAGAGCCTGATCGTGGTGCCTTGTCCCGGCATCGATGCGATGGTGACATGGCCGCCGGTCTGGCGCACGAAGCCGAAGACCTGGCTGAGGCCCATGCCGGTGCCCTTGCCCACACCCTTGGTGGTGAAGAAGGGGTCGAAGGCGCGCGCGGCCACGTCTTCCGACATGCCGATGCCGGTGTCGATCACCGCCACGCTGAGATAGGAACCGGAGGCGATGCCGAATTCCTCGGCCTGGCTGCGGCCCAGTATGGCATTGCTGGTTTCGATGGTGAGTTCGCCACCGTCGGGCATGGCGTCACGCGCGTTCACCGACATGTTGAGCAGGGCGTTTTCCAGCTGGCTCCTGTCGGTCTCCACCGCCCAGCCGTCCGGCGCCAGGATGGTGGTGATGTGGATATGCTCGCCCAGCGTGCGCGACAGCAGGTCGGCCATGTCGGCGATCATGGCGTTGGGCGACACGGCTTCCACCGTCAGCGGCTGCTGACGGGAGAAGGCGAGCAGGCGCTTGGTCAGTGCGGCGGCGCGCTCGGCGCCGTCGAGAGCGCCGTCGATATAGCGTCCGACATTGGTCTGGCCGCGCTCCAGCTTGCGCTTGAGCAAAGTGAGGCCGCCGATGACCACGGCGAGCATGTTGTTGAAGTCATGGGCGATGCCGCCGGTGAGCTGCCCGAGAGCCTCGACCTTCTGCAACTGATGCAGGCTGTTCTCGGCCGTGGCCCGGGCGGCTATGGCGGTCTGGACCCGCTGCTCCAGCGTCTCGTTGAGTTCGCGGAGCCTGGCCTCGGCCTCTCTCTGCCTGGAAATGTCGGTATTGGTGCCGAACCAGCGCAGGATCCGGCCGGTATCGTCTCGGACCGGGGCGACGCGGGTAAGGAAAGGGCGGAAGATGCCGTCCCTGCCGCGGAGCGGGAAGACCATCTCGAAAGCGCTGCCCTGTTCGAGCGATTCCCGCCAATGCGCGATGATATCGGGCAGCTGCCGGCGGTCATGCACCGAGCGCCAGCCCCATCCCTGCATCTGCTCGAGCGATGAACCCGTATAGTCATACCAGCGCTGATTATACCAGTAGATGCCGCCATGCGCGGCGGCCATCCAGCACAGGATCGGGATGTTGTCCGCCAGGGTGCGGAAGTTGGCCTCGCTCTCGCGCAGGGCCGTTTCGGCCGCCCGGATGCGCAGCAAGGCGCGGACGGAGGCGACGAGTTCGACCGGTTCCCAGGGCTGGGCGAGGCAGGAATCGGCACCGGCTTCCAGCGCCCGCATGCGATTGTCGCCCGAAACGAAGGATGCCGAGGTCTGCAGCACCAGGGTATCGGGATAATCCTGCTTGATGATGCGGCAAAGATCGTGGCCGCTCATGTCGGGCAGCCTCTCCTCGAGCAGCACCAGGGTCGGCCGTCGCTCGCGGACCAGGACGAGGGCATCGAAGCCCGAGCCTGCTTCGATCACGTCGATTTCGCTTGCCCGGCCAAGGGCCTCGGTCTTGGCGCGCCGCTCGACCACGTGGTCGTCGAGGTTGAGGACGAGATGGCGTCGAAACTCCATTGTACCCACCAAGATCACCGCCCTGTCAGGGCTGTATTCCCATCTGCATCCTAACACGGATGCCTGAGGCGTCTTGTGATTGGACGGACGTATCAAGGATCACAAAGACACACTCGCCAATCCGTGGTCCATAACAGCCTCTAGAGCCAGCGTCCGGTCGTGAACGCGTCAGCTCTGAAGAACGCCCCTGCAGGATGGAAGGTTCCGGGCTCGATGCCACGGCCTGTTTTCGGCCGTTCGGCGTGCCGTGGACGCTGCCATCATGCTCTTGACGTGCCATGCCCATGCGCCCGGTCTCTCGTCGTTCAATCAGAGATGAGGGTTATCAAAGCGCTTTGAGATGCCGATTTTGGTTGAAATCTAGCTTCCTCGCCCTATCTTAACGAGGGCACGCATCCGCCTTCCGAAGGTTGCTCCATTGAGGGGAAGGAAATTGATCGTGGCGGGGAACCGCCGGGATCATGGCGGGTTGAGGCTATGTGCCATCGCGCGATGCTCGCCGCGCCCGGCTTGTTCCGGGCACCTGGACGATAGGTGTTTCGAGTTCGTCCGCGGGGACCGGAAGCCGCCGGTCGCGGTAGATTCAGGTTTGAGCCTGACAAGGCCAGACAGACTCTAGGCCATGGGCGTTACTTGCCATAACCCAGACCGGGAGAGACATTGATGAGCAATGAGATAGAACAGAAGATCCGCGACAAGGCCCATGAATTGTGGGTCTTGGACGGACAGCCGGAGGGGCGCGAATTGTTCCATTGGGACCTCGCACGCCAACTGGTGCTGCAGGAAAATACGGCCGAGTTCACATTGGTGCCGACACCGCCCTGCATCGAGGATCTGATCGACCCGCTGGCCGCGCCGGACAATCTGCGCGAGATCCCGGACCTCACCCATCTCGGGGAAGATGCGGTGGAACCCGAAATCCCGCTCAAGAAGGTCGCCGGGGGACGCGGCTGAAACCGATCGCCGAGAGCATGGCTCTTCTCCTGCGGCCGGAGCGCAAAGGCGCGTTCCGGCCTTGAATTGTGGCAGCCCGTCCGGTGCCGATGACGACGCTGACTGCCAGTCCCATTCCTTGAAATTCGCCCTTTCGAGCGGCTGAAATCGCAAAATCCGCCCCGAATGCCCGCCTGACGCTTGCCTCCGCGCGCCAAGGTGCTTACTGCGAACGCTGACCGATTTGATAGGAAGCGTCCGCATGTCTGCCTCTTTGAACCGCCTCGTCGATGAGATGTTGGCGAATGCCTTTTCAGCCTGTGGATTGCCGACCGAGACCGCCCGAGCCACCCGCTCCACACTGCCGGAGCTCGCGGACCTGCAATGCAACGGCGCCATGCCGCTGGCCAAGAGCCTCAAGCGCAATCCGCGCGAGCTCGCTGCCGAGATCGCCGAAAAGCTGAAGGACCTCCCGGCCTTCAAGGAAGTCTCGGTGGCTGGCCCCGGCTTCCTCAATCTGCGCCTGTCCGATGAATTCCTGTCCGAATGCGCCGCGGCCCAGGCCGCCTCGCCCGATCTCGGCATCGTGCAACTGCCAGCAGATACGGTGGTGCTCGACTATGGCGGCCCCAACGTCGCCAAGCCGCTGCATGTCGGCCATCTGCGCGCCTTGGTGATCGGCGAGAGCCTGCGGCGCATCAATGCAGCCCAGGGCCTCAACACGGTCTCCGACATCCATCTCGGTGATTGGGGCCTGCAGATGGGCCAGCTGATCTCCGAGATCCGGCTGCGCTGGCCCGACCTCGGCCCGGGCGAGGCGCCGGACCTGACCATGGACGACCTGCAGCGCATCTATCCGGAGGCCGCCGCGGCCTGCAAGGCCGATCCCGCCCGCATGGAACTCGCCCGCGCCGCCACCGCCGCCTTGCAGGCGGGCGATCCCGACGCCACGGCGATCTGGCAGAAGCTGCGCGACATCTCGCTGACGGCGCAGCGCGTCGACATCGATCTTCTCGACACCCATTTCGATCTTTTCCTGGGCGAAAGCGACGTGCAGCCGCTGATCCCCGGCATGATCGCCGACATGCGCGCCAAGGGTGTGGCGGTGGAAAGCGAGGGCGCCCTGATCGTCGACGTCGCCACGCCCGGCGACAACAAGCCGATGCCCCCGCTCCTGCTGCAGAAGAAGGACGGCGCGGCCCTCTATGCCACCACCGATCTCGCCACCATCGTGGCCAGGGTGCGCGACCAGGACCCCAAGCGTATCGTCTATGTCGTCGACCAGCGCCAGGAACTGCATTTCCGCCAGGTCTTCAAGGCGGCCGAGCGGGCGGACCTGGCACCGGGCGTCGAGCTGATCCATGCCGGTTTCGGCACGGTGAACGGCGCCGACGGCAAGCCCTACAAGACCCGCGAAGGCGGGGTGGCGCAGCTCAAGGACCTGCTCGGCGAGGCGATCGAGAAGGCAGGAGAGCGTCTGGTCAACGACGATCCGACGCTCGATCGCATCGAACTCGCCAAGCTGGTGGGTCTCGCCGCGGTCAAGTTCGCCGATCTCTCCTCCTACCGCATCTCGGGCTACATCTACGACGCGGACCGCATGGTCTCCTTCGAAGGCAAGACCGGGCCCTATGTGCAATATGCCTGCGTGCGCATCGGCTCCATCCTCGCCAATGCCGAGGCCAAGGGGTATCAGGCCGGCGCCCTGCAGGTGGCGGCTCCGGCCGAGCGCGCCTTGGTGCTCGAATGCGCCAGGCTGCCCGAAGTGGTCGCTTCCGCCGGACGCAACAATGCGCCGAACGAGGTCGCCGACTATGTGTTTTCGGTGGCACAGGCCTTCAGCCGCTTCTACACCGATTGCCCGGTGCTGGCCGCCGATACCGAGGCCGAGCGTGCCTCCCGCCTCGCTTTGTGTGGCCTTGCTCGTGCCGTGCTGGCCAAGGGGCTGTGGCTGCTCGGCATCGCGGTTCCCGAACGGATGTGACGTGCGAGCGCGGGAGTCTCTTCCCGCGCCCCCGATTTGCTGCTACGCACGCCTCGAATTGACTGACAAATAGAGGCGGCCTTCATGAGCCAGCATTCCATCGCCATCATCGGCGTCGGCAAGATCGCGGTCGACCAGCATCTGCCTGTGATCGCCAAGAACCCGGCCTTCCGGCTGGCCGCCCTGGTCAGCCAGCGCGGCGTCGAGCAGGCGGGCGTGCCGACCTTCCGCACCCCGGCCGAGCTCTATGCCGCCATGCCGGATCTCGACGCGGTGGCGATCTGCACGCCGCCTTCGGTGCGCCACCAGGTGGCGCTGGAGGCGCTGAACGCCGGCATGAACGTGCTCCTGGAAAAGCCGCCGGCGCCCACCGTCAGCGAGCTGGCCGATCTCGTGCGCCAGGCGGCGGCCCGGCGCTGCGTGCTGTTCGCCACCTGGCACTCGCAATACAATGCCGGGGTCGAAGAAGCGAAGAAGCGCCTGGCCGGCCGCAAGATCGCCTCCCTCGCCATCACCTGGAAGGAAGACGTGCGGCGCTGGCATCCGGGCCAGGAATGGATCTGGCAGCCGGGCGGCTTCGGTGTGTTCGATCCGGGCATCAACGCTTTGTCGATCCTGACCGAGATCGCGCCGGAGCCCTTCTTCGTCACGGCCGCGACACTGACCTATCCCGCCAATCGCGATACGCCGATCGCGGCCAGACTGACCTTCGCTTCCGATGCCGGCCTGCCCGGCGCTGAACTGACGGCCGAATTCGACTGGCGCCAGACCGGCGACCAGACCTGGACGATCGAGATCGTCATGGAGGACGGCACCCGGCTCACGCTGATCGACGGCGGTTCCAAGCTCGCCGTCGACGGCAACCTGACCGTGGCCGAGCCGATGGCCGAATATGAAGGCATCTATGCCCGCTTCGCCGGCTTGCTCGATCGCGGCGAGAGCGCGGTCGATGCAGCGCCCTTCCACCTGGTCGCCGACGCCATGGTGGTGGGCAAGCGCGAGACCACCGACGCCTTCGAGTGGTGATCGCCCGAGGCTGTCACGGGGCATTGCTCACCTCTCCTCCTTTTAGGTCGTGCGGCCCCTCACCTTACCTCTCCCCGTAAGAACGGGGCGAGGGGACTTTGACGTCGCGTTTCATGCCGAGACCGCACCATCTCGCTCAACCGTTGGGCGAGATGAATGGACCGAGGGCCAGTCGCAACGCCTGTGCCTCCTCGCCCCGTTCTTACGGGGAGAGGTAAGGCGAGGGGCAGCGCGACCGTGAGCGATTATCTCTCTGCCGGATGTCCTTCATACCAAAAGCTATTTCGAAGACTCGGATGCATCGACATTCCCGAGCTTTGGTATCAATAGGTCGCCCGGCCGCCGGAAAGATCGAACACCGCGCCCGTGGTGAAGGAATTCTCCCTGGTGGCCAGCCAGCAGATCATGGCGGCCGCCTCGGCGAGTTCCAGCATGCGCCCGCGCGGGATCTTGGAGAGGATCATCTTCAGGAAGTCGGGATCCTGGCTCATCGCCATCGTGGTCTTGGCCACGGCCGGCGTCACCGCATTGACCGAGATGTCGTATTTGGCGAGTTCCTTGCCGAGCGACTTGGTCAGCGCCAGCACGCCGGCCTTGGTGGCGGAATAGGCGGGGGCGCCGGGATTGCCTTCCTTGCCGGCAACCGAGCTCAAATTGACGATGCGCCCGTAATTGCGGGCGATCATGTGCGGCACCACGGCGTGGCAGACATGGAAGGTGCCGACCAGGCCGATATGCACCACCTCGGCGAAGGCCTCGGGCGGGTATTCCCAGGTATTGGCATTGGGGCCGACGATCGCGGCATTGTTGATGAGGACGTCGATCTGGCCGAAGCGCGCCAGGGTCTGCTTGACGCCGGCCTCCACCGAGGCGAGGTCGCCGATGTCGACATTGAGGGCCTGGACCTTGCCGTTGCGGCCATATTTGACCTCCAGGGCCTGCAGCAGGGAAGCGTCCCGATCCCAGATCGAGACGTTGCCGCCGCCGGCCAAAATGCGTTCGGCGACCGTCAGCCCGATGCCCTGGCCACCTCCGGTGACGATGGCGGCCTGTCCTGCGAAATCGTAGCTGTTCATGGGAACGTCCGGGGAAACTGGGATGAGGGAAGGCCGGCGCGGGATTTCCCACGCCGGATCGGTGTCAGAAGTTGAACTGGTCGATATTGCCGGCGTCGAAGGTCGTCAGCTCGGCCTGGGTGTTGATGATGTGATCGGCCCCGATGGTGATCTCACCCAGGCCGGGAACCTCGAACTTGGTGCCGGGCTCGTTCTTGATGGTGCCGTTCTTCACGCCCACGGCGAAATAGGAGGTGAGCAGGCCTTCATTGTAGGGGCTCCAGAGCTGGAAGGCCTTGAGCGTGCCGTCCTTGATGAAGGGGCGCATCTGGTTGGGCGTGCCGAGGCCGGTGAGCGTGATTTGCTTGGCCTTGCCCTGGGTCTGCAGCACCTGCGCCGCTGCGGCGACGCCCACTGTTGTCGGCGAGATCACGCCCTTGAGGTTGGGGTATTTCTGGATCAGCGCTTCCATCTCGGTGGTGGATTTCTGTGGATCGTCGTCGCCATAGGCCACGGCCACCAGCTTCATCTTGGCATATTTGGCATTGCCGGCGAGGCTGTCCTTCATCGCCGCGATCCAGGTGTTCTGGTCCGGCGCGTCGGTGGTGGCGGAGAGGATGGCGATTTCGCCCTCGTAATTGATCTGCGAGCCCAGGAGTTCGACCTGGCTCGGCCCGGTCTTGGTGAAGTCGACGGGCAGGATGCCGGCATCGCGATGGTCGAGATTGCCGACGAGGTCGCCATTGACCGCCAGCACCAGGATGCCGCGCGAGCGGGCGCGGTCGAGCACCTGGTTGAGGGCATCGGGGCTGTTGGGGGAGATGGCGATCACGCCGACGCCGCGCTGGGTCTGCGCGGTGATGAAGGGGATCTGCGAGGTGGCTTCGGCGGTCGCCGGGGCCTGCATGTCGAAGTCGCAGCCGACCTTGGCGCAGCCGTCCTGGAAGCCCTTCACCAGCGAATCGAAATAGGGATTGCCGGTGTTCTTGGGAATATAGACGATCGAGACCTTGTCGGCCGCCTGCGCACTGACGGCGGCAGTCAGGGCCAGTCCGAGCGACAGCCCGAGCAGCAATGTTTTCCTCAGCATGAATCCCTCCTGATGGTGGTCGCAAGCCGGTTTCTCCCGGCTATCTCTGGTTGCGGGCGTAGATCGTGTTGGTTGCGATGATGGAGACGATGAGCAGGAGGCCCATCACCGTGAGCTGGTAGGTCACCGGGATGTTGGCGACCGTCATGCCGGTGGCGATGATCACCAGGAGCCAGGAGGCGATGAAGGTGCCGGCGATGGTGCCGCGCCCGCCGAAGATGTAGGTGCCGCCGAGCATGACGATCAGCACCATCTGCAGCTCGCCGCCGGTGGCGAGATCGTAGCGCACCGAGGCCAGCCGCGAGGCCGCCGTGAGGCCGCAGAGGGCGCTGGTGAGGCCCATCGCCAGGAACAAAGCGAATTTGATGCGCCGGACCTTGATGCCGGCATGGCGGGCGGCGATCTCGCTGGTGCCGATCTGGTAGATCTGCCGTCCCAGGATGGTGGCGCCGAGCACGAAGGCCAGCACCAGCGAGGCGACGGCGAAGATCAGCACCGGCACGGGCACGCCGAAAAGGGTGCGGTAGTCGATGCCGACGAACCAGGCCGGGAACTTGCCGATGGATTTGTCGCCGGCCAGCACCTGGGCGAGGCCGCGATACATGATCAGCGTGCCGATGGTGACCATCAGCGAGGGCAGGCGCAGCCACAGCACCAGGAAGCCGTTGAAGGCGCCCATCACGAGGCCGGCGGCAAGGCTTGCCGCGATCGCCCAGCCGATCGGCAGGCCGGCCTGGAATACGGTGCCGAACAGGCAGGCCGTCAGCGCCATGGTGGAGGCGGGAGACAGGTCGATCTCGCCGGCGATGATCACCAGGGTCAGCACCAGGGCGATGATTGAGAATTCGGCATAGTAGGTAGCGCTTTCCAGGATGAAGGTCAGCGAGGCGAAGAAGGGCGAGAGCAGGCAGGCGATGACGATGGCGGCTGCCAGCAGCACCAGGGTCATGGTCTCCGGCCGCACCAGCACGGTACGCCAGAGCGGCAGCGGCTTGGCGGCGTCCTGCGGCGAGACGGCGGTGGCGGGGGTCTGGCTCATGGGTGCCCCCTTTGCTGGCCGAGACGAGGGTTCCTTACCCTCCCCCTCCAGGGGAGGGTAAAATGTGTGTCGGTGCTGGTCATGCCGCATCCCTCGCCAGCAGGCCCTTGAGGCCGCCCTGCCTGACGCTGCGGTCGATCACCAAAGCGGCGAGGATGATTGCGCCGTAGATCGCCTGCTGCCAGAAGCCGGAGACGCCGAGGATCGGCAGGGCCACGCTGACGGCGCCGAGCAGGAGCACGCCGAGCACGGTGCCGGCGACCGAGCCAGAGCCGCCATTGATCGAGACGCCGCCGATGACCACGGGCGCGATCACCGTGAATTCGAAGCCGACGCCGGTGATGCCGGGATTCACATAGCCGAAGCGCGAGGCGTACATCACGCCCGCAAGCCCGGCGAGAGCCCCGGAGAGCACGAAGACCAGCACGGTGATCGGCGCGGCGCGGATGCCGCGCAGCGGCGCCGCTGCCGGGTTGGAGCCGATGGCGTAGATCTGGCGCCCGAGCCGGGAATGGCCGAGGAAGAGATAAGTGGCGAGCGCCACGGCAAAGGCGATCAGGATGATCCAGGGAATGCCGAAGACGGGCGAGGTCTGGCTGAGCTCGATCAGGCCGCGCGGAATATATTGCGGATCGACCTGGCGGGCATCGGAGATGAAGAAGATCAGGCCGCGATAGAGGCTGAGCGTGCCGAGCGTCACGATGATGGAGGGCAGCCTGAAGAGGGTGACCACCAGCCCGTTGATGAGGCCCAGCGCGCCGCCCACGGCGATCGCGGCGACGACACCGACCATGACGGGCAGCTCCGGATGGTCGCGCCAGAGCATGCCGGCCACGATGGCGGAAAAGCCGAGGATCGAGCCGATGGAAAGGTCGACATGGCGGGCGACCAGCACCATCATCTCGCCCATCGCCGCCACCATGATCAGGGGCACCGCGAGCAGCACGATGCGCAGCGTCTCGGCGGAAAGAAAGCGCGGCTGGATCAGGCCGACGATGATGGCGAAGAGCGCGATCATCACCACGATGCCGGCCTCGCGCCGGCGCAGGAGGCTGGCAATGCTCATGCGGCGGCCCGTCCATCCGGGTTCGACTTGCGGCGCGGCACGGCGGCGTGCATCACGCTTTCCTCGCTGGCCTCGCCGCGGAGAAGATTGGCAGTGAGGCGCCCTTCCGACATCACCAGCACGCGGTCGCTGAGCGCCAGCAGTTCCGGCAGTTCGGAGGAAATCAGCAGTACGGCGCGACCCGAAGCGGCCAACTCGCCGATCATCTCGTAGAACTCGGCCTTGACCCCGATGTCGATGCCGCGCGTCGGCTCGTCCAGGATGAGGATTTCGGGGTCGGTAAGCAGCCAACGCGCCAGAATGGCCTTCTGCTGGTTGCCGCCGGAGAGTTCGCCGATGGGTTGGCGCAGGCTGGCGAGGCGGATGCGCAATTTGCGCACCTGTTCGCGGGCGATCGAGCGTTCGAGGGCACGACGAATGACGCCGCCCGGGGCCACCTTGCCGGGCACGGCGGCGGTGATGTTCTGTTCGACCGGCAGGCTGCGGAAGATGCCGGCGACGGCCCGGTCCTCCGGCACGAAGGCGAGGCCTTGCGCCACCGCATCCGCCGGCTCGCGGATGGCGACGGTCTTGCCGTTGATCTCGATACGGCCGCTGGCGGCGGGAGCCACGCCGAACAGAGCGCGCGCGACATCGGTGCGGCCGGCGCCGACCAGGCCGCCAAGGCCGACGATCTCGCCCTTGCGCACCTCGAAGCTGATGTCCTCGAACTTGCCGGGCAGGCTCAGGCTGCGAACCGCCAGCGCCACCGCGCCGATCTGCGACTTGTGCTGGGGAATATAGCCTTTCACCTCCCGCCCGATCATCAGGCGGATGATGTCGGCGTCGGAGAGGCTGGCGGTTTCCTCGGTGGCAATCCTGCTGCCGTCCCGGAAGATGGTGACGCGGTCGCACAGCGCCCGCACTTCCTCGAGCCGGTGGCTGATGAAGATGATGGTGCGGCCTTCCTGGCGAAGCTGGCGGACGATGCCGAACAGGGTTTCGACTTCCTTGGGCGTCAGCGGAGCCGTCGGCTCGTCCATGATGATCAGCCGGCTGTCGCTGGCCAGCGCCCGGGCGATCTCCACCATCTGCTGGTCGGCGATGGAAAGGCCGCGCATCGGCTTGCCGACATCGATGGCGATGCCGAGCCGGGCCATCAGGCCTACGGCCTCGCGCCGGAGCTCGCCCCAGCGCACCCGCCCGAGTGCCGGGCCTTCATGGCGGCCGAGCACGAGGTTTTCAGCCACCGAGAGATCGGGGAAGGAGATCGGTTCCTGGTGGATCAGGGTGATGCCGAGCTTCTGGGCGACCAGCGGCGTAGCCACCTCCACGGGCGTGCCGTTGAGGGCGAGCGAGCCGCGGCTGGGACGGTGCACGCCGGCGATGATCTTGGCGAAGGTCGACTTGCCGGCCCCGTTCTCGCCGAGCAGGGCATGGATTTCGCCGGCATGGAGGTCGAGATCGACATCACGCAAGACTTCGACGCCGGCAAACTGCTTGGAGATGTCGCGGGCCGAAATCAGGATCGGCAGCGCTCTTGCAGGCTCGCCCGCCCTGTTCATGGCGTGGGCGCGTCCTTGTCGATCAGGCCTTCGGTCTTCAGGTCGGACCAGAAGCCCGCCGGGATCGGGGCGTGATGGGAGGCGACGTTCTCGACGATCTCGCTCGGCTTCACCGCGCCCGGGATTTCCGAGACCACGGCTGGATGGGCGAGCACGAATTGCAGCGCCGCCGCCGGCAGGGCCACGCCATGCGCCTTGCAGACAGCCTCGATGCCGCGCACCTTGGCCTGCACGGCCTCCGGCGCCTTGCTGTAATTGTAGTTGGCACTGCCGCCCGAGCCGGTGACCAGGATGCCCGAGGCGAAGGGCGAGCCGATGACGACGCTGACCTTTCGCTTCACGCATTCGGCCATGCCGGTATGGAGGCACCCTTGGTCGATCAGGGTGTAGGGCATCGCCACCAGCACGAAGTCGAGATCGACCAGGGGCGCCACCGTCTCCAGGGCGTCGGCGGTGTTGATGCCCATGCCAATGGCCTTGATCTCGCCGCGCCGCTTCAATTCCTCCAGGGCCTTGATGCCGGAATAGACCAGGTCTTTCTTGCGGTAGCCGAAATCCGGGCCCTGATAGGCAGCGTCGAGGTCGTGGATGACCAGGGCGTCGATGGTGTTGAGGCCGAGCCGCATCATCGACTGCTCATAGGAGCGCATCACGCCGTCATAGGTGTAGTCATAGCGGTGCTGGAAGGGCAGGCCGCCGAGCCACATCTCCGATTTGAAGGTCGAGGGGTCGAAGGGGCGTTCGAGGATGCGTCCGACCTTGGTGACGAGCTGGTATTCGTTGCGCGGCCGGTGCCGGAGGCCGTAGCCGAGGCGGTGTTCGGAGAGGCCGAGACCATACCAGGGCGCGGTGTCGAACAGGCGCACGCCCGCATCCCAGGCGGCGTCGATGGTGGCGGTGGCATCGGCCTCCGTCACCAGGCTGTAGAGTTCGCCCAGATGCGCCGCGCCATAGCCGAAGGTCGGCACGGTCATCGCTGTCTGGCCGACGCGGCGGCGCTCGAATTCCTTGGGCATTGCGGCACTCCCGGGCACTTCTGGATTGGCGGTTCCGGGCAGCCCGGCCGCATTTGCGGCTAAGTTGTCAGACAAAAATTAGTTTGACAAGTTTTTACTGGCTGGCGGAGAATGGCTGCGATGTCAGGCTGACGCACCGTGGCGCCGCCCCTCACCGTACCTCGCCCCGTAAGAACGGGGCGAGGTACGGTGAGGGGCGGCGCGACATCGGACATCGAGAATAGTTGCGTTCAGCTTGAACGCACTTTGCGCTGAGGATGCCATGCCCGATTTTCCCGTCATCGACACGCATCTTCACGTCTGGGACCATTCGAGACTGAAATATTCGGCCTTCGAAGGCAGCCCGCTCTTTTCCAAGAGTTATCACGTCGAGGACTACCGGCGCGACCTTGGCGACGTCGAGGTCGAGGCCATGGTCTTCCTCGAATGCTATGCCGATTTCTGGGAGGGTGGCGGCCAATATCTCGACGAGATCCGCTTCGTCGAGGAGGAGGCCCGGCGCGATCCCGGCATCCGGGCGATCGTGCCGATGGCGCCGCTGGAATGGGGAAGCCGGGCCGAGCCGATCCTGGCCGAGATGAAGGAAAAGCACCCCGCGGTGCGCGGCATCCGCCGCATCGTCGAGTTCGACGCCGACCCGCGCGCCCTAACCCTGTCCGACGGCTTCATCGAGGGCGTCAATCTCCTCGAGAAATTCGGCTATCATTTCGAGATCAACGTCCATCATCACCAGATGGATATCGTGCGGGAATTCGTGAAGCGCATCCCGCATGTACCGATGATCCTCGACCATTGCGGCAAGCCCGGCATCAAGGAAGGCGCCATCGCGCAGTATCGCGACGACGTGAAGGAGCTGGCGCGCTGCCCCAACCTCTTCATCAAGCTCTCCGACCTGCCGGTGGAAGCCGACCTCGCGAGCTGGACCGACGTGGACCTCAGGCCCTACATCGACGCCACCTTCGAGAGCTTCGGCATCGACCGCACGATCTTCGCCATGGACTGGCCGATCTGCCTGCAGGCCACCAGCATGACGCGCTGGGTCGAGACGCTCGATCGCGCCCTGGCCGGCTTTTCTGAAGAGCACCTGCGCAAGTTCTACCGGGATAACGCCAATTCCTTCTACCGCCTCGACCTGTGAGGCAGTAAGGCACTGCTGTGAGCAAGCTGATCAAAGACCCCGATTTCAGCGATCTGGCCGCCCTGGATGCCGGCGAGGCCTTATCCGAGCCGTTCGGCGGCGGCGCGCTAGAGCGGCGCCCGATTGCCGAGCAGGTCGCCACCCGCATCATGGGCATGATCAAGTCGGGCAATCTTCGCTCCGGCGACCGCCTGCCGACCGAGCAGCAGATGGGCATCGCCTTTGGCATCTCGCGCCCGCCCTTGCGCGAGGCGCTCAAGGCGCTGACCCTGATGGGGGTGCTCGAAAGCCGCCAGGGCGGGCGCTACAGCGTCACCGACCTGTCGCCGAGCCGACTGGTGGCGCCATTCTCCACCATGCTTTCCTTCGCCGACTATGACGTGCGCGAGCATTTCGAGGCACGGGTGGTGGTCGAGCTCGAACTGGTGCGGCTCTGCGCCGAACGGGCGGACGAGGCGACGCGGGCGCGCATCCTCGAGTTGGCCGTCGACGGCCGCGCCTTTCATGAGGATCCGGTCGCTTTCCGCCTGCTCGACATCGAGTTCCACCGCGCCCTCTATGGCGGCGGCGGCAGCCGCCTGCTCGCTGCGATGGCCGAGGGGCTCTACGATGTCGGGCTCGACGTGCGCCGCGTCGCCAGCGCCCTGCCTGGCGTCATCGAGATCAGCGTCGCCCAGCATGTCCAAATCGCCGAGGCCGTGATGGCCCGCGACGGCGCTGCGGCCACGGCCGCCTATCGCCGGCATCTCGAACATGTACGCGATACGTCCGGCCAGGCACAGGACGTCATCGGCGCCGAGGCGGCTGCCAAGCGCTGATCAGGCTTCCGAGTTCGCACCAAACGCTTCGAGGACATCTCTCATGCCGGACCGCATCGCCTTTCGCATGAACCTGAACCCCGGCCAGGCCGCCGAATACGAAAAGCGCCATGACGAGATCTTTCCAGAGCTGGTGACGCTGCTCAAGGAGGTCGGGATTTCCGACTACACGATCTGGCTCGACCCGGAGGACCACCACCTCTTCGCCATCCTCACCCGCAGCGACGACCACGGCTTGGGCCGCCTGCCCGACGAAGCGGTGATGAAGCGCTGGTGGGCCTTTATGGGCGACATCATGGCGACCAATCCGGACAGTTCCCCGGTACAGGTGCCGCTGAAGCGGGTGTTCTATCTGGCGTGAAGTCGCTTAGCCTGCTTCGTGATCCATGTTTTCTGCATAGGACAGGGCATGGATCTGGTAGCCGGGCCTTGTCTTGATGGCTTCGGCGCGAATGATGCGGGCTCGAACGAAGGGGCTTTCCACGCCACCGCATCGCAGGATCAGATCTGGTGGCGCTGTGCCGAGCCAGTCCCTTACGATCTCGCGCGACTGGGATGTCGCAACGAAGATATAAGCGAGGCTGGGCCAAGCCTCGTCCTCATCCAGGCCCCAGATCTGAATGACGACATCGGCCACATCGTCACGATCGCGGATTTTCAGCAACAGATCTCGAAACCCTGCAATGCCGAGACTCAGGATCGCCAGGTTGGGGGTCGCTTCGCGTGTAATCCCCTCGCAAAAGAAGTCCTCGATCGAGACCATGGGTAGGCGATCGGCCCAATCGCGGTTCCAGACATAGTCCTGCTCCGCGATGATCCGCAGCAGCTTCGAGCGATTATGGTGGATTGCGTTCTCGCAGTTCGGCACAGGTGCACCTTCTCACCCGTAGCGATGCAGCCCCGCCCCATGCGACTTCAGCCAGGCCCGGGCTTCTTCGGTGCGGGGGCAGAGCTGGTGGCACAGGCGCCAGAAGCGGGGCGAGTGGTTCATTTCCTTCAGATGCGAGACCTCGTGCGCCGCGAGATAGTCGAGCACGAAGGGCGGCGCCAGGATCAGGCGCCAGGAGAAGGCGAGAGCCCCGGTCGAGGAGCAGGAGCCCCAGCGGCTGGTGGTGTCCTTGACGCTGATCGGGCCGTGCTTGACGCCGAGCGCCGCGGTATGGCGCACGACGATGGCCTGCAATTCGCGCAGGGCCTGCTTCTTCAGCCAGTCGGTCAGGCGGCGCGGCAGATGCTGGACATCGCCATGCACGACGAGGACAGGCGGGGAGCCAGCCTCGATTTTCACCGTGCCGCGCCCCTCGCGATGCTCGATGCGGTGCGGCACATCGCGGAAGGGCACCATGGCGCCATCGGCGAAGCTGACATCCTGGGCGAGCTTGGCAAGCTTGAGGGCGATCCAGCCGGCATGCTTGTCGGCGAAGGCCTTGGCGGTGGTCAGGCTGCCGCGCGCCGGCATGGAGAGCACGATGTCGCGCTGGGCCGTGCGCACCCTGAGCGTATAACGGCGCGCCGAAACCAGCCGCCGGACGGCGACCGGATAGGTCGTCGCCCCGATCCTGACGGTGATCTGCTCGGGTTGGGGCGTCGGATTGCGTCGAAACAGCGATATCATGCTCGAATCAGGTTTGAGCCGACATCATAACCCGGATTGCGGTTTTGCCGCGGCTGGCGTAGGGGCGAGGCTTGGCAAAGTAAGGCGCTACTTGCCTTCTCCACGAAGTGGGGAAGGTGGCCCGGCAAAGACGGGTCGGATGGGGTGTGGCGGGCAACGCTATATGTTTTCAAGGCCTGCACAACGGTCGTGCAATCTTGTCACCGTCGGTGCATTGCTCTCCACACCCCATCCGTCATTTCTTCGAAATGACACCTTCCCCACTTCGTGGAGAGGCAAGTGGTGCCTTTTCTATTGAGCCTCGGGTCAGTTCGCAGGCGAAGATCTGCGGTTCCACTCTCCCCAAAGGGGAGTGGTGCTCGTATTCACGGAGAATCTGCCATGCCTTCCGTCCCCACACCCTGGTGGCAGCCATCGACCCATCAGGATCGCCGGCCTTTCCTGATCGGGCGCAACCGGCTGATGACGGCGCTGCGCGGCTTCTTCACGGCTGAAGATTTCACCGAGGTCGACACGTCAATCCTGCAGATCTCGCCCGGCAACGAGGCACATCTGCATGCCTTCGCCACCGACCTGATCGATGCCGATCTTTCGGTACGCCGGTTCTATCTGCACACCTCGCCGGAATTCGCCTGCAAGAAGCTGCTGGCGGCGGGAGAAGAGCGCCTGTTCACCTTCGCCAAGGTCTTCCGCAATCGCGAACGCACGGGCACTCATTCGCCCGAATTCACCATGCTGGAATGGTATCGCAGCGGCGAGCCCTATCAAAAACTGATGGATGATTGTGCCCGCCTGCTGGCGCTGGCCGCCGAAACCGGTGGCCTCAAGCGCTTCCGCTATCGCGGCGTGGAGACGGACCCCTTCGCCGAACCCGAGAGGCTCGGCGTCGCCGAGGCCTTCGAGCGCTTTGCCGGCATCGATCTCCTGGCGACGCTCGATCGGGACGGCGGCAGCGATCGCGACGCCTTGGCCGACGCCGCCGTTCGGGCGGGCTTGCGAGTTGCTGCCGACGATACCTGGTCCGACATCTATTCCGGCGTGCTGGTGCAGAAGATCGAACCCCATCTCGGCCAGGGACGAGCCACCATCCTCCACGATTATCCGAGCGTGGAAGCGGCGCTGGCCCGCCGTACCGCCGATGATCCGCGCGTATCAGAGCGCTTCGAGCTCTATGCCTGTGGCGTGGAACTCGCCAATGCCTTTGGCGAGTTGACCGACCCCGACGAGCAGCGCCGCCGCTTCCAGGCGGAGATGGACGAGAAGGAGCGCGTCTATGGCGAACGCTATCCGATCGACGAGGATTTCCTGGCGGCTCTCGCCATCATGCCGCAGGCCAGCGGCATCGCGCTGGGCTTCGACCGGCTCGCCATGCTGGCGACGGGCGCCTCCCGCATCGACCAGGTGATCTGGACGCCGGTTGCGTGAGATTGTGAATAGCGGGGATAATCAGCGAAGCTGGCCACAATCTCGACAAAAGGAGCTGTGAGCTTCATCCCATGCCGTTGACGCGGCACGAACTTGATCCGCGAGAGACCTCATTGCACCCGCCGGCCGCCAGGTCGGCGGTTTTTTTGGGTGCGCGGTCCCAAGCGATTGCCATTCTGCCTCGTTGTCGAATATGAAAAGGGCCGGTGCTGAGACCGGCCCTTTCAGAATTCGTTCGTCGGCTCTTACGCAGCCGCATCCTTGGCACGATCGGCCTTCTTGCGCTCGTTGGGATCGAGGATGGCCTTGCGCAGGCGGATCGACTTCGGCGTGACTTCCAGGAGCTCGTCGTCCTGGATCCAGGCGATCGACTTTTCCAGCGTCATGCGGATCGGCGGCGTCAGGCGCACGGCCTCGTCCTTGCCGGCGGCGCGGACGTTGGAGAGCTTCTTGCCCTTGAGCACGTTCACTTCCAGGTCGTTCTCGCGGGTATGCTCGCCCACGATCATGCCCTGATAGACCTTCCAGCCGGGCTCGATCATCATCGGGCCGCGATCTTCCAGGTTCCACAGCGCATAGGCCACGGCCTCGCCGGCATCGGTGGAGATCAGGACGCCATTGCGGCGGCCGGCCACCTCGCCCTTGAAGGGGGCGTAGGCATGGAACAGGCGGTTGAGCACGGCGGTGCCCTTGGTGTCGGTGAGCAGCTCGTTCTGATAGCCGATCAAGCCGCGGGTCGGGGCGTGGAAGACCAGGCGCTGGCGGTTACCGCCGGAGGGGCGCATCTCGATCATCTCGGCCTTGCGCTCCGACATCTTCTGCACCACGGCGCCGGAGAACTCCTCGTCGACGTCGATCACCACTTCCTCGATCGGCTCGAGGGTCTCGCCGGTGGTCTCGTCCTTCTGGAAGACGACGCGCGGACGGGAGACGCCGAGCTCGAAGCCCTCGCGGCGCATCACCTCGATCAGGATGGCGAGCTGGAGTTCGCCGCGGCCGGAGACGATGAACGAGTCTTTGTCGGCAGATTCCTCGATCTTCAGCGCGACATTGCCCTCGGCTTCCTTGAGCAGGCGGTCGCGGATGACGCGGCTGGTGACCTTGTCGCCCTCGGTGCCGGCGAGCGGGGAATCGTTGACGGTGAAGGTCATCGACACGGTCGGCGGGTCGATCGGCTGGGCCTGCAGCGGCTCGGTGACTTCGAGCGCGCAGAAGGTATCGGCCACGGTGCCCTGGGTCAGGCCGGCAATGGCGACGATGTCGCCCGCCTCGGCTTCCTCGACCGGCTGGCGCTCGATGCCGCGGAAGGCGAGCACCTTGGAGACGCGCCCCTGCTCGATCACCTTGCCGTCACGCGACATCGCCTTGATCGCCATGTTCGGCTTCAGCGTGCCCGAGGAGATGCGGCCGGTGAGCACGCGGCCGAGATAGGGATTGGCTTCCAGGATGGTGGCGAGCATGCGGAAGGGGCCGGGCTCGACGGTGGGCTGGGCGACATGCTTGAGCACCAGGTCGAACAGCGGAGCCATGCCGGCGCTCTGGTCGGCGTCCGGCGAATTGCCCATCCAGCCCTGCTTGCCCGAACCGTAGAGGATGGGGAAGTCGAGCTGTTCGTCGGTGGCGTCGAGCGCGGCGAACAGGTCGAACACCTCGTTGATCACCTCGGTGGTGCGGGCGTCGGGCTTGTCGACCTTGTTGATGGCGACGATCGGCTTGAGGCCGATCTTGAGGGCCTTTGCCACCACGAACTTGGTCTGGGGCATCGGTCCTTCGGCGGCGTCGACCAGCACGATGGCGCCATCGACCATATTGAGGATGCGCTCGACCTCGCCGCCGAAATCGGCGTGGCCGGGGGTGTCGACGATGTTGATGCGGGTATCCTTCCACACCACCGAGGTGGCCTTGGCCAGGATGGTGATGCCGCGTTCCTTTTCGAGATCGTTCGAATCCATCACGCGCTCGGCCACGCGCTGGTTGTCGCGGAAGGCGCCGGACTGCCGCAGCAGCTGGTCGACCAGCGTGGTCTTGCCATGGTCGACGTGGGCGATGATGGCGATATTGCGAAGTTGCATAGGTTAAACCGGGTTCCTGGGCTGTGGCCAAGTGCGTCTAGACGGAACGCTCTTCTGCCCCAACTCGTTGTTTCCAAGCCAATCCGATGGTTTGGCTAAAGCGACTGCACGATTCCCGACGTTCCACCAAATCGCAAAACGCTTGAGCCGATGGCATCGGGCCGCGTCAAAAAGAGGATCGTCTGTCGGATTTTGCGCCGCAATATCACAGGAGAGGGGGGCGCGGCAATGGCGCAGCCGGCAAGTAACGGCGCAATCGTGCCTCTAGCCGTCCTTTTCCGGCTCGTATTCCAGGAATGTCGGCAGGTCGTCCGCCGTGGCGAACCAGGAAACCTGGCTACGGGTCCAGATATGCTTGCGCGGCGCCGCCAGCGAGGGATCGTCGAGCGTGCCGGCATTGATGCTGATCTCGGTCGGATTTTCGCGGAGCCGGAAGCCGAGCGAGGCACCGCAATCGCCGCAAAAATGCCGTTCCCCGAAGCTGGAGGAATGATAGACGCGCGGATCGCCCTTCACATAGGCGAAGGCCCCGGCGGCAAACAGCGCCCAGGGCTGAGCGGGCGCGCCGGAAATACGCTGGCAGATGCGGCAATGGCACCAGCCGGCATCGAAGGGCGCCTCCCGCGCCTCATAGCGGATCGCCCCGCATTCGCAGCCGCCGGTCAGCAAGGCCATGGCATCCCTCCCTCCGGGCCGACGATGCGCACGGCCTCCCCGCGCAGTTTACAGCTTCCTGCGATGACGGGGGAGGTGGGTTTTTTTAGGAACGATGTTCCGATGAAGACCTGCGGTATCGGCCCCTCATCGATGGGAACCGATACCGCAGGGGGCGGGCGAGCACTGGCTGACAGGGCGGAAAGCCTAGCGCTGCGCCACGAAGACCGCATTGTCGAGGACGAAGGAACCGTCGGCCTCAATGGCAAAGTGCTGGCGCACTTCCTCCGACATCGCCGCCTGCAGGGCACGGATGGCCTCGACGAAGACCGGCGGGGTACGCATGCGGGCGATCCAGGAGGAAAACTCCAGGGGCTGGTGCCCGGGCGTGGTCGCCCGCACCGTGAAGCCGGCGGCGGCGAGCATGGCCTGCCATTCCCGGATCGAGTAGTCGCGCACATGGGAAGGATCGCGCAGCATCTCGAACGCTTGCAGGAAGGTATCGCAGACGGTGCGTACCGGCGCGACGGCATCGGCCATCACCAGCCTGCCGCCCGGCTTCAACACGCGGAAGGCCTCGCGCAAGGCGGCCGGGACGTCACCCCAGTGATGGGCCGAATAGCGGCTCAGCACCATGTCGAAGCTGGCGTCGGCGAAGGGCAGCTGCTCGACCGTACCCTGGTGGGTGGCGATGTTGGCAAAGCCGCGCTTGGCGGCTTCCTCGGCGACCGCCGCCAGCATTTCCGAGGAGAGGTCGTAGGCGATGACCTCGGTGGCGACCGGGGCGGCCGCGAAGCTGACATGGCCGCCGCCGCAGCCCAGATCCAGCACGCGTTCGGGACGGGTGGCAGCAATCTCGTCGGCCACCAACCTGAGATCTTCCCCCCTGGCATGGACGGGACTGGCGACATAGGCGGCGGCCTGCGAGCCGAACTGGCTGCTGACCAGATTTTCCAGGGTGGCCGATCGGGCCATGACTCTGTCCTCCTTGGGGTTCTTCCGTCGATAAACGCATCGAATTGGCTCGACCTTTGTCATTGCCGGGCTTGACCCGGCAATCCAGTTCCTGCCCCGGATGTCGAGGGCGGGGCCTCTGGATGCCCGGGTCAAGCCCGGGCATGACAAGGGCGGTGCTTCAGTGATTTCCGGGCAATGCTCTATCGACTGGAACATCGTGGACCCGAACACACTGGAACGTCTCTAGGTTCTGATTTACACTGGTACCAGATCCTTTTTTATCCTGGTATGAAAGTTGCCATGACAACGGAGTCGGATCAGGCACGCCGCCAGCAGCTCGGCGAATTCCTGCGGTCCCAACGCGCCCGGCTCACCCCCGATCTCTTCGGCCTGCAGGGCGGGGCGCGACGGCGCACACCGGGCCTGCGGCGCGAGGAAGTCGCCCAGCTCGCCGGGCTTTCGACCACATGGTACACCTGGTTGGAGCAGGGACGGGATATTTCGCTCTCGGCCCACGCCTTGGGTCGGCTCGCCAATGTCCTGAATTTCTCACCCGCCGAGCGGGCCTATCTCTTCGATCTCGCCGGCAAGCGCGATCCGCAGGCCAGTGCCGAGGCTGAGCCGGCGGCCTCGCCGGCGCTGCTCGCCGCCCTCGAGACGATTGCCGGCCCCGCTTATCTGCTCGATCATCTGTGGAACGCACTCGGCTGGAACGCACGCGCGGCCGAACTCTTCACCGGTTGGCTCGATGGCGACCATGACCGCAATCTCCTCGCCTACATCTTCCTCAGTCCTGCGGCCCGGAACCTGATCGAGGATTGGGAAGGACGGGCCCGGCGGGTGATCGCCGAGTTCCGCATCGACTATGGCCATCATATCGAGGAGGAGGCGATGCAGGCCCTGGTCGGCAGCCTGGCGGCGCGAAGCCCCTTTTTCGCGCAAGCCTGGCCGATCCACAGCGTGATCGGTCGTGAAGGCGGGCTTCGGCGATTCAATCATCCCGTGCTCGGCGCGCTCGAATTCCAGCAGATCACCCTCAATCCGACGACGCGTCCCGACCTCAAATTCGTGATGCTGGTGTAGCTGGTTTGGGGGGGCGGGTCTTTGGACCCGCCCGACCTTCCAACGGGCGTCGTGATCCCAGCACTGCAGTTGCCATCTTCACTCGAAAGGGATTTGGAGTGTCAGCCTCCCGGCTGACATCTTGAAAACGAAGCGCTTGCTGGCGGATTGGGATGTCAGCCCTGCTCCATCACTTGATGGAGCTGTGGAGGCTGACACTTCGCGTATCCCGTTCCCTTTGGACAAATGCAACTAACGCAACTGTCGTGCCAGGCGGGTCCGAAGTCCCGCTTCCCAATTGCTCGCCTTGCCGCGGCCTCGTCGCTCGGCTAGGTTTCGGGCCGATTTCCCCAAGGGTATACCTCCATGTCCCTAGAGACCGATCTCCTGGTCGACAGGCGTGTCCTGCGCCGCAAGCTCTCCGTCTGGCGCGTGCTGGCGTTCCTGTTCCTGGCCATTACATTGGTGGTGGCCTATCTCGCCATTGCAGGCACAAGTGCCCTGCAGCATCGCAGCCCGCATATCGCCCGCATCAAACTCGACGGCTTCGTCGGCGACCAGACCGCCAACCTCAAGCTGTTCGATCAGATCGCCCAGTCGCAGGCCCAAGCCGTGATCGTGCGCATCAATTCGCCCGGCGGCACGACCTCCGGCGGCGAGGCGCTCTATGACGGCCTGCGCAAGCTCTCGGCCAGCAAGCCGACCGTGGCCTTCATCGATGGGCTGGGGGCGTCCGCCGCCTATATGGCCGCCGTCGGCACCGACCATATCGTGGCCCGGCGTTCCTCCCTGGTCGGCTCGATCGGCGTGCTGGTGCAATATCCCAATGTCTCCAAGCTGCTCGACAGCATCGGCGTCAGCGTCGAAGCGGTGAAGTCGTCCCCGCTCAAGGCGGCGCCGGACGGATTCACCCCGACCAGCCCCGAGGCACGGGCCGCCCTCGCCTCGGTGGTCAACGACACCTATGGCTGGTTCAAGAACCTGGTGAAGGACCGTCGCAACTTCGATGATGCCGGCCTTGCCGCTGTCTCCGACGGGCGCGTCTTCACCGGCAAGCAGGCGCTCGATCTCAAGCTCGTCGACGAGATGGGTGACGAGGCCACGGCGATTGCCTGGCTCGGCAAGGACAAGCCGGGCATGAAGGCGCTGCCGGTCGAGGATTGGGACAAGCCTTCCACCACTTCCTCCTTCCCCTTTGCGCGCACGGGCCTGGCCTGGCTTGCCGACAGTGTCGGCCTCGCCAGCCTGGGCGATGCCATCCGCTCCGCGCCTGAAACGCCTCCGGCTGCGCTTGACGGGCTTGTTTCGGTTTGGCACCCTTGAGCCACTCGTGTCTCACGGTCTGTCCGGACCAGCGTAGGGTGTCTAGCCAGGACGAAGGGCGGGGGAGCTTTTGGGTTCGATCCGCATCATGCTGTAAGGGAAGCTTGGACGCGATTCGCGTCGAGCGAACATAACTTCACAAGACCGGCGACTGACGGGAACGAAAATGATCAAATCCGAACTGGTTCTGAAGATTGCGGAAGCCAATCCGCACCTCTATCAGCGCGACATCGAGAACATCGTCAATGCCATCCTCGACGAGATCGTCAATGCGATGGCCAAGGGCGATCGCGTCGAGCTGCGTGGCTTCGGAGCCTTTTCGGTCAAGTCGCGTCCCGCTCGTATCGGTCGTAATCCTCGCACCGGCGCGCATGTGCCGGTGGACGAGAAATTCGTGCCGTTCTTCAAGACCGGCAAGGACATGCGGCTGCGGCTGAACAAGTCGACGGCCTGACCGAGAGCAAAGCGCGCCTTGGCGAGAATGCTCGTTTGCTCTAACTCTCTGTTTGGATGCGTCTTCGTGATTCCTGGCGATGCCGGGAAATCGCAGGAGGCTTTTGCGATCATGCCGGAGCGGGGCAGGCCATGAAGCGCCTATTCTACTATTTCATCCTGGTCCTGGCCTTGATCGTGATGGCGGCCTTTGCCATCGCAAACAAGCAGTGGATCGCCGAAGGCGTCGCGCTCTCCTACGACCCCAGCGCACCGGGGGCTGAAGCCAGCACGCTGCATCTGCCGATGTTCCTGATTCTGTTCGGGGTCCTGGTCATCGGCATGCTGATCGGCGGTATCACGGTCTGGCTGAAGCAGAGCCGTTTTCGCCGTGCCGCACGGGTTGCCCAGGTCGAGGCGGAACGCCATCGCAACGAGCTCGACCGGCTGCGCAGCCAGGCGACTCCCGCGGCCGAATCGCGTGACAGCCACGCCGTCCTGCCCTCGAGCGTGCCGTTCTGACGCGCCTGCCGCGAGAGCAGACCTTCCCGTCCGCTCTCGGCCCCCCTTCATCGGATCCTGCCTGCTTCCCGCAGCCGGATCGGTTATAATGGCCGCTGCCGGCCACACGGCCGGACCTTTCTCGCTGCCTTGGGCGAAACAGCCATGCGTGTCATCACGGCCGATGAGATCGATGGCCTTCTCAGTTTTCCCGACCTGATCGAGGCATTGCGCGCGGCCTTTGCCGCCGACTTCGTCACGCCGCCGCGCCAGCATTTCGAAATCGGGCACGGCGCCGATGCGGCCACCGCCCTGATCATGCCATCCTGGAGCGGCAACGCACCGGGGCCGGGCGCTTATTTGGGCACGAAACTGGTGAATGTGTTCCCGGCCAATGGCGCCCGCGGCCTGCCGGCCGTGCTCGGCACCTATGTGCTGATGTCGGGAGAGACTGGAGCGCCGCTGGCCGCGATGGACGGCACTCGGCTGACCCATTGGCGCACGGCTGCCGCCTCCGGGCTCGCTGCCTCCTATCTCGCCCGCCCGGAGGCGAGCCGCCTCGCCATGGTCGGGGCAGGGGCGCTGGCGCCCTTCCTCATCCGGGCCCATGCCAGCCAGAGGCCGATCGGCGATGTAGCGATCTGGAATCACCGGGCGGAGCGTGCGGAAAAGCTGGCGGAGGACCTGGCGCTCCAGGGGATCGCGGCCCGCTACGAGCCGGATCTCGAACGGGCGGTGCGCACGGCCGACCTGGTTTCCTGCGCTACGTTGTCGAATCTGCCCTTGGTCAAGGGCGCCTGGCTGCGGCCGGGCATGCATCTGGATCTGGTCGGCGCCTTCAATCTGCAGATGCGCGAAGCCGATGACGAGGCCGTGCGCACCAGCGACCTGTTCATCGACACGCCGAGTGCCCTGACCGAAGGCGGCGACATCGCGCTCGCCCTCAGGGCCGGTATCATCGGCCGGGACGATATCCAGGCCACTCTCGCCGATCTCGCCCGTGGCAACCATGGCGGCCGGGCATCGGGCGAATCATTGACGCTGTTCAAGTCGATCGGCAGTGCGCTGGAGGACCTCGCCGCGGCGATCCTGGTGTGGCGCAAGACTGGCGGCGAAGGCTGAGCAGATGCCGCCTCAGGCGGCGTCGCTTTCCTGTTTCTGGTGCAGGTCGAGGGCCTCGCGCAGCCATTCCAGCCAGTCCTTGAGGGCACCGGCCTGGCCGGCTTCGAGGCCGGTGGTCGCGGTGATCTGGGCCGGCACGGCCCGGGCCTTCTCGCGCAGGGCCTTGCCCTCGGCAGTCAGGGAGATGCGGACCTGGCGCTCATCATGGCTGTCGCGCCGGCGCTTGAGCAGCCCCGCTGCCTCCAGGCGCTTGAGCAAGGGGGTCAGCGTGTTGGTTTCCAGGAAGAGCCGGGCGCCGATCTCGCCGACCTTGAGGCCGTCGCGCTCCCACAGGCAGAGCATGACCAGATATTGCGGATAGGTCAGGCCGAGCGGGTCGAGCAGGGGCTTGTAGGAGCGGCCAAAGGCATTGTTGGCGGCGTAGAGCGCAAAGCAAAGCTGGTTCTGCAGGAGCAGTGGCGTAAACTCGTTGGAAGACGGTTCCATCGGTGCCTCCTCTGGCGCAATGCATGTGACGCAACGTCTGGATGTCAGCAAATGCGTGACGCACTTTCATTCGTCGCGAAGCCGGCTGCAGGACATGGCCGGCGGCTGTCAGATGCGAATCATATCGCACGCGACAGGGAGGCAGAATCATTTTCGCAAGCTTTCCCGATAAAAATCGTCTCGGTTGCCAAAATAAATATCGCGTACGATATAAATGTGTGCGATATATATCGCCGTGTTCAACCCTCGAAGGGAGTTCTGTCATGAAGGTTCTCTACACCACCGCTGCCCGTTCCGATCACAATGGCCGTGACGGCGGCCGTTCCGGTACCGTGGATGGCCATTTCTCGGTCAAGCTCGATCTGCCCAAGGAGCTGGGTGGCGCCGGCGGCCCCGGCACCAACCCCGAGCAATTGTTTGCCACCGGCTATGCCGCCTGCTTCATGGGCGCGCTGCGCTTCGTGGCCGGCAAGGAAAAGGTCGCCCTTCCCGAGGACGCCAGCGTCACCGCCACGGTCGGCATTGGCCCGCGTGACGATGGCACCGGTTTCGGCCTCGATGTCGCTCTTGCCGTTGCCCTGCCGGGCATCGAGCATGCCCGCGCCGAGGATCTCGTCGCCAAGGCCCACATCGTCTGCCCCTATTCGGAAGCGACCCGCAAGAATCTCGACGTCCGCCTCAGCGTGGTCTGAGACCGGCTCTTTCCTCGTCTTTGGCGGAAAACATAGTTCCGCCCGAGGCCCCCGGGATGGTCCGGCGCGGTACGGTCGTATCATCCCCCAATCGGGCACGCGGATCCTGTGGGCGACGCGTGCCTGCTCTCCGGCGGCCATGGCTGGCGTGCCGATTCGGCGCTAAGCAGGGAACTCTCCTCGGAGTCCCCCAATGTCGCTGCCTCGCCCCTGGCGTGAGATCCTGCCGCAGCTCCTGTCGACCGCTCTGATTCCGCTCACCGTGGCCGGAATCGGCTGGTACTACACGCGCTGGCAGCAAAATCTCGCCGATCTGCGCACCATGATCGACCTGATGACCGATGCCGCGCCGGAGAAGCGCAAATATGGCGTCGCCATGTTCGAATATCTCCTCAAGAACGACAAGGTGCCGGTGGAGTTCATCACCGCCCAGCTCGACTACGCCAATTCCTCTTCCGATCGCGATCTGCTGCCTTTGCTGGAGAGCGCGGTGCAGAAGGCGTCTCTGGTCAACAATTCGGTGAAGTCGGCCTATGAGGAGGCCACCGCCCGCCTGCCGAGCCGGGTCTTCGTGCATGCCCTCAATGATAGCCAGCGCCCCTGCGCCGGCATCCTGCTCGACGAGATGAAGGACGGCGACAAATCGGCCATCACCTTCCCGTCGGTTGTGCTGGCCAAATGGTCGGGCGAGACGCACGAGCTACGCTATTTCAAGGCGTCCGATCGCAAGCGCGCGGAGGCCTTGGCCGAACTGTTTGCCACCGTCGGCCTGCAGCTCACCGCCAAGGACCTGTCGACGAGCTGGAGCGGGGCCCGTGATTCGCGCCCCAACACCTTCGAGATCTGGTTCGGCAATCCGGCGCTTCCGCCGAATTGCCTGCAGCCGCAGAAATAGGCGAGATCAGGCTGCCAGAGGCCTGAGCCGCGCGGCGATGCTGGCGATGTCCCGGGCGAGGCGGGCGGCGTGGGTCACCATCACGCCATGGGCGATGCCCTCATAGACCAGCAGATCCGCGCCCGGAATCAGGGCAGCATAGCGCCTGCCGGTGAGGTCCAGCGGCGCCGAGGCGTCGCGGTCGCCATGGATCAGGGTGACGGGCACTCTGAGGGCGGCGGCTTCTTCGCGCAAATCCGTCTCCACGATCTCGCGCTGGAGATCGAGCAGGACGCGACGCGAACAGGCGAACACGCCGGCGATCAGCCGGTCCAGCGTGCGTTGGTCGGCCCCGGGCGCGAAGGGTTCGATATTGGCATCGAGCCAGGCCCGCAGATTGTCGGCAAGTTCGGCCATCAGGGCCTCGATGGCTACCCTGGGAATGCCCTGTTCGTTGCCTGGCCCGGCGGGCAGGCATGGACCTTGTGCTCCGACCATGACGATGCGCCCGATTCGTTCGGCACCATGGCGGCCGATATAGCGCAGCACTTCGCCGGCCGCACAGGAATGGGCAACCACGGTGAGGTCGGAGAGACCGAGTTGGGTGATCACCGCGGCAAGGTCGTCGGCCAGCCCATCGAAATCGACGCTGCCGGGATCGCTCGAACGGCCATGGCCGCGGCGGTCATAGGCGATGGTACGCAGGCCCTGGGCGTTGAGCCCGGTCATGGTGTCGGCCCACACACTGGAATCCATCGCCCAGCCGGCGAGCAGCAGTACGGGAGCGCCCCGGCCCCAGTCGCGAACGAAAAGGCGGTGGCCGTCGGCAATCTCGACGAAAGGTGCGGTCATGGCGGTTCCTCCGGGTTGAGTGGCCCCGATCCTGCCCGCTCGCACGGCGCTCGGCGATTACCCGGCAGGTAATCGCCTTCCCCGATCTTCCCGCTATTGTCGGTGGCGTCAAGACAGCGGGTTAGGGAGAAAGTGCGATTGCGGGAAGTCGCACTTTCTCTGGAGCAAAGCGTGTTCAAGCGTGAACGCTTATTTACTCTAACTCCTTGTTCCAACATGTTTTTGCGATTCCTGGTGATTCCACCAAATCGCAAATGCTTTAGCAGCGGGAATGCCGCAGGAGGACAGTCGAATGAGCGTGACCTATCTGATCACCGGTATCGTCAAGCCCGAGCAGCGCGAGCGCTTTCTCGTCATGCTCGATGAATTGCTGGACACCATGCGTCACGAAGAGAATTTCGTGAACGCCACGCTTCATAGCGATCCCGAAGACCCCTGCCGCTTCCTGCTCCATGAAACCTGGGTCGATCACCAGGACGTACTCGACGTCCAGCTCAACCGCCCCTATCGGCAGGCCTGGCACGAGGCGCTGCCGGAACTCCTGGCGCAGCCGCGCGAAGTCTCGATCTGGCAGCCGTTGCGCGTCGATCGGAAGGACTGAGCGTCCGCTACCACAGATTCCGGCCGTCGATCACGGTGACGGGCACGGCCTCCAGCTCGAAATCGTCGAAGAGCCTGGCATTGATGCTGATCTTGGGGTTGTCGAAATCGGGCTCGCCGGTCGACCAGTCCGGCGTCTGCGTATAGGTGCCGCAGCCGCAGGTCGCGCAGAAATGATGCTGGATGGTTTTGGAGCCCCAGCGATAGGTGGCCACCTGCTCGGGCGGCGAGGTCAAGCGGAACTGTTCGGGCTTGTAGTAAGCCCAGAGCGAGCCGCGCTTGGAGCAGAAGCTGCAGGTGCAACGCGTCACCTCCTGCGGTGCCTCGCTTAATTCGAATGTCGTGCCGCCGCAATGGCAGCTGCCTTTGAGAGCCATGGCTTGTTCCTTTCCGATCTTCGCGCTAGCTCTTGATAAAGCCTGCCTGCTGACATCTTCCTGTCAGCAATGATCCGTTAGAACGAGAGCTTGATGAGCGCCGCCCGCAAGATCCATACCTTGACCTTCCACCTCCTCGGCATCGCCGGCGAGGATGCCATGGATGATATCATCGATGAGATCGAGGAGTTCGCCGATGGCGTGGACTGGCCGATCGAGGCGCCGGATGCCTTCAAGCACAAGGTCAGCGAAACCGCCCCGGATATGGGCTGCACGGTGGAACTGCCGGTACGCGCCAGCCTCGCCGGAGATACTATCGCGGGCGAGAAAGCCGACTTTGCCGGCGCCATGGCGCTGATCGAGCATTTGCGCCAGCTTTCGGCCCGCCATCGCTTCGACGTCGAGATCGCTTTCGACAAGGATATCGTCGGCACCATCGACAAGGGAGCCTATAGCGAGGCTCTACGCCAGGGCTTGGTCGAACCCTGGCAGGCCGGGTAGCCGCTTGCCCTGGCGGTCCGGCTGGCGTGTTCTCGCCATGGGGCTCGCATCCGGGCTGCTGTTCGGCTCGGTGCAAATCGCAGCCGCCCGGCTCTCCGTGACCGTTGACCGCCTCGCGGACCTGCCGCTCGAAATCTCTCCGGCACCCGCCGGGCAGGGCGGGCTGGTGCTGTTTCTCTCGGGCGATACCGGCTGGGGCGGGCTGGAGCGGAGCCTGGCCCGCCGCCTCGCCCGGGCGGGAATCGGCGTCGTCGGGCTCGATGCGCGTCGCTATTTCTTCACTGGGCGCTCGCCTGCCGAGCTCGCCCGGGACATCGAGCGTATCCTGGCCGTCTATCGCCGACGCTGGCATGCCGGCCGCATCGCTCTGGCCGGCTATTCCTTCGGCGCCGATGCCCTGCCTTTCGCCTGGCCCCTGCTTTCGCCGAGGACACGGCAGGAAACCAGGCTGATTGCCCTCGTCGGATTGCTGCCGGAAGCTAATTTCCGCATTTCCCTCTTGGAAATGCTCGACTTGCCGGCTGCCGACGACGTGCCGGTCGCTCCGATGCTCCGCCAGCTACCCGTTCGCAAGGTGGTCTGTCTCTATGGCCGGGAGGAGCACAGCGCCTGCACCTTGCCCGAGCTTGCCGGAGCCGAGCGCATTGCGCGGCCCGGCGGGCACGATCGCGATGGCGATGCCGGTGCCGTGGTGCAGGCGATCCTACGCCGGTTGACCGTCAGGCCGCCAGTTCCGCCACCACCGCATCGAGCAGCGGAAAGCCCGCGCGGGTGACGCGAACCCGATCATCCCGGCGCTCGACCATACCGTTTTGCTGCAGCCCGGCCAGTGTAGCCTCCGCCATGGGCCGGCCGCGCAACCGGGCGAGACGAGCGAGATCGATGCCCTCGGCCAGGCGCAGGCCCATCAGCAGCATCTCGTCGCCCTGCTGGTCCGGCGTCAACGCCTGATCATCGACGAGACCATGGCCGTTCGTGCGGACTCCCGCGAGCCATTTCTCGGGGCTGCGTTCGGTCGACAGTGCCCGGCGGACGCCAGTGGCATCGATCAGGCGGCCATGGGCGCCGGGGCCGATGCCGGCATATTCGCCATAGCGCCAATAGACCAGATTGTGCCGGCATTCGGCGCCGGGGCGGGCATGGTTGGAGATTTCATAGGCTGGCAGGCCGCGCCGTTCGCAGGTCTCGCGGGTGATGTCGAACAGGACACGGGCATCCTCGTCCGGCATCGGGATGAGCTTGCCGGCCGCGACCAGGCGCTCATACATGGTGTCGGGCTCGATGGTGAGCTGATAGAGCGATAAATGCTCGGCCGCCCGGTCGATGGCCTGGTCGAGCTCGGCCTGCCAATCCCTCGGCTGCTGGTCCGGGCGGGCATAGATCAGGTCGAAGGAATAGCGTTCGAAGGATTTGGCCGCGATCTCGACGGCCTCCATGGCCTCGGCCACCGAATGCATGCGGCCCAGCCGCTTGAGATCGGCATCGTTCATCGCCTGCACGCCGAGGGAGACGCGGTTGACTCCGGCGGCGCGGTAGCCGGCGAAGCGGGCAGCGTCGACACTGGTTGGATTGGCTTCCAGCGAGATCTCGGCATCGGGGGCGATGGTCCAGGCGCCGCCGATGGCGTCGAGAATTGCGCCGACCGTCTTCGGTTCCATCAACGAGGGCGTGCCGCCGCCGAAGAAGATCGACTGGACCTGCCGCCCCGGCGCGATGGCGGCCATGTGGGCGATTTCCTTGAGGTAGGCCTCGACATAGCCGGCCTGGTCGACGCCGCCGGTGCGGACATGGCTGTTGAAGTCGCAATAGGGGCATTTGGCCAGGCAGAACGGCCAATGCACGTAAACGCCGAAACCGGGCTCGGAGGAGTTGGGGATCATGCCGGCTCAAGTGGCAGCTGCTCGGGGCTACGTCAATCCCGGAGCGCGACTTGGAGCGCGGACTTCCAGTCCGCTCTTGGAAGCACCACGCTGCAAGGAAGAGGCGGACAAGATGTCCGCGCTCCAGGCGAGTTACCCCGCAAGCTCCCCGAACAACTGCTTCAGCGCCGTATTCGCCTCGAAGCCGATTCCCTCGGCCTGTGGCAGCGAGGCGTAGCCTTCTGCGATCACACTGTCATCCGCGAGGCCGCTAAAGGGTTGGAAGGCAAAGGGGGTAATCTCGGCGCCGCCGAGGCCGAGGGCTGCGGCCAGGTGCAGGCCGAACAGGTGCCCGCCATGCGGCCAGAAGGCCTGCCTCGTCCAGCCCCTCGCGGTCATCGCCTCGATGATCTGGAGATAGCCGGGCAGGCCGTAGCAATGCACGGGGTCGAACAGCAGCACGTCGCGATCCGGGCGCAGGCCGCCATGGCGGGCAAGGAGCCGAGCTTCCGCCGCCGAAAACAGGGCCTCGCCTGCCCCGATCGGCGGCGCATAGGCCGATGCCAAAACGGACTGGACCTCGAAGTCGAGCGGGTCGCAGATATCTTCGAACCACCACAGGCCCAGAGGGGCGAGCCTTACGGCCGCTTCCAGGCCGGATATCCGATCATAGGCGTTCATGGCGTCGACGGCGAGGCGGCCGGACGCTCCCAGTGCGGTGGCGGCCACCTCGATGCGCCGAAGATCCTGGTCGAGGCCGGCGCTGCCGATCTTGATCTTGGCATTGACGAAGCCAAGATCGGCGAAGCGGCCCATCTCCTCGGTCAGCAAGGCAAGGTCGTCGCGGGGATGGCGATAGCCGCCGCTCGCATAGACTCGGACCCTGTCGGTCTGGGCAGCCTTGCTGCCGAGCCGATCGGCAAGATAGGCGTGGAGCGGCAGATCGGCCTGCTTGGCGGCAATATCCCACAGCGCCATGTCGAGGGCGCCGACCGCGACGCAGCGCTCGCCATGCCCGCCGGGTTTTTCGCCCGCCATCATCGCCTGCCAGGCCTTGAAGGGATCCAGACCCCCACCCTTTCCCGATAAGGCATCCGCCGGCGCCTGCTTGAGGCGCGGGGCGAAACGTTCACGGATCAGTCCGCTCTGGGCATAGCGGCCGACCGAGGCATAGCCATAGCCGATGAGGGGCCGGCCGGCGCGGGAGGTATCGGTGACGATGGCGACGATGCTGGTGGTCAATCCGCCCGGCTGCACCGGCCCGGCATAGCGGGAGATCGAGATACTGCGTTCGCGGATGTCGAGAATACGCATGGTTGGTCCCGCAGGGGGGCGGTTCGTCCGCGGTTGTCTCAGTCCCGCTTCACACGGGACTCCTGGTAGCGGTCGCGGGCCACTTCGCTGCATAGGCCCGACCATTCGCAGCCTACACAGGCCGAGCGGGTGAGATTGGCGGCAAAGGCGCCGCGGAAACGTGCCAGCAGGGTTGGGGTCAGGGCGATGCGAGTGCCGGTGCGGACGGGTAGGCGCATCAGGGCACTGACGTCGCGGATGGCGAGTTCGTCGCGCTGGTCGATCCGAGGCTCATGGCAATGCGAATCGACTTCTTGCAGCAGCGGGGCGCAGATATCATCAGGCCCCGCCACGATCACGATGTCTTCACCCTGGCTCAGTCGCGCTGCGATCGCGTCGTAATTGGCGACGAAGCCGGGGCTGTATCCTTTGCCGACATAGGTCAGCATGCAGAGGAGATGGTGGGCGCGAAGCCGCACCGTCACCGGGCGGCGCCGGCCTTGCCGCGAACCAGGGCCATCAGGGTGACGGCGCCGATGACCGACTTCAGCAGGCCGCCGAGCAGGAAGGGCGCGACACCGAGCAGGAAAGCCTTTTCCAGGCCGATCTGAGCGCCAAGCCAGGCACCGCCGATGGCCAGGCAGAGGGCATTGCCCAAGGTCATGTTGACGAAGGCGAGAACCGGGCGGTTGCCGTTCCAGCCACGCTCGGCCAGCAAGCCGCAAAGGGCAGCGACGAGCGGGAAGGAGATCAGATAGCCGGCCGTCGGACCGACGAACAACAGGGTGCCGATGCTGCCCGTCGCAGTGACCGGAAGACCCATCCAGGCTTCAGCCAGCCAGGCCAGCACGGTAATGGCACCGAGCCGCCAGCCATAAAGCGCCCCGATCAAGGTCACGGCCAGGGTCTGCATGGTCATCGGCACGGGGAACATTGGCACCTGGATATGCGATGCCAGGGCCAGTACGGCCGTGCCTGCGACGACCGCCGCCGCCTGCCAGCCAAGCGAGCGCCGCGAAATGTCGAGGGGGCTGAAAGCCGGGGTCAGGGAGGAGGTGGCGCTGTGCGACATGGAGAGGCTCCGGGAAATTATAGATAATCTTGAATCCGATGATCTATAGAGGTCACAAAACGGCAAGTTTGGCAATATCCGGGTGCGCGGGCATCTTGCACGCTCTTCTCATCCCGCAGGCATAGTGGCTCCAAGAGCGGGCAAGATGCCCGCGCACCCGGAACTCAGCCGATGATGGCGAAGGCTTCCCGCGTGGCGCCGGAGGCCGACCGGACCGGTTTCAGGCCGACCCGCTGCACATGGCGGGCGAGGGTGACGGCAGCGTCGTCCAGCTTGCCTGACCGCAGCGCCGCCAGGATGGCACGGTGGTCCTGGTCGGTCGGGCTTTCCCATTCCGAGCGCCAGGCTGCGAACAGGAAGCGGGCGCTGGCGGCATGCAGGTCGTCGATCGCCGCGAGCAGGCGCGGCATGCGGCAGGGGGCCAGGATCAGGCGATGGAAGCGGCGATTGGCCTCTTCCCAACTGCGCACGTCGCGCGAGCGGTCGCCTGCCTTGGTGGCTTCCTCGGCTTCGTCCAGGATGGTGGCGGTGAGGTGCGGCGCGGCCTGGCGCAGGGCCAGCACCTCCAGGGCCGCCCGCATCTGGGCGACCTCCTTGACCTCTTCCAGGTCGAAGGCGGCGACACGCACGCCGCGCCTGGGTTCGCTCACCGCCAGGCCCTGTGCCTCCAGGCGCCTGAAAGCCTCGCGCACCGGCACATGGCTGGTGGCAAACTCCTCCGCGACATGGTCCTGGCGCAATCGGGCGCCGGGCTCGATCGCCCCGGAGATGATGCGATCCGCCAGCACCTTGGCGATGCGGATGGCGATGGTGTCGTCCTTGGGCCCGCTCATGATTTTATAGATAATTTCTGCGATGCCGATTTGTCGAGAGGGGCTTGCGGGGATCGCGGGCGTCCCGCCTGCGCTCCGACTACCCCGCCGCCACGGGCAGAGCGCGCTTGTGGGCGCTGGCTCGATAGGTCGACAGGATGCGCTGGTGCGAGGCCTCGGCGATGGCCTTGCCCTCCAGGAAATCGTCGATCTCGTCATAGGTCACGCCATAGGCGTCCTCGTCGGGCTTCAATGGCACATTGGTTTCGAGATCGGCGGTGGGCACCTTGAACACCAGTTCGCGCGGAGCGCCGAGATGGGCGGCGAGGGCCCGCACCCGCCTCTTGTTGAGGCCGGCCAGCGGCAGGATGTCGGCCGCACCGTCGCCGAACTTGGTGTAGAAGCCCATCACTGCCTCGGCAGCGTGGTCCGTGCCGATGACGATGCCGCGCACGGCCCCGGCGAGGCCGAACTGGGCGATCATGCGCTGGCGCGCCTTGATGTTGCCGTGGTGGAAATCGGAGCGCGGGCCCTCGATCAAATCGCCGGCTTCGCGCATGAGTTCGGCCATCATCGCGTCGGCGGCCGGCTTGATGTTTACGGTGACGACGCGGTCGGCCTTGATGGTCGCCAGGGATTGCTGCGCATCCTTTTCGTCCGCCTGCACGCCATAGGGCAGGCGCATCGCCAGAAACTGGGCCTGATACCCTTCGGTTCGCAACCGTTCGACGGCGGCCTGTGCCAGCAGGCCTGCGGTGAGCGAATCGACGCCGCCCGAGATACCGAGCACATAGGCCCGCCCTCCCGAGGCCTTGAGATAATCGGCCAGGAAGGCGACGCGCCGTTCGGCCTCTGCAGCGGGATCGAAGGCTTCGGGCACGATGATGTCGGGCGTGAGCGGTTGCGGCATGGTCGGCTTTCACGTGATTGAATCGGGTGACAACAGGCCATGTTCGTTTGGGAGCGTCAATATGGGCGCGGTGGTGGGGCGATCCGGAGATCGACCCACCTATCCACAAGCCTCCGGCCTCGGCCTCGTGCTCCCTTTGACCGCATCTGCTAGCGTGCGGCCATGACCTCCTCGCCCCGCAAACTCGACACCGCCGATGCGTCGGCGCCCGTCACGCCGATGATGGCGCAATATCTCGAGATCAAGGCCGGCCATCCTGGCGCCTTGCTGTTCTATCGCATGGGCGATTTCTACGAATTGTTCTTCGAGGACGCCGAGATCGCCTCCAAGACGCTCGGCATCGTCCTCACCAAGCGCGGCAAGCATCAGGGCGAGGACATCGCCATGTGCGGCGTGCCGGTGGTCCGGGCCGACGAATATCTGCAGCGCCTGATCGCCCATGGCCACCGTGTCGCGGTCTGCGAGCAGATGGAGGATCCGGCGGAGGCCAAGAAGCGCGGTTCCAAATCAGTGGTCAAGCGCGGCGTGGTCCGGCTGGTCACGCCCGGCACCATCACCGAGGAGACGCTGCTGGAGCCGACGCGCACCAATCTGCTGCTGGCTTTGGCGCGCCTGCGCATCTCCGATGACGAGGCTCGCTACGGTCTCGCCTTCGCCGACATCTCCACCGGCGAGTTCGGCCTGTCCGAATGCGACGAGGCGGGACTGCCGGCCGAACTCGCCCGGCTCGACCCGTCCGAAGTGGTCATGGCCGAGACGGTGCATGAGGATGCGGAGCTGGCCTCGCTCTGGCGCGAATGCCGTGCCGCCGTCACACCGGTCGGGCGCGACGTCTTCGATGGCAGCCAGGCCGAGCGCCGGCTTGCTGCCTTCTACGATGTCGGCACCATCGATGGCTTCGGCACCTTCTCGCGAGCCGAGCTGGTCGCCGCCTCCGGCCTCGTCACCTATATCCTGCGCACGCAGGTCGGCCAGAAGCCGGCGCTCGACCCACCACGCCGGGACGGCGCCAGCGCGCATATGGCGATCGATGCCGCGACACGCGCCAATCTGGAGCTGACGCGTACCCTGGGCGGCGAGCGCGCCGGCTCCCTGTTCGATGCGGTCGACCGCTCGGTGACGGCGGCCGGTGGCCGCCTGCTGGCGCAATGGCTGGCGAGCCCGCTGTTACAGCCCGAGGCCATCGCGCTGCGCCAGGATGCGGTGGCCTTCTTCGCCGAACAGGCCCTGCTGCGCGGCCAGGTCCGCGCCCGGCTGAAATCGGCGCCGGACATCGCCCGCTCCATGGCGCGCCTCGCCCTCGACCGGGCCGGGCCGCGTGATCTCGCCGCTCTCCGGGAAGGCTTGACCGGCATTGCCGCCGTCGAAGCCCTGCTGCGGCAGCGCGAAGCTGAATTGCCGCCGGTGCTCGCCGGTATTCTCTCGGCCCTGGTAAGGCCGGACCAGGGCCAGGCGGCGCGCCTTGCCGCAGCCCTGCAGGACGATCTGCCGCTGCTCAAGCGCGATGGCGGCTTCGTGCGTGCCGGCTATGATCAGGCCCTCGACGAGACCAGGGCTCTGCGCGACGAGAGCCGGCGCGTCATCGCCGGCCTGCAGGCGCGCTATGCCGAGGAGAGCCAGGTCCGCCAGCTCAAGATCAAGCACAACAACATGATCGGCTATTTCGTCGAGGTGCCGCAGCAGGCCGGTGAAGCCTTCCTGCAGCCGGGCCTGCGCGAGACCTATGTGCATCGCCAGACCATGGCCGGCGCCATGCGCTTCTCCACCGCCGAGCTCTCGACGCTGGAATCGCGCATCGCCTCGGCGGCCGAGCGCTCGCTGGCGAGTGAGCTCCAGGTCTTCTCCGATCTCGCCGCGGCCTTGCTCGGTGACGGCGCCGCCATCCGGGCCGCCACCGAGGCCCTCGCCCTTCTCGACGTCATCGTGTCGCTCGCCGTGCTGGCCGACGAGGAAAACTATGTCCGTCCCGTTGTCGACACCTCGCTCGCCTTTGCCATCGAGGGTGGGCGCCATCCTGTGGTCGAGCGGGCGCTGAAGCGCGAGGGCAAGCCCTTCGTCGCCAATGATTGCGAATTGAGCGGCGAGGGCGAAGGCAGCAAGGCCGCCGGTAGGATCTGGTTGCTCACCGGCCCGAACATGGCGGGTAAATCGACCTTCCTGCGCCAGAACGCCCTGATCGCCGTCCTGGCGCAGATCGGTTCCTTCGTGCCGGCGAAATCGGCCCATATCGGCGCGGTGGACGCGCTGTTCTCGCGCGTCGGCGCCGCCGACGACCTGGCGCGCGGGCGCTCCACCTTCATGGTCGAGATGGTGGAGACGGCGGCGATCCTCAACCAGGCTGGTCCCCGCGCCCTCGTCATCCTCGACGAGATCGGCCGCGGCACCGCCACTTTCGACGGCCTCTCCATCGCGTGGGCGGCAATAGAGAACCTTTCCGCCGTCAATCGCTGCCGGGCCCTGTTCGCCACGCATTATCACGAGCTCACCCAGCTCACCAAGAAGCTGCCGCGCCTCGCCAACGCCACCATGCGGGTGACCGAATGGCATGGCGACGTCGTCTTCTTGCATGAGGTGGTGCCGGGCGCCGCCGACCGTTCCTACGGCATCCAGGTCGCCAAGCTCGCCGGCATGCCGGCCGCCGTGGTCGAGCGGGCACGGGCCGTGCTGGCGCAGCTCGAGGCGACCGATCGCCAGGCTCCGGCTGCCCGCCTGGTCGACGACCTGCCCTTGTTCGCCGCAGCCCCCCGGGCGCCGGCACAGGCAACGGTCAAGGTGCCGGACGAGGTCGCCGAAGCCCTCGATGGGCTCGATCCCAACGACATGACGCCTCGCCAGGCGCTCGATGCCTTGTTTTCCTTGAAAGCCAAGCGCGATAGCGCCAAGAAGGGGTAAGTTGGAGCGCGGACATCCTGTCCGCATTGCCGCCATCCACGCCTGGTAACGCCGCATCCGCAGGATGGGAAGAGCGGACAGGATGTTCGCGCTCCGAAATTCTCCTTCCTAGAGCAAAGCGCGTTCAAGTGTGAACGCCCATTTGCTCTAACTCCTTGTTCCAACGCGTCTTTGCGATTCTAGGTGATCCGTCAAACCGCAAAACGCTATAAGGCCTGCAATGCTCGACAAGCCCGATCGTGAGCTTCACCTCGTCCTCGACCGCATGGCGCTCGAAGCCGAGATCGACGCCTTGGCGCTGGAGCATGAGGGCAATGCCGACGCCCTCAGGCTTGCGGTGGTCACCCTGCTCAAGACCACCCTGCGAGACGGCCGCGAGACCATCCGCACCTGGTTCAGCGAGGATCGTCTCGGCACGGCCTGCGCCCAGCGGCTGTCCTGGCTCGAGGACGAGATCATCCGCGCCACCTACGCCTATGTGACGCGCTACGTCTATACCACCCACAACCCCACGGCCGGCGAGCGCATGGCCGTCATCGCCGTGGGGGGCTATGGCCGCGGCACCCTCGCGCCGGGGTCGGACATCGACCTGCTCTTCCTGCTGCCGGCCAAGCAGACGGCCTGGGGCGAGAGCGTCACCGAGGCCATCCTCTATGTCTTGTGGGACCTCGGGCAGAAGGTCGGCCATGCCACGCGTACGATCGACGAGTGCCTGCGCCTCGCCCGCGGCGACATGACCATCCGCACCGCCTTGCTCGAAGCGCGTCCGATCCTCGGCGACATGGGGCTGGCGAGCGAACTTTCCGCCCGCTTCGACCGCGAACTCGTCCAGCTCACGGCAGCCGAGTTCGTCGCCGCCAAGCTCGCCGAGCGCGACGAACGCCTGATCAAGGCCGGCAATTCGCGCTACCGGGTCGAGCCCAACGTCAAGGAAGGCAAGGGCGGCCTGCGCGATCTCAACACGCTCTACTGGATCGCCAAATATGTCTATCGCGTCAGGGATGCCGCCGACCTCGTCGAGGCCGGCCTGTTCACCCGGCGCGAATACCGCCAGTTCACCCTGGCCGAGGACTTCCTGTGGGCGACACGCTGCGCCCTGCATTTCCTCACCGGCCGCGCCGAAGAGCGCCTGACCTTCGACATCCAGCGTGAGATCGCCGCCTTTCTGGGCTATTCGGATCGTGGCGGCCTGCGCGGCGTCGAGCGCTTCATGAAGCATTATTTCCTGGTGGCCAAGGATGTCGGCGATCTCACCGCCATCGTCTGTGCCGCGCTGGAAGCGCGCCAGGAAAAACCCAAGGCGATGTTGGATCGCTTCATCGCGCCTTTCCGCCGCAGCCAGCGCCAGGCCCTGATCGGCACCAAGGATTTCGTGATCGAGACGGGTCGGCTCAATGTCGCCAACGACCAGGTGTTCGCGCGCGATCCGGTCAATCTGATCCGCCTGTTCCAGCTTGCCGACCTGCATTCGCTGGCGTTGCATCCCGACGCGATGCGCCTCGTCACCCGCTCGCTCAAGCTGGTGAACGCTTCGCTGCGCGAGAATGTCGAGGCCAACCGGCTGTTCCTGGAGATCCTGACCTCGCGCAACGCCCCCGAGACCGTGCTCCGGCGCATGAACGAGGCCGGCGTACTCGGCCGCTTCATCCCCGATTTCGGCAAGGTCGTGGCGATGATGCAGTTCAACATGTATCACCGCTACACCGTGGACGAGCATCTCCTGCGTTCGGTCGGCGAACTCGCCGACATCGATCGCGGCGAGGGTGGCGACGAGCATCCCCTCGTCAACGAGATCATGCCGACCATCCAGAACCGCACCGCCCTCTATGTCGCCACCTTCCTGCACGACATCGCCAAGGGCCGGCCGGAGGACCATTCGCTCGCCGGTGCCAAGATCGCCAAGCGATTGGGGCCCCGCCTCGGCCTGACGCCGGGCCAGACCGACACGGTGTCCTGGCTGATCGAGCAGCATCTGGTGATGTCGATGACGGCGCAGTCGCGCGACATCTCCGATCGCAAGACCATCGAGACCTTCGCCGGCACCGTGCAGACGCTGGAACGGCTGAAGCTGCTGCTCATCCTCACCGTGGCCGATATCCGGGCAGTGGGGCCGGGTGTGTGGAACGGCTGGAAGGGTCAGCTCCTGCGCTCGCTGTTCTGGGAAACCGAGCTGGTGCTGGCCGGCGGCCATTCCAAATCCGACCGGCGCGCCAGCGTTCAATTGGCCCAGGACGAACTCAGGGCCGGCCTGTCCGATTGGAGCGCGGCGGAGGTCGATGCCTATGTGTCACGCCACTACCCGCCCTATTGGCTCAAGGTCGAGCTGCCGCGTCGCCTGCGTCATGCTCGCTTCATCCGCGCCGCGCGCGAACGTGGCGAGACGCTCGCGACCGAAGTCGCCACCGATGCCTTCCGCGGCGTGACCGAGCTGACCATTCTCGCCCCCGACCATCCGCGCCTGTTGTCGATCATTACCGGCGCCTGCGCGGCTTCCGGCGCCAACATCGTCGATGCCCAGATCAACACCACCACGGACGGGCTGGCACTCGACACCATTTTCGTCAGCCGCGAATTTCCGCAGGACGAGGACGAATTGCGGCGCGCCGGCCGCATCGCCCAGGCGATGGAGCAGGCACTCACCGGCACCATCCGCCTGCCGGAAGCCGTGGCCAAGCGCGGTGCCATCAAGCCGCGGCAGAAGGCCTTCCAGGTCGCGCCCGAGGTGGTGGTCGACAATGAATGGTCGAACCGCCACACCGTGGTGGAGGTCTGGGGCCTCGATCGTCCCGGCCTTCTCTACGACCTCACCACGGCGATCTCGCGGCTCAACCTCAACATCGCCTCGGCCCATATCGCGACCTTCGGCGAGAAGGCGGTCGACGTGTTCTATGTCACCGATCTCACCGGGGCGAAGATTACGTCCGTGCAGCGCCAGGACAGCATCCGCAGCAATCTGCTGGCGGTGTTCCGGCGCGAGGGGAAATCGGGCTGAACGGGGCGGGGCCGACGCTGCGCAACGGCCTTTCCGTGATTTTTGAACGAAGTCCTTATTGCAGTCTCTGCACCAGCTGCTGGTAGAATTTCTGCGAATCCCTGCCCATCGGAAGGTCGTTCTGGGCATTGGGGCCAACCAGGTCGGCGGTGACCACGCGGGCCCGGTCGCGCAGGGCCGACCAGTCCGGCAAGGCCCATTGGGCCTGCGTGATGGTCGAGAGGATATAGAGCACATTGTAGCGCCCCGTCAGCGTCAGGCTCTGGACGGCGGGCCGGGCCAGCATGTTGACGAGGGCGCCGACCAGCATGCGCTGGTCGTCGGGCGAGACCGTCCCGTCGCGCAAGGCACGCACGAGATTCTCCGTGGTCGCTCGCCGCACATCGCCGTCGGGACCATCGATCAGGTTGACATTGGCGAGCAGCTGCTCCCCGGCCGTGAGCTGGGGGACGGGCGGCGGCTTGTAGGCGCGGGACTGGTCGATGGCCTGTGTCAGCACGGCATTCGAATCGCGCAGATACATGTGCTGGGTTGGATTCGACGTCGGTGATGGCGTCTGAGCCAGGGCGACCTTGAGCTTGGCCTGGGCTTCCTCGAGCGCGCTTTTCAGCGCCAAGAGCTGATCGTTGAGCTCCTTGAGTTCGGCTGCATGCTGAAATCGTTCGGTCTGGAGCCGAACGTCGGCCGCCAGGAAACGCTGGGCCCGTTTGTCATTGTCCGCCGACAACTCCTCGGCCTGCCCGCGCAGGCGATCGGCCTCCTTGCGCGCGTCGTTCTCTCGAAGGAAGGAGATGAGTGCCAGGACGGCAAAGGCAATGGACAGGACGAGCGTGACGACGAAGCCCATGCGAATATGGCGCGTCCGGCGTTCGGCCGCCGTGCTCGCGCTGACGAAGGCCTCGATTTCCGGATCCTTGTCGCGATATCCGGCGGCTTCCACCAGGGCATTGCCGGTGAGCAGGTAGCCGGGTGCCCGGTTCGATCGGCGCCACTGATAGGCCAGGGCGCCGATGCGGATCTGGGCGCGGGCATCCTGCGCCGTCCCTGCTCGCTTCGATCTCCTGGCCGGCGGCGTGCCGGCAGGCAAGGGCGGTTCCGGCGAGTCGAGATAGGGCGCGAGCGGCAGGTCGAGATCCGGCCTCGCGCCGTTCGTCGACCAGGTCAGCAGTTGCGTGCTCCAATAGTCGATGATGCCCTGGGCCGTCTCGCGATCCTCCTCCTTTCCAAGCCGTGCCCCGGCGGCTGCGACTTCGCCTCGGAAAGCGGTGATGCGATCGCGAAAGGCCGAGATCGCCTCCGGCGTATCGCCATCCCGCTGGCTGCTGGACCTGAGCAGGTCGAGATGCTCGTGGCTGATATCCGCGATGCTTGCAAAAGTCTGCGGCGGATGAGGAGGCATCGTCTCGCTCATTGCACGGCTCCCAGAATGTTCTTCAGGCGGTCGCTGATCTGGAAGACGCTGTCGAAATCCGCCTTCAGCCTGCTGTCGAGCGCGAAGAACTGGGCGCTGGCATTCTTCTGGAAACCCGAAAAGGAGCGCTGCAGGGCCCGGATCGCCGGGGCGCTCTTGAGGTTGAAGGCGGTGTCGCGCTGCGCGATCTCGACATCCTGCAGGCAGGCATCGATCTTGTCGCAATCCTCCCCGTCGACAGTCAGATCTGCCCGTTCCAGGCCAAGCGCGGCCAGGTTCAGCAGCATGGCCCTGGTCTCGGGCCAGAGGGCGGCGATCTCATCCACGATCAGGACGCCGGGATCGTCCAGGCAACTGGCGAGGATCGAGAGGTTCTGCTCCACCCTCTGCAGGCGGTTATGCGTCGCGATCCGGCTCATCAAGGTGCGCTGCAGGGCGCCAAGGGCGCTGATCGCCTCATCGAGCGCTGCCTGCAGGCCGGTATCGGCTCCGCCGATTTCGACCAGGGCACCTGCCAGTTCCGGCAGGGGCAACTTGGTCGCTGCATCGAAGATGCCCTTGTTCAATTGCACCGACTGGCTGTCGCTGATCGCGGCGATCTGCCGGACGGCGATGAGCACCGGTCCCGGCCTGTCGGCATCGAGCCCCTCCTGGCAACGCTGCGAACTGCTTTCGAGGTCGTCGACCCAGGAAAGATCGAGACCGGCCAGGATCTCGTCCGCACCCGGCCTGGTGATCTGGGTGCGGATGGCGGTGACGGCGGCGCGCACCTGCGAAATATAGACCTGCACCGTCTCATAGCTGATCGGATTGTCCATGCTCGCCACGGCCTGCAGCAGGATGCGGGTGTGGTTGATCTGGATGTGATGAAGGCTGTCATGCAGCCCCTTATAGGCGGCCAGCAGGTTGATGCGCTGGCCGATTTCGGCAAGCCGCTGCTTCGAGATGCCGGCCTTCTTGCGCACCTCGTCCTTGGCCAGATAGGCGGCGAGGCTGTCGAGCCCGGAGACGACGGTGCCGACCTGCGAGGCCACGCTCGGCGGTGCGGTCAGGGCATCGGGGATCAATTGCGTGACCAGCTCCCTGAACGCGGTGTTGTCGTTCTTGGCATGCAGCACGATGGCGACGAAATTCGTCAGGATCCCGCATTTTTGCGCCCAGTCGACGCAATCCCGGGCGACCTTGCGCCGGGGCTGTTCGGCAAAGCTTACCCCGGTGATGGCAACCGAGGTGCCGTAGCAGATCTGCATGAGGTCGCCGAGTTCACGAAAGGTGCACAGGTCTCCGATGGCGTTGGAGATCGAGATGACGCTTTGAGGAGGAAGTGTGACGACGCCCATGCCGTTCTCCCTTCCTCAGGCCGCCGGGATTGCCGCGCCGAAGCCAGCTGCCTCGATATCGGCCCGGATCAGGCCCGCCGGGACGCCCTGGTTGAATTTCGGTTCGCCCCAGGCCGGATCGCCGAAATGATGGAGGGCGAGAAGCTGCCATTCCATGCTCAGGCAGGGTGAGCCCGAGGAGCCCGGATCGGTGTTGGTGGCATAGCGTAGTCTCGGCCGGTCCGGCGGGGCGGGCGTGGGCAGGATCGCCTCGGTGTCGATCGCCAGCTTGACGGGGCCGCCATGGGGATGCTGGGCGATGATCAGCGGCGAGCCTTGGCCCAGGGCCTCGTCCCGCTTCGGCAGGGCGAGCCAGCCGCGTTCGGCGCCGACGGTCCCGGCGAGCTGCAGCAGCGCAAAGTCGAGCTCGGTCGCCGAGGGCGGCGGCTCGTCCGGCGCCTCGGTCATTTCGGCCGGCGCATAGGGGCGATGATGCAGCAGCGCAGTGCCGGATAAGGCGACCGCCTCGCCCTCGTTGAAGGAACCGTCGGTCTTGCGGGCATAGTCGAAGCGGCAGGAGACCATCGGCCAGTCATTCTGTCCGGCCGCTGCCTCGACGACATGCCAGTTCGTCAGCACGGCCTGCGGCCCGACCAGGAAACCGGTGCCGGCCGGGCTGCCGTCGATCTCGATGCGGCACACCCGGCGCAGCGTCTCGTTCATGCCGGCGACCCACAAGGCGGGATCGAGCATGCGCAGATGGGGCTTGATGTTGCGCTGCAGGCCGGGGCCCAAGGTTTCGGCGCTGGGCTGGGTGCCACGATGATCCTTGTCCAGCACCACCAGGTCATAGGGGTTGGTCAGGGTTTCAGCCGCCGCTTCCGGCGCCAGGCGGACGATGAGTTGGCGAATATCGTCGCGATGCGGGCGGTTGACGTAGATCGCCTTGAGGAAATTGCCGGTCTGGCCTTCCTGTTCGAGGCGAATGACGAGTTCGCGCAGCACCGAGACCAGCGGCTGCCTCACATCGGCCCAGTAGACCTCGAGCTGGTCGCCGGTCGCCACATAGACGAAATTGCCGAGATCATCGAGATTGACGGTCGTCGACAGGGCCTTGGCCAGTTCGGAGACTTGCGCGCCTGTGAGCTTGTCCACCTTCGCCCCCTCTTGCCGCCTGGCGCTTGCCGCTCGCTCGACTATCCCGATGTCGGCTCCCGGCTGAGCGCCTGCTTGCTCGAGCTCCCTGCTTCGACGCGCCCTTGCGGTTCCAAGTATCTCCGTCCGATCGCAAGACGCTTTAGCATAATCGCGTGAGAGCGCCGTGAATCCCGGCAGGGGCTCGGCGGACTTCAGCCTGGGGCGGAGGACGTCGGGAGAACGCCACGGCGCCCGATGCGGATGCCGGTTTCGGTGAAGCCGGGATGGCAAGCGCCGCAACGAGAACCGCCTCCGTCACATATGCAACGGAGGCGGGGAAAGGCGCGAGGCGTGGAACTTGCCGCGTCGGCTCAGGTGCGGGCGCTGCCGGAGGAGCGCAGACGGTCGAGGGCGACGGCGCCGATGATCACCAGGCCCTTGATGATGAACTGCCAGATGTCGGACACGCCGATCAGGATCAGGCCGTTGGAGAGCACGGCGATGATCAGGGCGCCGATGAGCGTACCCCAGATCGAACCGATGCCGCCGACGAAGCTGGTGCCGCCGAGGATGACGGCGGCGATGGCGTCGAGCTCATAGGACTGGCCGAGCTGCAGGCCGTTGGCGGCATAGAGCTTGGCGGCGGACATCGCCCCGCCCAGGCCCGCCAGCAGGCCGGAAATGCCGTAGACGATGAGCAGGATCGACCAGACCTTGATGCCCGACAGCCGGGAGGCCTCGGCATTGCCGCCGATGGCATAGATGCGCAGGCCCAGCACGGTGCGGCGCAGGATCAGCCAGGACACCACCACCGTGGCGAGCGCGATCACCATCAGCCAGGGCACGCCGAAGATCGTGCCGTTGCCGATGAAGGCGAAGGGCAGGCTGGGATTGAAAATCGTCTTGTCCTCGCCGAACAGGCGGGCGAGGCCGCGCACCGCCGTCATCGAGCCGAGGGTGACGATGAAGGGCGGCAGGCGCATGAAGGCGATCAGCGCGCCGTTGACGAGGCCGAGCAGGCCGCCGGTCACCAGGGCGGCCACCAGCCCCATCATGCCCCAGCCCGGGATCAGCGAGACGATCAGGGCGATCATCGCCGAGGCTGCCAGCACCGAGCCGACCGAGAGATCGATGCCGCCGGTGAGGATGACGAAGGTCATGCCGGCGGCGAGCACGGTGTTGATCGAGGCCTGCTGGGCCACGATCGACAGATTGTTCCAGCTCATGAAGCGGCCGCTGGCCCAGGACAGGCCGCCGGATTCGACATAGCCCGACAGGAGCTGGAACAGGATGGCGATCAGCACGAGGGCGGGCAGCATGCCCAGGCCCCGCAGGGTGCCCGACAGGGCGAATTTGCGGCGGGCGGTATCTGCGGTGGAAGGGTTGGTGGATGTCATCGCACAGTCCTGCCTGTCTTGTGAGCCGTCTTGGGGGCTGTCGCGTCTTGCCGGTATCTCGCGGTGCGGGATCGTCGGGTGGAAGCCGGGTAGGTCATGCGGCATCCTTTGCGGCTGAGGTCGCGATCGCCATGATGTTCTCCTGGCTGACCGCTTCGGCATTGCCGCCTCCGCCGAGTTCCCCGGCGATGTGGCCTTCGCGCATCACGATGACGCGGTCGCAGATGCCGACGATTTCGGGCAGTTCGGACGAGATCACCGCCACGCCGACGCCCTCGCGGGCCAGCCGGTCGATCAGGCGGTAGATTTCCGATTTGGCGCCGATGTCGACGCCGCGGGTCGGCTCGTCCAGGATCAGCACGCGCGGCTTGGTCTCGAGCAGGCGCGAAAGCAGGACCTTCTGCTGGTTGCCGCCGGACAGGCCACCGACCGGCGCGTCGGGCGAGGCGGTACGGATGCCGGTGGCCTGGATCGCCTCGGCCGTGCGCTTGCGACCCTTGGCGAGGTTGAGGAAACCGCCGGCCAGGGCGTCGCGGGCGATCACCCCCAGATTGATGTTCTCGGCGACCGACATGTCCAGCATCAGGCCGAGCAGCTTGCGGTCCTCGGTGAGATAGGCGATGCCGGCCTCGATGGCGTCCTGGGGCGAGCGGATGCTGACCTCCTTGCCATCGACCGCCACGGTGCCCGATATCCTCGCATCGGCGCCGTAGACCAGGCGGGCAAGCTCGGTGCGGCCGGCGCCGACCAGGCCGGCAATGCCGAGCACCTCGCCCTCGTGAATGTCGAAGGAGCAGGGCTGGATGCGCCGGCCGTCGGCGATGTCGCGTACCGAGAAGATGATCCGGCCGCGGCTTTGGTGGGCATCATGCTCCTTCTTGTAGAAGGAGGAGAGGTCGCGCCCTACCATCATGCGTACCACTGCGGCGGGAGTGATCGCCTCGCGGTCCAGGGTGCCCACATAGGTGCCGTCGCGCAGTACCGAGACGCGGTCCGAGAGCTCGTAGACCTCTTTCATGCGGTGGCTGATATAGACGATGGCGAGCCCCTCCTGCTTGAGCTGGCGCACCAAAGCGAACAGCCGCTCGGTCTCGCGCTCCGACAGGGTGGTGGTGGGCTCGTCCATGATCAGCACGCGGGAACGGGCATGCACCGCACGGGCGATCTCCACCAGCTGGCGTTCGGCGATCGAGAGCTCGGCCACCTTGTCGCGCGCGGTGAAGGTGGCGCCGAGGCGCTGCAGCACGCTTTCGACGCCGGCAATCATGGCGCCGCGGTCGATCAGGCCGGCCCGGCTCGGTTCGCGGCCGAGATAGATATTCTCGGCCACGGTGAGATTGGGAGCGAGGGCGAGCTCCTGGTAGATGATGGCGATCCCCAATTGCTTGGCTGCCATAGGGCCCGAGATCGCCACCTTCTGGCCATCGATCAGGATTTCCGAGCCTTCATCCGGCGTGTAGGCGCCGGAGAGGATCTTCATCAGGGTCGATTTGCCGGCACCATTCTCGCCCATCAAGGCATGGATCTCGCCGAGCTTGACGTCGAGCGACACGTTCTTGAGGGCCTGGACCCGGCCGAACGTCTTGGAAACATTGCGCATTTCCAGGAAGGGATGCGTCTGGCCTGGGTTCATCCTGCCCCCGTTTTCATGCTGTTATTTCAGCAGTTGCGCCAATGTTGCAGCTGTTCCCTGGCTTGCCAATGATTTTGACTGGATTTGGTAAGCGGCGACGAAGGCCGGGCTCTGGCGCAGGCCGAGACCGGCAAAGGCCTCGATGTCGAGCACGGCCAGGGGATCGCCGCTCTTCAGCCGCTGCCAATCGGCTTCGCCGATGCGTGGCTCGAAGATGTCGAAGGCAATGCCCCGATCGTCCACGCCGCCGAGATAGCGGGCAAAGCAGGCAAGCAGGAAGGCTTCGCGCGCAAGGTCCGAGCCGCCAGCGATCAGCTGGCCGATGGTCTTGCCGTGGAAGACCACGATCTTGGAGGCGCCATCGCCGGCCACACGGAGGAGCTGGTCCTTGATCGCGGGATTGGCGAAGCGCTCGATCACCGTGTCGGTGAAAGCCGTCGTCGAATAGCCGGCGGGCGGTTCGACGAGACGGCGGGCATCGTGCTCCCAGAACGTGTGGAGAAGGCGGGGAATGTCGGGGTGGCGCATGCCCTCGTCGACCAGGCGGGCGCCCATCAGCAGGGACGGGTAGCACATCAGCATATGGGCGGCATTGGACAGCCTGCCCTTCACCGCGACATAGGCCGGCACTTCGCTGCTGAATACCACGCCAGCCCGTTCGAGCTCGGGGCGGCCGGCGCAGAAACGGTCCTCCACCACCCAGCTCGTATAGGGTTCGCAGGTGGCGGCGACGAGATCCTCGACGCCGATGCCGGCGGTGATGCGCCGGCGCTCATCCTCCGGCACCTGCGGCGCGATGCGGTCGACCATCGAATTGGGGAAGGCGCCGTTCGCTTCGATCCAGTCGGCGAGGCCGGGATCGAGGGCACGGCCAAAACCGAGCACGGCAAGGCGCGAGGTGTCGCCGTTGCGGGGGAGGTTGTCGCAGGACATCACGGTGAAGGGCGGCAGGCCGGCCTGGCGCCGGCGCGCCAGCGCGGCCACGATATAGCCGAACACTGTCCGCGGCGGCCCGCCCTCGAGGTCGTGGCGGATGTCGGGCGCGTCGAGGCGGAAGGCGCCGCTCGTTTCGTCGATGTTGTAACCGCCCTCGGTGATGGTGAGCGAGACGATGCGGGTGGCGGGATCGGCGAGGCGGGCGAGCACGGCTTCGGGATCGGCTGGGGCATGCAGATAGTCGATCATCGCGCCGACGATCTGCGTTTCCTTCGGGGCCGGGGAGGTGAGCTGCGTCACCGTGTAGAGATTGTCCTGCAGGCGATAGGCTTCGGCCTTGGCCCGTGCGGCGGGACCGTCGGTCAGGCCCACGCCGCAGATCGCCCACTCCTCCTGCCCGGGATGATGCAGGCAGGCTTCGATGGCGATGGCCTGGTGCACGCGGTGAAAATTGCCGACCCCGAAATGCACGATCCCGACCCGCAGCCGGCTGCGATCATAGGTCGGCCGGGTCACGGTCGGGCCGAACGAGGCGAGTGTCGATGTCTTGAGCGGGAGCATGGCCTGTACTTTCAGGAGTTGAAATGGCCTCCTCGGGCAGGAGGAGGCCATCTTGGACCAGACGGCGACGTCAGTCGTCGTGCTTGGCATTCCATCCCTTGTAGTCGCCGACATTCTCGCGGGTGACCAGTGCGGAGGGAATCAGGATGACCGGTTTCTCGGGCTTCTTGCCGTTGACCAGGTCCATCGCGGTCTGCGCCGAGACCTTGGGAATGGCGTAGAAATCCTGGCTGGCGGAAGCCTTGATCATGTCCAGCGCCGGATCCTTCAAGGCGGCCTCGATATCCGGCGAGCCGTCGACCGAAGTGATGAAGAACTCGCTGCGGCCGGCCTGCTTGGCGGCGAGCGCCGTGCCGATGGCCTGCGGATCGTTGATGGTGAAGATCGCATCGATCTTGGGGAAGCGCGTCAGGTAGCCCTGGGCCACCGCCATGCCGCCGTCGCGCGATCCCTTGCCGTCCTGGTCGTCCGACAGGATCTTGATGTCGGGATATTTGGCCAGGACCTGCTTGCAGCCCACCACGCGGTCGATCACCGAGGAGACCTGCGGCCCGTTCTGGATGACGACATTGCCGGCGCCCTTGAGCTTGTCCGCGATGTACTGGCAGGAAACGCTGCCGGCCATGATGTTGTCGGTCATCACGATGGCGTCGGCGCCCTCGGCGCCGGTGTCGAAGGCGATGACGGGAATGCCAGCCGCCTGGGCCTTCTTGATCGCCGGCGTGATCGCCTTGGGATCACCGGGATTGAGCAGGATGAAATCGGCGCCGGCCGCGATGAAATTATCGATCTGGTTGACCTGTTTGCCGAGGTCGTAGTCGTAGCCGACGGTGGTCACCTGCGCCTGGGGATAGGCCTTCTTGATGATCCGGGTCGCCGTGTTGGCGATGATCACGAAGCCGGGATTGCCGAGCGATCCTACCGATATGCCGACCGTCTTGACCTCCTTGGCCAGGGCAGGGGCCGATATGCCCGTGACCAGGGCCGCGCCGGCCATGGCGATGCCGGCGAGGCATTTCAAAGCCTTCATGATTTCCTCCTCATGAATGAGATCGATCTCATTTTATTATAAAAACTTACAGATCAAATGATGCATGAGAAGGCAGGTCTGTCAACGCTGGTCCGCGATCAAGGCGCGAGATCGAAGACCGATTCCCGGTCGATCAGGATGGTCGGCATCTCGACATCCCTGCCGGATTCGCCGCCTTGGATCTGCCGGACCAGCAGATTGACGGCTGCGCGCCCCATTTCATGGATCGGACGCTGCACCACCGAGATCGCCGGCGTGAGGGCGCCCGACCAGGGCGATTCGTCGAAACTGATGAGGGCGACATCCCGCCCCACCGCGAGATTCAGGGCCCGGCAGGCAGCCAGCACCCCGATGGCGATTTCCTCGCATGTCGCCAGGATCGCGGTGGGCCGCGGATCGGCGCTGAGAATCGATGTCGCGGCGTCGATGATCATCTGGGGATTGTTCGGCGTGTAACGCAGCCAGGCCTTCGGCAGGTCGAGGCCAGCCGCTGCCAGGGCTTCGCGCGCGCCGAGGACGCGATCGCGCGCGCTCGAGACGGCGCCCCGCGGCTCGCTCTGTCGATGCGAGGTGGCAGCTGCCGTCAAGACGACGAGGCCGATGCGGGTGTGTCTGCGGGCGATGAACAATTCCACGGCTTCGCGGGCGCCGCCGCGATCATCCGTGGTCACCGCGCTGACCGGAATATCCGCGATGCGGCGGTCGAGCAGCACCATGCGTCCCTCGCCGGCGCCGGCCTTCTGCAGATGCTCGTTATGGTCGGGCGAGGACGGCACCACGATCATGCCGGCGACGCGCTTTTCCATCAGGGTCTGCACCGCCTCGACCTCGGTCTTGAGATCGTCGTCCGTGTTCACGATCAGGGTCTGGTATCCGAGGGAAGCGCAGGTATCGATGATGGCCCGGGCCGCACTGGCGAAGAAGGAATTGCTGATGTCGGCGAGCACCACACCGATGACCTGGGTGCGACCTGCCCGCATGGCCCGGGCCGCTTCGTTGAGCCGGTAGTTCAGCGTCCGGGCCGCCGCCGCGACGCGCTCGCGCGTCTCCTCGGTGACCAGGCCATAGCCGCCGAGAGCGCGGGCCGCCGTTGCGCGGGAAACCTTGGCAAGACGTGCCACGTCCAGGAGGCGGGCAGGACGGGAAGGGCCGGCTCGTGGGCTTTCCTCGTCGGTTTTCTTGTTTTGGGTCATGCCTCTACTTGGTGCAGGAGGCTTTCTTTGGCCAAATTGAAAAGTATTCGCTGTCGCGGGAAGCCTGCCTACTCCCTTTACGGTAGAAAGGCAAACCATCCGCGTCTGCTGGTGGACGATGCTGCCCGGTCAAGCTCAGGCCGTCGGTTGTTCAGCAAAGTTTGGAAATAGTCGACCTTCTTAAAGTCATCGGATCGCCGCGATGGCAGCGGACACCTCGCCGATACTGCTGCCACCCTGAATGGGGGAGGCGGTGGTGGTGGAGCAGGACCTTGACCCTGCACGGGTCGTTTTCAATCGTTTCGGCCTGGGGCCTCGCCCCGGCGACCTGGCGAGGCTGGGCGGCGACCCGCGCGCGGCGTTGCGGGCGGAGCTTGCCAAACCCGATATTGCCCTGATCCCGGTTGCGGCGGATGCCGACCGCCTGCCGGGCAGTGCCGCGGCCATCCAGGCCGTCATGAACGAAAACCTGCAGCGCAAGATGGAGCGGATGACGGCGCCCGCCGCCGTCCAGATGGACCCGGAAGGCAAGCCCGCTATATCCGCCGCTCCCGCCCCGCAGGGGCCGATGAAGCCGGAGCCGCCCGTCGAGGCCAGGCTGCTGAAGGCGGAAGCGCAGGCGCGCTTTGCCAAGGCGATGGCGGCGGAAATCGGCTTCGTCGAGCGCCTCGTCGCCTTCTGGTCCAACCATTTCTGCGTCTCGGCCGCCAAGGACAACATCGTGCGCGCGGCGGCGGGCGCCTTCGAGCGGGAGGCGATCCGCCCCTTCGTGCTGGGCCGCTTTGCCGACATGCTGGTGGCCGTCGAGCATCATCCGGCCATGCTCTATTACCTGGATAACCAGCAATCCATCGGCCCAGGCTCGCGGGCGGGGCGCAATCATAACCGTGGCCTGAACGAGAACCTCGCCCGCGAGATCCTCGAACTGCATACGCTTGGTGTCGGCAGCGGCTATAGCCAGGCCGACGTGACCGCCTTCGCGCGCATCCTCACCGGCTGGATGGTGGCGGGGCGGGAAGGGCGGCTCGGCGAGCCCGGCAGCTTCGTCTTCAATGCCAACACGCATGAGCCCGGCGACCAGGTCTTCTTCGGCAAGACCTACCCGGCCGGCGGCATGGGCCAGGCCGAGGCCGTGCTCAACGATATTGCCCGCCATCCCGCCACCGCCCGGCATATCGCCACGAAGATCGCGCGCCATTTCATCGCGGACGATCCACCACCTCAGATGGTCGCACGCCTGGCGGAGACGTTCGCCAAGACGGATGGCGATCTTCGCGCCATCGCCGTGGCGCTGGTCAACGCGCCGGACGCCTGGTCGCAGCCGCTGGCGAAGATGCGCTCTCCCCTCGATTTCGTTCTCGCCCTGCGCCGCGGTATCGGTCCCGGTTCCGAGGCCGATCCCGGGCAGACCCTCAATTGGCTGGCGGTGCTGGGCGCGCCCCTGTGGCAGCCGCCCGGCCCGAACGGCTTTTCCGATCTCGTCGATGCACAGGCCTCCCCGGCGGGCATGGCGATGCGCCTCGATATCGCCTCGCAGGCGGCGCGCCAGGCCAGGACTCTTGCCGAGCCTGCCGATCTCCTGGAAGCGCTCATCGGTCCCTCGGTATCAGCCGAGACGCGCGATGCCGTCATCCGCGCCGAGTCGCGCCAGCAGGCGGTGGCGCTGCTCTTGATGGCTCCCGAGTTCCAGAGGAGATAGCCATGGATTCATTGTGCGAGCGTCCGCATCCCTCCCGCCGCGCTGTCCTGCTGGCCGGCGGCGCCCTGTTCGGCTGGGCCTATCTGCCGCGTTTTGCCCGAGCGGCCGGGACAAGGGATCCGCGCCTGGTCGTGCTCGTGCTGCGTGGCGCGCTGGACGGGATCTCGACCGTGGCGCCGGTCGGTGACCCCGATTATCGCGGATCGCATGGCGATATCGCCCTGGCGCTGGACGGGCCGCATCCGGCCCTGCCCCTGGATGGGTTCTTTGCTCTCCATCCGGCCATGCCGACCTTTGCCCGGCTGTTCCAGGCCCGGCAGGCTCTGGTGGTGCATGCCGCTGCCACCGGCTATCGCGAACGCTCCCATTTCGACGGGCAGGACGTGCTGGAGAGCGGCTTTCCGGGGCCGGGCCATACCGCGACGGGCTGGCTCAACCGCGCTCTCGCCGCCCTTCCTGCCGGCGACCGCGTCGCGCCGCAGGGCGGTCTCGCCGTCGGGCCCTCGACGCCCCTGGTGATGCGGGGTGCCGCGCCGGTGCTCGGCTGGGCCCCGCAAGTGCTGCCGGATGCGGGCGATGATCTCGCCGCGCGGCTTCTCGATCTCTACGACCACCGCGATCCGGTCCTCGCCTCCGCCTTGCGCAGGGGGCTGGAGGCCGAACGCATGGCGGCCGGAGACGGCATGGGCATGACCAGGCGCAAGGGAGGTCTCGACAGTGCCGCCGGCATGCGCCAGGCCGCCGAAGGAGCGGCCCGCCTGATTGCGGCCGATGACGGGCCACGCGTGGCGGCGCTGGCCTTCGACGGCTGGGACACCCATGTCAACGAGGGCGGGGCGACCGGCCGGCTCGCGACCTTGCTTGGTGGTCTCGATGGTGCCTTTGCGGCGTTCGAGAGCGGCCTGGGGCCGCATTGGAAAGATACGATCGTGGTCGCCGTCACCGAATTCGGTCGCACTGCGCGCATCAATGGCACCGAAGGGACCGATCACGGCACCGGCACGGTCATGCTGCTGGCGGGCGGTGCGGTCAAGGGAGGGCGCGTCGTCGCCGATTGGCCGGGCTTGAAGATCGCCCAGCTTCACGAGGGCCGCGATCTCAAGCCGACCACGGATGTGCGCAGCGTGCTGAAGGGATTGTTGGCCGACCAGTTCGGCCTCTCGCCAATGGTGCTGGGATCGACTGTTTTCCCGGATTCGCTGCCGGTTCAACCGCTGGCCGGACTTGTTGCCTGAACCGCAGGGATCGCAATCAAATCAGTCAATCGGTTCGAGATTGTGGCCAAATTCGGCGTCAGCGTCACAAGAATTACTGATTTCTTAGGAAGAAATATTTGAAATAAACCATTGTTGTTCATCTGGCCTTAAGGCGTCAGCCGATATTTTACTGACAATGCTGGGGTAATCAAATCGGAGTTCCTGTTACAATGACGATGAAGATCTGCCTTTCAGCCGCGATTCTTTGCGTGACGACAGCATTGGCGGTCACGCCGGCCTCTGCCGGCGATGGCCGCACCGGTGCTTTCGTCGGCGGTGCAGCGCTTGGCGCGGTCGGCGGCGTCCTGCTCGGCCAGGCACTGGCCGACCGTCCCGCCCCGCCGCCGCGGCCTGCGCCGGTGTATGAGCCGGCCCCGGTCGCCTATGATCCCTATGTCGACCGCCTCGATCGCCTGCATGCAGGCTGCGACAGGGGCGACCGCCGGGCCTGCGTCCAGTTCGGCGAAATGATCGGCGCCCATCGCGAGCGCGTGGCGGAATGGCGCCGTACCCATCCGGACTTCTTCGAGTGGGAATGAAGCATTTTGCGTCGGGGGAACGGGTGGGCGCTTTGGAAACGCCCGTTTCCCAATTATCCATGTGATACGAGCCGAAGAAGGTTCAGCCGGTCGGCCTCATCGTGATCATGCAGGCAATGCCGGCGCTCACCGTGAGGCGCTGGTTGAGGCAGCGGATGGTGGCGAAGCCCTCGGTAACGACCCGGGCCTTGCCGATGTCGCCATCGGCATCGCCGCGCATCACGCCGAGATCGAGTGTGTCCTGCTCGATGTCGTAGTCGCTCTTTTCCGGCCCGATCGCATGCAACAGGCTTTCGAGGTGGGCGGTGAAGTTGATCAGGTCCGCCGGGCTGGCCCGGTCACCCACCAGGCCGATCGAATCGACTACATCGCCGGCGAGGACGATGGTCATCGAGGTGGGCGAACGGGATGTGCCGATCGAGCCGGTGACATCACCTCTCGGCGTGATCGTCGTCAGATATTCGGCGTCGCCGAAGGTGCAGGCATAGGACTCGTCGTCCTTCCCGCGACAGGCACGGATCGGATCCAGCCCGTCCCGGACGAGGCGCACATCGAACAGGTCGATCAGGCGCCGCTCCGTCAGCGGTGCGGATTGGGCCTGGGCTGCGCCGAACAGGGCGCTCGCAAAGAGGATAGATGGCAGCAGGCGCATGGCCGTAGCGAACTCCGGCCCCCCGAGGGGATTAAGCACCCGCCACCTTAAACATTGATGAAAGCGGCCGGACGATGCCGCTCGTCAAAGCACCCTGCCGCCTCAGGCCGCGCGGACTTCCTGTACTTCCGGCACGAAATGACGCAGCAGGTTCTGGATGCCGTTGCGCAGCGTGGCCGTGGAAGAGGGGCAGCCCGAGCAGGCGCCCTTCATGGCGAGATAGACTACGCCTTCGCGATAGCCGCGGAAGGTGATGTCGCCGCCATCGGCCGCCACGGCCGGGCGCACGCGGGTCTCGAGCAGGTCCTTGATGGTCTCGACCGTGTCCTCGTCGGCCTCGTCGAAGAACTCCTCGCCTTCCTCCAGCGGCGCGACATCCTTGTTGAGGATGGGCACGCCGGAAAGGTAGTGCTCCATGATCGCGCCGAGCACGGCAGGCTTGAGGTGTTGCCATTCCACGCCCGAGCGGGTGATGGTGATGAAGTCCGAGCCGAAGAACACGCCGGCGACGCCCTCGATGGAAAAGAGCTTCTGCGCCAGCGGCGATTGCGCGCCCTCGGCGGCATTCGTCATGTGCAGCGTGATGCCTTCGGGCAGCACTTCGCGGCCGGGCAGGAATTTGAGGGTCGAGGGATTCGGCGTCGCCTCGGTCTGAATGAACATCTGTCTCTCCGCTCCAAGGGCCGGGTCAAGGCCGGCCAGGACCTCGCAATTATAGGAGAAGCTGCGATTTGGGCGCAATGCCCTCCACCGCTTCGACCAGCTTGTCGAGATCCTGCGGGCGCGACAGGCGATGGTCGCCATCCTTGATCAGCGTCACCGTCACATCGTCCTCGGCCAAGCTCTCGACCAGCGCCATGGCATGCTGCCAGGGCACGTCCGGATCCTCCATCCCCTGCAATATATGGACGGGGCAGCCGGTTTTCACCATGTCGCCGAGAAGAAGATGGTTGCGGCCTTCCTCGATCAGCGCCCGGGTGATCGGATAGGGCTCGGGCGAATAGTCGGATGGGCGCAGCCAGGCGCCCTTGTCGATGATCTCGCGTTTCACCGCATCGGGAAACTGGTCCCACATCAGCCTTTCGGTGAAATCGGCAGCGGGGGCAATCAGCACCATTCCGGCCGGTGCCAGCGGCGTGCCGGCCAGGGCCCGCGCGGCGAGAAGGGCGATCCAGCCTCCCATTGAGGAGCCGACCAGGATCGGCGGCGTCTTCACGCCTTCGCGGATCACGGCCAGGGCGTCCTCGAGCCAGGAGCCGATGGTACCCTCCTCGAAGCGGCCGCCTGATTCGCCATGGCCGGAATAATCGAATCGCGTCACCGCCCGGTGATGGCGCGCGCCCCACTCGGCCAGAAAACTGGCCTTGGTCGCCTGCATGTCGGAGCGGAAGCCGCCGAGCCATACCACATCCGGGCCGCGTCCGGGCTGGTGACGCCAGGCAATCGCACGGCTGGACGGGCCTTCGCCGACGCTGATCATGGCGGGGTTGCTGGTCATCCGGTCACTTCCTCTTGCTGGTGCGGCGGCGCGTTCTGGTGGGACGCCCGAAAAAATATGCGGGGCCGGCCCGAAAATCCTGCGCTGCATCACCTTTCATTTAGAACATGGGGCGCTCTATAGAGGGTGTCATGGACGAAGGTCCATTGGCCACCCTCATCATCACGCCGAACCAAGCCGGAAAAATCTGCACCCATGTCCGATTTCTCGTCCAAAGCTCGCCCGGTCGGCCGACGGCCGAAGGAGGAACGCTTTGCCGGTATCACCGTGCTGCAGATCATTCCGGCCCTGGATGCCGGCGGTGCCGAGCGCACCACCATCGACATCGCGGATGCGCTGACGCGGGCGGGTGCCCGGGCCCTGGTCGCCACCGAAGGCGGCCGGCTGGTCGGCGAACTGCAGGCCCGTGGCGGCCTTTGGATCCCGTTCAATGCCTCGACCAAGAATCCGCTGCGCATCTGGGGCAATGCCCGGCGGCTGGAACGCCTGGTGCGCGAGGAGAAGGTCGATCTCATCCATGCCCGCTCGCGCGCGCCGGCCTGGTCGGCCCGCCTCGCCACCAAGAAGCTCAACCTGCCCTTCGTCACCACCTATCATGGCGCCTATTCGGCGAGTTCCGAATGGAAGAAGCGCTATAACGGCGTGATGGCGCAGGCCGATGTCGTCATCGCCAATTCGAACTTCACCGCCGCCACCATCAAGGAAAACTGGCCGGAGGCGGCGGAGCGCCTGCGTGTCATCCATCGCGGTACCGACCTGACGGCCTTCACGCCTTCCGCCGTGTCTTTCGAGCGCGTGGAGACGCTGCGCCGGGCCTGGAACGTGGCGCCGCATCAGCGCATCGTGCTGCTGCCCGGCCGCCTCACCGGCTGGAAAGGCCAGCGTGTGCTGATCGACGCCGCCGCCATCCTCAAGCAGAAGGGCATCGAAGACACCGTCTTCGTCCTGGCGGGCGATGCCCAGGGCCGGGACGGCTATGTCGCCGAGCTCGAGACGCGCATCGCCGAGCGCGGCCTCAAGGGGCTGGTGCTGCGCGTCGGCCATTGCTCGGACATGCCGGCCGCCTATCTCTCCGCGGCAGCGGTCGCCATTCCGTCCACCAGCCCGGAGGCGTTCGGACGCACGGCGGTGGAAGCGCAGGCGATGGGCTGCCCAGTGGTGGTGGCCGACCATGGCGCCACCTCCGAAACCGTGCTGGCTCCGCCGGAGATCGTCGGCAATCTGCGTACGGGCTGGCGCACGCCGGTGGGCGATGCCGAAGCCCTGGCCGAGGCCCTGCACGAGGCGCTGACCCTGGGCGCTTCGGCCCGCGATGGCCTCGCGGCGCGTGCCCGCGCGCATGTCGAGGCACATTTCTCGCTGGACGTGATGTGCAATGCCACGCTCGATGTCTATGCCGACCTTCTGATGAAGAGCCGCAAGCTCAAAGACGAGTGAGCGAAAAAGCCGCGAATTGTTCGCCGCATGGCGAGCCCGTGACAGTCTATCGGGCTGATTTGTGATCTAAATTTCGCGCAGCGGGCATGAAAGCGTTGACTTCCGGGCGCTTCGGCAACATCTTCCCGCATCCGGGCGCGGGCTTCGACGCGAAGCCGTCGGCTCGCCCAAATCAATTCATGGTAGAGGAGTTTACCGCCATTCGTCGCCCTATGAGGACAAACGCACCCGTCGTCAAGGACGGCCCGCGCATCAATGAGGAGATTCGGAACCGCGAAGTCATGCTGATCGATCAGGACGGGCAGAATCGCGGTGTCACCGACACCAGGGCGGCGATCGCCATGGCCTTTGAAGCCGGACTGGACCTGGTCGAAGTGGCAGCCAATGCCGAGCCGCCGGTCTGCAAGATCATGGACTACGGCAAGTTCAAGTTCAACGAGCAGAAGAAGGCCGCCGAGGCCCGCAAGAATCAGAAGACGGTCGAGATCAAGGAGATCAAGCTCCGCCCGGCCATCGACGATCACGACTATGACGTCAAGATGAAGGCCATGAAGCGCTTCTTCGAGGAAGGCGACAAGGTCAAGGTCACCTTGCGCTTCCGTGGCCGTGAAATGGCGCATCAGGAGATCGGCTATCGCCTGCTCAACCGTGTCAAGGACGACACCGGCCTGATCGCCAAGGTGGAATCCGATGCCTCGCTCGAAGGCCGCCAGATGGTGATGGTGCTGGCACCGCGCTGATCGAGCCGGATGGATGGAGTGTCGACCACTGGTCGACATCCTTCTTGTCGGCAAAGGCGGTGGCGCCAAGATTGTCGATCTCTCGGCTCCATCGATTGATGGAGCGTGGTCGACGTTCTAGATCTAATGCGGTTCCGGGCCGCCATCGTCGCGCCATGTTCAGGGCACAGGAACAGACAGTTCATCTGTTTCATGCCGTCCCATGGTCCGTTCCCTGACATTACGGCGTTTCGCCTTTCTGACCCTTGTCGTCGCAGGTGGCGTCTTCGTCGACGCCAAGGTGTTGCCGCGCTGGTTTCCGCAGGCCTTTGGCGGGGTCTGGGGTGGATTGGCCGCCCCCGACAATGCCAATGTGCCCGCTTCCTTGCGCGACCTTCCGGTCGTCCTGGTCAAGGGCAGGCGCGATGATGGCCCCGTTGCTATCCTGCTATCGGGCAATGGCGGCTGGTGGGGCATCGATGACGGTATCGCCGAGGGGCTTGCCCGCGCCGGCGTGACCACGGTCGGCCTGAACAGCCTGGCCTATTTCATCCATCGCCGCTCCCCCGACGAGGTCGCGGCCGCGATCGACAGGATGGCCGCCTCGATCGGCCCCGACAGGCCGGTCATCCTGGTCGGCTATTCCTTCGGCGCCGATATCGCTGCCACGATTTATACCCGCCTCTCCGACGACCTGCGCGCGCGCATTCGCCAGGTCTCGCTACTCGGCCTCTCACGGGAAGCCGACTACGCCGTCGGTTTCATGAAGGTCGCCGGCGGGCGCAGGGCGACCATCCCGGCCGTCGACGCCATTGACGGCCCCCATATCCAGTGCTTCCACGGCGCCGATGAAGGCGCGCGGTCGGGCTGCAACGATGTCGATGCCGCAAAGGTGCAGGTGGTCGAAGTCCCCGGCGGGCACCATTTCGACGGTGACTACGACAGGATTGCCAGCCTCATCCTTGAAGGCATGCCGGCGTCGCCGAGCAGCGATCCGATCCGTTATGCGGGGATGGATCGATTCGCCTGGCTGGCCCATCCCGTCGGGATGGAGACGCAGGCGAGCAAACGCTGAAACGATTGAATCGCCGGGTTCCGCTATTTATGTGTGTGCGGCAGGTCCTGGAGCAGAGCACATTCCGGTGGAAGGTTCTTTCGCCCAGTTCCTGGAGTGTTTTGCGATCTGGCTGACTCGCCACAGCGTTTTGTGATTTCCTGGAATCGCCAAGAATCGCAAAGACGCGTCCAAACAAAGAGTTAGGGCAAATAGCCGTTCACACTTGGACGCATTTTGCTCTAGGAATCGCAAAGCTTTGGCACAACGCGATAATGGCTCCAGGCGGATCGATCCATGTCCACTCCCCTCGTCGGCAAGCGTATTCTTCTGATCATCGGTGGCGGTATCGCGGCCTATAAGGGGCTCGAACTGATTCGCCGCCTGCGCGAGCGTGGTGCCGATGTGCGGGCCATCCTGACCAAGGCCGGCGAAGCCTTCGTCACACCGCTCTCCGTCTCCGCCCTCACCGGCGACAAGGTCTATACCGACCTGTTCTCGCTGACGGACGAGGCCGAGATGGGGCATATCGAGATGTCGCGCGATGCCGACCTATTGGTGGTGGCGCCGGCGACGGCCGATCTCCTCGCCAAGATGGCGCAGGGGCTCGCCAATGATCTTGCCTCCACCACGCTTCTGGCCACCGACAAGAGCGTGCTGGTCGCCCCGGCCATGAATGTGCGCATGTGGCTGCATCCGTCGACCCAGCGCAACATCGCCCAGTTGCGCGAGGATGGTGTGCTCTTTGTCGGCCCGAATGACGGTGAGATGGCCTGCGGCGAATACGGGCCGGGACGGCTGGCCGAGCCCCTGGAGATCGTCGCTGCGATCGAAAAGGCCCTGGCGGGCCCGACCTTCATTCCGCTGCCTGGTTCGGTGGCTGCCGATACGCGCCTGCTGCCGGCACTGCCGCTTGCCGGCAAGCATGTACTGGTGACGGCCGGGCCGACGCATGAGCCGATCGATCCCGTGCGCTACATCGCCAACCGCTCCTCCGGCAAGCAGGGCTATGCCATTGCGGCGGCGGCCTTGGCCGCGGGGGCTCGCGTCACCCTGGTCTCGGGGCCGGTTGCACTGCTGCCGCCGCCGGGGGTGAACCTGGTGCCGGTGGAAACGGCGCGCGAAATGCTGGATGCCGTCAGCACTGCGCTGCCGGCCGATATCGCCATCTTTGCGGCAGCGGTGGCCGATTGGCGCGTGGCCGATGCCGGTGCCCAGAAGATCAAGAAGGGCGCCGAGGCCACGCCGAGCTTTTCGCTGGTGGAAAATCCCGACATTCTCGCCACCATCGCAAAGGACAAGGCGCACCGGCCGTCCTTGGTCGTCGGTTTCGCGGCGGAGACCGAGCATGTCGTCGAGCACGCCAAGGCCAAGCTCGCCCGCAAGGGCTGCGATCTCATCGTCGCCAACGATGTCTCGCCGGAGAGCGGCGTGATGGGCGGGGACCGCAACCGCGTTCATCTGGTCTCCGCCTCGGGCATCGAGACCTGGCCCGACATGGACAAGGATGCGGTCGCCCGGGCTCTGGTGGCTCGTTTTGGCGAATTGGCCAGTGCCGCGGCGTGACCGGGGGCCGGTCTTCGGGGCCTGACCGAAAACCGGGGGAACCTCGACTTTTTGTCATCACCGGGCTTGTCCCGGTGATCCAGGGATCCCAGTCTCGATGGGGTTGCGGTATCCGGATGCCCCGGACGAGGCCGAGCATGGCAAAGGTGGAGTTATTCCGGGCCGTGTTGCGAGTTTTGAGACAGGCTCTTCAGACCCATCGACGCCGTCACCTGTCCCCACGATTTTGAAACAGGCGGGTCTGAAGACCCGCCCTCCACGCAGGATTGCCATGACCCTGACCATTCCCGTCAAGAAACTCGCCCATGCCGCCGAGCTGCCGCTGCCCGCCTACCAGAGCGAGGGGGCGGCAGGTCTCGACCTGCCGGCAGCGCTGGGTCCGGGAGAAACCCTGGTTCTTGCACCGATGATGCGTGCTCTGGTGCCGACCGGGCTGGTTTTCCAAATTCCACAGGGCTATGAAGGACAAGTGCGCCCACGTTCCGGATTGGCTGTGAAAAGCGGAATTACCGTTTTGAACGCACCCGGTACGATAGACGCCGATTATCGCGGTGAGATTAAAGTCGCCCTGATCAATCTGAGTGTAGAATCTTTTGCCATCACCCATGGCATGCGAATCGCCCAGTTGGTCATTGCCCCGGTGACGTTGTCTGTCCTGGTCGAAACGGCGGAAGTCGATTCGACCGTTCGCGGCAGTGGCGGCTTCGGTTCGACGGGCACCGCAACCTAAAGCGTTTTGCGGTTCGAAAGAATCATTCGAATCGCAAGGACGCGTCGGAACGAGAAGTCAGAGCAAATGGGCGTTCAGTCTTGAACGCTCTTTGCTCTGGAATAGGACCGTATCAGGGGGTCGACATGCAGTTGCTTTCGCGCCGTTCCTTGCTTGGCCTCGCCGCCGTGGTCGATATCGCCCACCATTCGAGGCCCACGCCGGTCGCCGCCAAGGCTCTTGCTTCCCGGCATGCCTTGCCGCCGCGCCATCTGGAAACCTTGCTGCAGACCCTGGTGCGCCACAATATTCTCAAGGGGGTGCGCGGTCCGCGGGGCGGCTATGAACTGGCCCGCGAGCGGCGGCGCATCAGCGTCGGCGACATCGTACGCGCGGCGATGACCGATGCCGCCGGCGAGGATGATCCGGCGCCTGTCTCCACCCTGGTCGACCAGGTTATCGCCCCGGCGGTGAACCAGGCCTCGCAATCCTTCCTGGCCGAACTCGACCAGATCACCGTCGAGGATCTTTGCCGGGATGCCGAGCGCAAGCATGTCTTTGGCGGCACGCCTGCGAATATCGACTTTGCGATCTGAAAAACTTGGCGATCTAAAAACATTAGAAATATGTAATTCAACATAAACCTCGACATTTTCGTGGATTAATGTTGAATTCCAGCCGCTTTCAATCAAGGACGTTCCCCATGGCGAATGCCAATCATGTGCCCGGCCGCGGCCGCATCTACCAGTCGATCACCGAGACCATCGGCGACACGCCGCTGGTGCAGCTCAACCGGCTGGCCAAGGCCAAGAACGTCAAGGCGCGCATCCTCGCCAAGCTCGAATTCTTCAACCCGATCGCCAGCGTCAAGGACCGTATCGGCGTCAGCATGATCGATGCGCTGGAGAAGTCCGGTCATCTCAAGCCCGACACCGTGCTGGTGGAGCCGACCTCCGGCAACACCGGCATCGCGCTCGCCTTCGTCGCGGCCGCCCGCGGCTATCGCCTGATCCTGGTCATGCCGGAATCGATGTCGATCGAGCGCCGCAAGATGCTGGCCCTGCTCGGCGCCGAACTGGTGCTCACTCCGGCTGCCCAGGGCATGCGCGGCGCGGTCGCCAAGGCCGAGGAGATCGTCAAGGAACTGCCGAGCGCCATCATTCCCCAGCAGTTCCGCAATCCCGCCAATCCCGAGATCCATCGCCTCACCACGGCCGAGGAGATCTGGAACGACACCAAGGGTGACATCGACTATTTCGTCTCGGGCGTGGGCACCGGCGGCACCATCACCGGCGTCGGCCAGGTGCTCAAGCCGCGCAAGCCCGATCTCAAGATCGTCGCTGTGGAGCCGGAGGATTCGCCGGTGCTGTCGGGCGGCCAGCCCGGCCCCCACAAGATCCAGGGCATCGGCGCCGGCTTCGTGCCCGACGTGCTCGATCGCTCGGTGATCGACGACATCATCACCGTCGGCAACCAGACCTCCTTCGATACCGCCCGCCTGCTTGCCCGCATCGAGGGCATCCCCTGCGGTATTTCTTCGGGTGCGGCGGTTGCCGCGGCGCTGGAATTGGCGGCCCGCCCCGGTATGGACAACAAGTCCATCGTGGTGATCGTGCCCTCCTTCGCCGAGCGCTACATTTCCAGCGCCCTGTTCGAAGGGCTGTAAGCCGACCTGCTTGCCACGCAAAACACCCCCGGTCAGGCACTGGCCGGGGGTGTTTTGTCAGGTCATATGGTTCGCGTCTTTCCGGTGCATGGGCATCCTGCCCGTTCTATCTCACCGGCAAACGGTACGTTTCCAAGGACGGGCATCGCGACATGCAAACATGTCGCTGTGATGCCCGTGCACCCGGAGACGGCTCGATCAGATCCAGCTGTCGTCGCTGCCGCCGGAATCGTCCGAATCGTAATCGCCATCATCATCGTCGTCATTCGAATCGTAGCTGGCGTCGCGCACATTGTCGTCGTTGTCGCGGCCCTTGTCGGCGTTTTCGTTGATGATGGTCTCGTTGATGGTGGTGTTGCCTTCGCCCCAGGGAGCAGAGTTGCCGCCGCCGAACAGGCCACCGCCGCCGCCGAACATCGAGCGCACGCCCTCGAACAGCAAGGCGCCGCCGGCGACGCCGGCCGCCGTCTGCAGGGCGCCCTGCAGGAAGCCGCCGCCACGGGCGGGCTGCTCGGCCTGCTGCGGAGGCACCTGCCCTGGCTGAGCCTGGTTGCGCTGGCCACCGAAGCCCTGCAGGGCCGAGCCGGCGCGCTCGAGGATGGATTGCGGCTGTGCAGGCTGCTGGGGCGCCTGCGGAGCTTGTTGCGCTTGCTGGGAGGCCGTTTCGGCGGCCTGCATCTTGGCATGCGCCTCGCGCAGGGCGTGGTCCTGCACCAGGACGGTCTGCACCAGCGCATAGGCTGCGCCGGGCGACCGAGCCATCTCCGTCGCGATGGCGGCTTCCGCCTCGTTATCGCGCCCGGTCGGGGCGGAACTGCGCAGGCGGTTGAACAGGTCCTCGATGAGGGCTTTTTCGTTGGGGGTCATCCTGACTCTCCTTCGCGGCTGCTTCCTGAGGGGGTAGGCCGCAACGCCTCCCATGTGGGTGCTGCACCTCAATCGGACAAGAACCGGCCAGAATTGGGGCGCGTTACAAAGGAGTAATGCCCCGGAGCGCGGACATCCTGTCCGCTCTTGAAACGATACGCTGCCAGGAAATTCGTTTGCCTTCGGCTTTTGCAGAGAAAAACGGGCGTTGTCCTATCCTGATATCTGATTGTTTCAAGAGCGGACAGGATGTCCGCGCTCCAGGCCTCAATGCGCTTCTTCCCAGTTGCCGGCGGCCCGCGCTTCGACCTGCAGCGGCACCTTGAGCTGCAGGGCCGGAAGGGCTGCATGCTCCATCACCTGGGAGACCACCGGCAGCGTCGCCTCGACTTCCTCCTCGGGTGCCTCGAAGACGAGTTCGTCATGCACCTGCAACAGCATCTTGGCCGAGAGCCCGGCCTTGAGGAGGGCGGCGTCCATCCGGCTCATGGCGCGTCGGATGATGTCGGCGGCCGAACCCTGGATCGGGGCGTTGATGGATTGGCGCTCGACGAAGGCCCGCTCGGACGGATTCTTCGATTCGATCGCCGGAAAATGCATCTTGCGGCCGAAGACGGTCTCGACATAGCCATTCGCGCGGCATTCGGCCTTCATCCGGTCCATGTAGTCGCGGATGCCGGGGAAGCGTTCGAAATACTTCTTGATATAGGCGCTCGCCTCCTCGCGGGGAATCGAGAGCTGATTGGCGAGCCCGAAGGCCGAGATGCCGTAGATGATGCCGAAATTGATGGCCTTGGCGCGCCGCCGCACCAGCGGATCCATGCCCGCGACCGGCACGCCGAACATCTCGGAAGCCGTCATGGCGTGAATGTCGACGCCGTCCTCGAAGGCCTTGGTCAGCTGCGGGATCTCGGCGACGTGGGCGAGCACGCGCAGCTCGATCTGCGAATAGTCGGCCGAGATCAGCTTGGCGCCGGGAGCGGCGATGAAGGCCGAGCGGATCTTGCGGCCTTCCTCGGTGCGCACCGGAATGTTCTGCAGGTTGGGCTCGGAGGAGGACAGGCGGCCGGTGGTGGTCGCCGCCAGGGAGTAGGAGGTGTGCACCCGGCCCGATTTCGGGTTCACATAAGTGGGCAGGGCATCGGTATAGGTCGATTTGAGCTTGGTGAGCTGGCGCCAGGCCACGATGCGCCGCGGCAGTTCCAGGCCCTGGTCGGCCAGGTCCTCCAGGATCTGGGCCGAGGTCGCCCATTGGCCGGTGGGGGTCTTCTTGCCGCCGGGCAGTCCCATCTTGCCGAACAGGATGTCGCCGAGCTGCTTGGGTGAGCCGACATTGAAGTTCTCGCCGGCAAGCTCGTGGATCTCGGCCTCGAGCCGGGCGGCGCTCTGGGCGAATTCGCCGGACAAGCGCGCCAGGATCTGGCGATCGATCATGATGCCGCGCGATTCCATCTTGGCGAGCACGGCGACGAGCGGACGCTCCAGCGTCTCGTAGATGGTGACCAGCCCCTCGGCGACCAGGCGGGCCTTGAGCAGCAGCCACAGGCGCAGCGTGACGTCGGCATCCTCGGCGGCATAGGCGGTGGCGCGCTCGATGGTGACCTGGTCGAAGCCGATCAGCGACTTGCCGGAGCCGCAGACCTCGGAAAAGGCGATCGGCTTGTGGCCGAAATGACGCACGGACAATTCATCCATGCCGTGATTGCCGCGCCCGCCATCGACGACATAGGACATCAGCATGGTGTCGTCATAGGGCGCGACCTTGACGTTCTCCTCGCCCATCACCAGCGTGTCGTATTTGAGGTTCTGGCCGATTTTCAGCACGCCGGGCTCTTCGAGCAGGCCCTTCAGCCGCTTCAGTGCCTCCGATGCATCGACCTGCCCGGCCATCATGCCGCCGCCGAACAGGTCCGCCTTGTCGCGATGGCGCAGGGGCACATAGCAGGCCTTGCCCGGCTCGACCGACAGCGAGAAGCCGACGAGATCGGCCTGCAGGGCGTCGAGCGAGGTGGTCTCGGTGTCGAAGGCGACATAACCGAGTTCGCGGGCCCTGCTGATCCAGCCGTCGAGCGCTTCCAGGCTGGCGATGGTTTCGTAGGAGCCGGCGTCGAAGGGAATGGCGGTGAGCCTGGCCTTGACGCTCTCCACCACCGCGGAGGGTGTGCCGGCTCCGGTGGCAACTGCCGGCGCAGGAACGGCGCCGTCGGCATCTGGCCTCGGCGCCGGCGTCCGGGCCGGGGCGGGCGAGAAATCGCTGTCGGGGATCTTCAGTGCCTCGTCGGGCGGGATATCGGCGACGTCGAGGCCGGCATCCTCGGCGATGCGGCGGGTCAGGGTGGAGAACTCCATCGCCTTCAGGAAGGCGATGGCGCCCTTGGCATCGAGGCCGGGGGCGATGAGATCCTCGATCGGCGTTTCCAGGGTGACGTCGGTGACCAGTTTGACCAATTCGCGCGAGATGCGGGCGAGCTTCACGTTTTCGGGGTCGATCAGGCTCTCGCGGCGCTTGGGCTGCTTGATCTCGCCGGCCCGGGCGAGGAGGCCTTCGAGGTCGCCATATTCGTTGATGAGCTGCGCCGCCGTCTTGACGCCGATACCGGGCACGCCGGGGACATTGTCGGTGGAATCGCCGGCCAGGGCCTGCACATCGACCACCTTGTCGGGCGTCACGCCGAACTTCTCCAGCACCTCGGGCTCGGCGATCAGGCGCTCGGGACGCGAACCCTTGGCCTTCTGGTCGCCGGAAGCGGGATCGAACATCACCACGCCGGGCTGGATGAGCTGCATCAAATCCTTGTCGGCCGAGACGATGGTCACGTCGGCGCCGGCCTTGACGGCAATGTCGCAATAGGTGGCGATCAGATCGTCTGCCTCGTAGCGGGACTGCTCCACCGGCTTCAGGCCGAAGGCGCGTACGGCAACCCGCATCAGCGGGAATTGCGGCACCAGCTCTTCCGGCGGCGGGGGACGGTGGCCCTTATAAGGCGGGTAGATCTCCTTGCGGAAGGAGTCTTCAGATTTGTCGAAGATAATGCCGAGATGGGTGGGCTGCTTGCCCATTACCCCTTCCTTGATCATCTTGTGAAGCACGTTGCAGAACAGGCGCACCGCCCCCGTCGGCAGGCGGTCGGAGCGGTAATTGTAGCGGGCGTCCTGGTTGATCGACTGGAAATAGGCCCGGAAGATGAAGGATGAGCCGTCGACCAGGAAGACGTGGTCGCCCTTTCCGGGGGGGCGCGGAGCAGGAGTCATCAGGGCCTCGTCTTCGGTCTGTTCAGGACTGATTCTTGGAGCGCGATCATACAGGCTCGCATCGAGAAGGCGAGACCATGGATAAGTCCTCCCAGGAGGGCCCTCCCCGCGATTGCGCCCAACCTTCCGCGCCCCTACATTCGCCCCATGGCATTCTCATCCGAAGAGCTGGAGCGTTACGCCCGGCATGTCGTCATGCATGAGGTCGGCGGCGCCGGGCAACAGGCCCTGTCGCGGGCCCGTATCCTGGTGGTCGGCGCCGGCGGGCTCGGCGCCCCCGTGCTGCTCTATCTGGCGGCGGCAGGTGTCGGCACGCTCGGTATCGTCGACGACGACATCGTCTCGCTCTCCAACCTGCAGCGCCAGATCATCCATGCCACGCCCGATATCGGCCGTCCCAAGGTCGAGACGGCAAGCGAGGCGATCGCACGGCTCAATCCGCATGTGACGGTGGTTCCGCATGCCCTGCGCATCGATCCCGCCAACGCGGCTGACCTGATCGCCGCCTATGACCTGGTGATCGACGGCTCGGACAATTTCGACACCCGCTATGCCGTCTCCGATGCCTGCTTCTTCGGCCGCAAGCCGCTGATCATGGGGGCGCTCGGCGTGTTCGATGCCATGCTGACCACATTGCGGCCCTTCGAGAGGAATGCCGAAGGCGAGCCCAACCCGACCTGGCGCTGCCTTTTCCCGCAAAAGCCGCCGCCGGGCACCATTCCAAGCTGTTCGGAGGCCGGCGTGCTCGGCGCGCTTGCCGGCGTGGCCGGCTCGATGATGGCGCTGGAGGCGATCCGCGAGATCGTCGGCTTCGGCACCGGGCTCACCGGCCGCCTGATCCATCTCGATGCGCGCGACATGCGCTTCGGCGAAACCCTTTATGGCTGGGATCCCGACAACCCCCTGAATGGCGAAGCCGCGCAAGCAACGGGCGAAACGGCGATGGCGCTTCGCGGCTGAGTGTGGCATGTCTCGCTGCCATGACCGAACCGCGATCCTATAGCCGCGTCTTTCTGCGCGCCCTCAATCTCGAAGCCCATATCGGCTATTACGAGCATGAGAAGGGCGTAACCCAGCCCCTGGTCGTGGATGTCGAGTTGACGTTGGCCGAAGCCCGTTTCGGCGACGACGATATCGAGGGCACGATCGATTATGACAAGATCGCCGCCATCGGCCGGGACCTGGCCGCCAGCCATGTCGACCTGCTCGAGACGTTCGCCGAGCGGCTCGCGCAGCGCTGCCTTGCCTTCGACCGTGCCGCAACCGTGCGCGTGCATGTCGAAAAGCCGCGCGCCGTGCCGGGCGCCATGGCCGGCGTCGAGATCCTGCGCGTCAAGTAGCCGGCCGCGGCCGCGATAGCCATCCAACTCGATTACAATTTGGCAAGGCTGGGTTCCCAGGCCGGGCGCGTCCCTCTATTTTGCCCGCGATTGTTCAATCGGGTTGAGATTTTCCATGGAAAAAATGATCGAGCGCTGCCTTGTCGCCTCGCGCTGGGTGCTGGCGCCCTTCTATATCGGGCTGGTCATCGCCCTGTTCGTCGTCCTGCTGAAATTCGGGCAGGAACTGCTGCATTATGTCGTCGGCGCCTATGGCTTCACCACCGAGGAAACGGTGATCGGCGTGCTGGAGCTGGTCGATCTTGCCCTGCTCGGCAGCCTGATCCTCATCGTGATCTTCTCGGGCTATGAGAATTTCGTCTCGAAGATCGATGGCACCGAACATCTGTCCTGGCCGTCCTGGATGACCAAGGTCGATTTCGCCGGCCTCAAGCTCAAACTGCTGGCCTCGATCGTGCTGATCTCGGCCATCCAGCTCCTGAAGGGCTTCATGCAGATCGAGAAGCTGACCGACCGCGACCTTTATTGGCTGGTCGGCATCCATATGGTGTTCATGATCTCGGGCGTGTTGCTGGCCTTCTCGGACCTGTTGCAGGCCAAGGCGGGCCATCCCGACGATTGAGGTCGCGGCTTGGCGCTGCTCGACTGCCCATGCCGCCTTCAGCCGGAAGGTAGGCTTCGGGCCGTTTCTACGGTGCCGCAATCACCTGGCTGCAGGCGGCGGGCAGATCGCTCAGGGTGAGCTGGCGCGGCGGGTGCGGCGGCTTGGGGCGCGGCTTGGGATGCAGCACCGCATCCGAGAACCAGTAGTCGAGTTCCTTGCCGCAGCCCTCATCGCCTGTCGGCGGCTTCTGGGGCGTGCAGCTCGGGCTGCCGCGCGGGCAGGTGATGCGGACATGGAAATGATAGTCGTGCCCATACATCGGGCGCACCTTGCCGAGCCAGGAGCGGTCACCGGTGGCATCGCGGCACATCGCCTTCTTGATGGCGGCGTTGACGAAGATGCGTTCGACCGCCGGATCCTGGGCGGCGGCGCGCACGATGCCCATCTGGCCCGCGGTCCACGAGCGTGAGACGTCGAGCCGGTCCGGGCGCACCATCATCACGGCACTCTTGGTCTCGCGCTCGGCGACGCTGAGCCTGCGGTTCGGCATGGGCGTCAGCCAGATGTCGGCATCGAGCCCGATCTGATGCGAGGCATGGCCTGTCAGCATCGGGCCGCCGCGCGGCTGCGCCATGTCGCCGATCAGGATCCCGGGCCAGCCGGCCACGGTCGGGGCCTTGGCCGCGAGATTCTTCACCACCCGGATGACGGCAGCATTGCCCCAGGCGCGATTGCGCGAGGGGCGCATGACCTGCCAGGTCGGTCCATCGGCCGGCAGTTCCACGCCGTTCGACAGGCAGCCCTTGGCGTAGAAGCCGATCGAGCCGAGGCCGATATTGGTCGGCGTCTCGGCGCGGCCGAAGAGCTGCTTGGCGGGGGTGGCAGCCGTCACCGCGCCGAGCGGCGGCAGTTTGTAGCCGGGCGGGGTGATGTCCTGCGCCGCGGCCGATCCTCCCATGGCCAGGAACGGCAAGGCGGCCAGGGCCAAGCCGCATTTGAGCGACGGAAAGGTCCGGACGAAACGGCGCATGCGTGCTCCCGCGAAATGATTCGTGACCGCATCCTAACCTGTCTTTTCCCAAACGGCAGCATCGGCGGTCGGAAGGGGACGGGTGGCTCGATTCTGCAAACCGGCTCGGGGAAGGCGAGCGGAAACCGAAAATTAACCATGTTCGATTCATGCTTTGTTCGGTTCCGGGCGGACTTGCATCCTGTGCGAAAGCGCATGGCGAATAAGGGCCCGGTACGGCCAATGTCAGCGAACCGCATCGAGGAACCTGTCATGCCTGCCCCGCATCTGAGCGCGAAATTCCGCTGGATCGCCGTTGCCTTCACGCTCTTCGTCGCCGCGCTCTGCCAGCTGGCCCCGGCCTCCGCGGGCGTCGTGGCCAAGGTCGATATCGCCAGGCAGCGCATGACCGTGATCGTGGACGGCAATGTCGAGGCGGTCTGGGCCGTGTCGACCGCGCGGCGCGGCTATTATACCCCGCGCGGCATCTACCGCCCCAAGCTGCTCAAGCGCATGCATTACTCCAAGAAATACGACAATTCGCCGATGCCCTATTCGGTGTTCTTCAAGGGGGGCTATGCGGTGCACGGTACCTATTCGGTCAAGCAGCTCGGTCGTGCCGCTTCCCATGGCTGCATCCGGCTGGCGCCGTCCCACGCTGCAGCCCTCTACCAGCTCATCCGGCACCGAGGCATGTCGGATACGCGCGTGGTGATCGGCTAGCCGCTGGATTTCACCGAACTGGGCCGGTAATCGCCTCGAATCTGCATATCAGCCGTGCACATTCGCGCGAGAGGCCATTCCGCTCCTTGACGCTGGGCCGGTGCATTCCTAGCTTGAGGGCAACGGATATTTGCATGGCGATTCCGCCATTCCCGCTGTGGAGATTCTCGAAATGGGTGCCAACACGATCAAGGTCACGGATGCCTCCTTCGCCAATGACGTGCTGAATTCGGCTGAGCCGGTCGTCGTCGATTTCTGGGCCGAGTGGTGCGGTCCCTGCCGCATGATCGCGCCCGCTCTCGACGAGATCGCCACCGAGATGGCCGGCAAGGTCAAGATCGCCAAGCTGAACGTCGACGAGAACCCGCAGATCGCGTCGCAGTTCCGCGTGATGTCGATCCCGATGCTCATCGTGTTCAAGGACGGCAAGCCCGTCGCCCAGAAGGTCGGCGCCGCTCCCAAGGGCGAGTTGTCGCGCTGGGTTTCGGCCTCGGCGGCCTGAGGCGAAAACTCGCTTCAGCATCTGCTTTGTGAATGAAGGCGGCCTCCGGGCCGCCTTTTTCATGCCGCCAACGTTGCCGCACGCAGGGCATCGGCATCGCCGATCTTCAGGCCGATCGCCTCGATCGCCTGGCGTGCCAGCACCACCAGTTCGGCATTGTCCCGGGCCAGCGTGCCGTCGGGGCGATGAAGGTTGTTCTCGAAGCCGACGCGGGCGTGCCCGCCGAGTCGGGCTGCGGCGGTGACGCAGGCTGCTTCCTGCGGCCCGAAGGCGCACAGGCTCCAGGGATCGAAGCGTGGCATGTCCTCGGCGAGGAAGGGCAGAAGATCGACGGGGCTGGAGGTCTGGTCCGCCGTATAGCGGCCGAGAACATAGAGCACGGGCAGTTTTTCGTAGGGGATGAGGCCCCGCTGCTGCATGTCGGCCAGGCGCACGGCTTCGTCCGGCGTGTAGAGGATGATCTGCGGCATGGCGCCGATCAGCCTGAGGAACAGCAGCAATTCGGCAAAGGCTGCTTCCTCAGCGGCAACGGGCACGAGTTCGCGCAAGGCAAGCGATACCGCCTCCGGCCTGGTGGCGCGGATGACGGCCCTTTGTTCCGCCGGTGAATAGAGGCCGAGCGCCTCGCTGGTGACCTGCACCACGAGATCCTTGCCCGTCACGGCGGCAATCGCGGCGATGACGGCGCGATAGGCCTCGGCATCGAGCAAATGGCTGCCATCCTTGCGCCGGACATGGACATGGATCATGGCCGCCCCGGCCTCGAGACAGGTTGCGGCCGTCTGCGCCAAGGCGGAGGCCGTCATCGGCAGGGCCGGGTGATCCGCCTTGGTCCGTCGGCCGCCATTGGGAGCGACGGCTATGAAACGGGGGGCGCAATCCAGCGTAGCCGACAAATCCGTCTCCGGGTAAGGATTCATTTGTATCAATATGATAGCATATGATACATTTGTTTCAATAATCCTTCCGACGGAGCACAGGGCATGACCAAGCTTGTGGATCTCGACGGCCTGGCCGAGGAGATCGTCAGGGGCTTTGACGCGATGCCGGCGCAGATCAAGGCAGCCGCGCGCTATGTGCTGGAGAATCCGCGCGATGTCGCCCTTCTGTCGATGCGGGAACAGGCCCGCCGTGCCGGCGTGCAGCCGGCGACCATGATGCGGCTGGCCCGGCAATTGGGTTTCGACGGTTACGAGGCCCTGCGGGAACGGCATGCCGATACGCTGCGGGAAGCGCCGACAGGTTTCGCGGGCAAGGCGGGCGACCATCTTACCCGGCAGGAGTGCGGCGGCGACGGAGACCTTGCCGCCGCCATGCTCGCCATGCTCGGCGCCCAGCTTGGTGGGCTTGCTACAGCCAAGCCGCTTGCCGCATTTGCTGGCGCTGCGCAGGCGCTTGCTTCAGCACGCCGCATCCATTGCCTTGGCCTGCGGGCGAGCCATCCGGTCGCCTGGCACCTGCATTATGCACTCACCCTGATCGGCAGGCCCAGCGTGCTGCTCGACGGGATCGCCGCCACCGGCGCCGACGCCCTCATCGGTGCCACCCCGGGCGAGGTGATGGTGGCTGTCAGCCTGCAACCCTATACGCGCCTCACCCTCGAGCTCGCCGAGCATGCCGCTTCGCATGGGCTGTCGGTCCTCGCCATCACCGACAGCGAAGTGGCGCCGCTGGCCAGGATCTCGCGCCATCACCTCGTCGTGCCGACGGCCAGCCCCTCCTTCCTGCATGCCGTGACGCCGGCCTTCGCGGCGGCCGAAGTGCTGGCTGCGCTGGTGGCCGGCCATGACGGCGAAGCCGCACTTGCCGCCTTGCGCCGGACCGATGCGCATCTGGCCGCCCTCGGCACCCACTTGACCCAGCGTCCCCAGCCGAAACTTCCTGGAACCTCTCCATGAGCCATCTGCTCCATCGTGCCGCCAATGCCGTCATGCCGGTCGCCGCCGGGGGGCGCGGCATCGAACTGATCGATGCCGCCGGCAAGCGCTATATCGATGCCTCGGGCGGGGCCGCGGTCTCCTGCCTCGGCCATGGCCATCCGGCCGTGCGGGAGGCCCTGCACCGCCAGCTCGATATGCTCGCCTATGCCCATACCTCTTTCTTCACCACCGAGGTCGCCGAGCAACTGGCGGATTGCCTGATCGCCCATGCGCCTGCCGGGCTGGAGCGGGCCTATCTCGTCAGCGGAGGCTCGGAGGCCGTCGAGGCGGCCCTGAAGATGGCGCGGCAATATTTCGTCGAGAAGGGGCAGCAGCAGCGCCGGCATGTGATTGCTCGGCGCCAGAGCTTTCACGGCAATACGCTGGCGGCCCTCGCCGCCGGAGGCAATCAGTGGCGCAGGGCCCAGTTCCTGCCGCTGCTGATCGAGACCCATCATATCGATCCCTGCTTCGCCTATCGCTTCCAGGCACCGGGCGAGAGCGACGAAGCTTATGCAGCGCGGGCCGCACAGGCCCTTGAGGACAAGATTCTCGAATTGGGGCCGGATGAAGTCCTCGCTTTCCTGGCCGAGACGGTGGTCGGCGCCACGGCGGGCGCGGTGCCGCCCGTTGCGGGCTACTTCGCCCGCATCCGCGAGATCTGCGACCGCTACGGTGTCTTGCTCATCCTCGACGAAGTCATGTGCGGCATGGGGCGTACGGGCACGCTGCATGCCTGCGAGCAGGAGGGCGTGGCGCCTGATCTCATGACCATCGCCAAGGGCCTCGGCGGCGGCTATCAGCCGATCGGCGCCGTCCTGCTCAGCGGCGCGATCTTCGAGGCCTTCGCCGGAGGTTCGGGATTCTTCCAGCATGGCCACACCTATATGGGCCATGCCATGGCCGCCGCGGCCGCCTTGGCCGTACAGGAGACAATCGTGCGCGATAATCTTCTGGCCAATGTCGTCGTCATGGGCGGCCACCTGCAGGAACGGCTGGAGCAACGTTTCGCCAACCATGCCCATATCGGCGACGTCAGGGGCCGCGGCCTGTTCCGCGCCATCGAGTTCGTCGCCGAGCGCAGCAGCAAGCAGCCCTTCGATCCCGCGCTCAAGCTCCACGCCGCCGTCAAGCGCGAGGCCATGGCGCGCGGGCTGATGATCTACCCGATGGGCGGTACCATCGATGGCGTCGAGGGCGACCATGTCCTGCTGGCACCACCCTTCATCATCGAGCGCAACGCGGTCGATGCCGTGGTCGAGCGCCTTGGCGATGCGGTCGATGCGGCCGTGGCCAGCCTGCCGGTGGCAAAGCGCCGAACGATTTCTTGAGGCTGAGAGGGGGCCGGGTCAGACACGGCTCTATCGACGCAAGCCGAAATCCCGTCTAGCAATGAGACCTTCGGAGGCGTGCGCCGCCGGCGGGCCGTTGATGCGGTCCCGGGGAGCGGTCGTGCCGAGATGATCGATGTTCCCGAGCAAGTCGGGTGCAGCGGAGGCCTGATTCTCTCAACCTGGTTCGAATCAGGCTCTGAACGTCAAGGAAATGAGCGCGGCGTTCCGGCCTCGGGGGGCGGAAACCGCGCAGTCAGAGGAGGAGCCTATGCACCACGTCCGTCCGGTGACCGTCACCGGTCTTGTCGTCGCACTGACCTTCGCACCCCTTGCAGGGGCCCATGCCGCTTCGCCGGCGCCGGTGGAGGCCGAGCACGGCATGGTCGTCACCACCCAGCGCCTGGCCACGCAGGCCGGCGTGGACGTCCTCAAGAAAGGCGGCAACGCCATCGATGCCGCCGTGGCGGTCGGCTACACGCTGGCGGTGGTCTGGCCGGAAGCCGGCAATATCGGTGGCGGCGGCTTCATGACCATCCGCACCAAGGACGGCAAGTCGACCTTCATCGATTTCCGCGAGCGGGCGCCGGCGGCCTCCACCAAGAACATGTATCTCGACGACAAGGGCAACCCGGTGAAGGGCGCCTCCACGGATGGCTATCTCGCCGTCGGCGTGCCCGGCTCGGTGGCAGGCTTCGAATATGCCCGCGAGAAATATGGCTCCCTGCCGCGCAAGGATTTGATGGAAGCCGCCATTCGCTATGCCAAGGATGGCTATGTGCTCGGCCAGGGCGACGTCGCCTCGGTGAAGGAGAATGCCGACTGGCTCAAGCGCGATCCCAACGCGGCCAAGATCTTCCTGCAGGCCGACGGCAAGCCGCATGCGGTCGGCGACACCTTCAAGCAGCCCGATCTCGCCGCCTCGCTTTCCGCCATTTCCGAAAAGGGCCAGGATGCCTTCTACAAGGGCGCGATCGCCGATGCCATCGTCAAGGCGTCCGGCGCCAAGGGCGGCATCCTCAAGAAGGAGGATTTCGAGCAGTACAAGGTGCGCGAGCTCGAGCCGGTGAAGTGCAATTATCGCGGCTACGACATCATCTCCTCGCCCCCGCCGAGCTCCGGCGGCGTGATCATCTGCGAGATCCTCAACGTGCTGGAGGGCTATCCGCTCTCCTATCTCGGCGCTGATTCGGCCAATACCGTGCATCTGATGGTGGAGGCGATGCGCTACGCCTATGTCGACCGCAATTCCAGCCTGGGCGATCCCGATTTCGTCAAGAACCCCGTCCCGCATCTGCTCGACAAGAACTACGCCGCCGAGATCCGGGCCAAGATCAATCCCTACAAGGCCGGCGTTTCCAAGGAGCTGATGCCCAAGGGCATGGGCGAGTCCAAGGAAACCACGCATTATTCGATCATCGACAATGACGGCAATGCCGTCGCCGTCACCT
>NZ_JASGFM010000027.1:0-95455 GCF_047605565.1 Labrys sp. (in: a-proteobacteria)
GCAACGCCGTCCGTCGATGGCCGCTGTATAGAGGCACCAAACCGCAGGTGTCAACGCCCCCTTTTGCGGATTTTTGCAAAATCGTCATGGGGCCATGCCGGGCCAGTAGAGGCCGCGGATCGGCATCCCGGTCGAAACCCACCCGAAAGGCCCATTTTGCTGCATCTAGAGCCCAAATCAGGAATAATTTACCATATTGCGCCGCATCAAAAATTTCCTGCGCTCTGTGGATAAATTCCAGCCAGCCCGGTCGGCTTGCTCCAAATCCGGGTCGGAATCGGCCTCACCCTCGCGAAAAATTTTTCAGAATCTCATTTTGGGGGCCGCGGCGACCAACAAACGCGTCATTTCGCTTTGCGGCACCGCAACAAGAAGATCGGGAGGACCGGATTCGACGATCCGTCCGGCATCCATCACGCAGAGCCGATCGCACAAGGCCGCCATCACGGCCAGATCATGGGCGATGAACAGGAGCGCCGTGTTGGCCTTCTCGCGGATGTCGAGCAGCAGGTTGAGGATCTGCGCCCTGACGGCCACGTCGAGCGCCGAGACCGGTTCATCCAGGACGATCAGGGCCGGATCCGTTGCCAGAGCCCGGGCGATGGCGACACGCTGGCGCTGGCCACCGGACAGTTCATGGGGGAAACGGCCGAGCAACCGTTCCGGCAGGCCGACCCGCTCCATCAATGCCAGGATCCGCTGCCTCTCCTGCGTCCGAGACAGGGAATGCCAGATTCGCAAGGGATCGCCGATGACGCGCTCGACCCGGGCACGCGGATTGAAGGCAGCCAGGGGATCCTGGAACACCATCTGCAGCCGCGGCCGGATATGGCGCAACGCCTTGCCGGCAAGATGGGTGATCTCGCGTCCTTCGAAACGGATGGAACCGGAATCGACCGGATTGAGTCGCAGAATCGCGCGGGCGAGGCTGGTCTTGCCCGCGCCGGAGCCTCCTGCCAGACCGACGATCTCGCCCGGTGCGATGGCAAGGTCGACGCCACCCAGGATGGCATGCCGCCCCGCCGGACCACGCACGCTGAAGCACAGCGCCTCGATTTCAAGCAGGGCATCAGCCATGACCGGCCCCCTCCCCCACGGCGGGAACCTTGACGGAAAAATCCCTGGGATCGATCTCGGCAAAGCGGCGCGAGCGGGGACGTCCGAGCCCCTGATTCTCGAGGTCCAGACTCTTCAGTTCCAGACTCTTCAGTTCCTGCCGTGTCGCCAGCAAGGCCTTGAGATAGGGATGGGATGGTGCCCGGAACAGCCGCTCCGCCGGGCCGGCCTCGACCAGGCGGCCCTGATAGAGCACCGCGACATCGTCTGCCAGTTGCGAGGCAAGGGCGATGTCGTGGGTGACGAAGATCAGGGTGAGCCCACTTCCCGCCGTCAGCGTCCGCAGCAATTCGACGATGGCATGCTGCGTGATAGAATCGAGAGCGCTGGTCGGCTCGTCCGCGATCAGCATGCTGGGCTCGCTGACCAGGGCCGCGGCGAGGGCGATGCGCTGTTTCTGGCCACCTGAAAACTGGTGCGGATATTTGCGCAATGCGGCGTGCGGATCGGGCAAGGCCATGCGGCCGAGCCAACCCTGCGCCAGGGCCAACGCGTCCGCACGACTCCCGCCCCGGCAGGCCCGGCGCGCCTCGGCGATCTGATCGCCCACCCGGATCAGCGGGTCGAGGCTGCCGCCCGGATCCTGGAAGACCATGCCGATATCGCGCCCGGGACGCGGCTGCGAGGCAAAGCCCGGCCGGGTCAGCCGGCCGGTGCTGACCGCATTGGATGGCAGCAGCCCCGCCAGGGCCGCCGCCAGGGTTGACTTGCCCGATCCGCTTTCTCCCAGCAAGGCCAGATGCCGGCCGGCCTCGATGTCGAGGTCGATGGCCTGCAAGGCCGGATGCATGCCGGCACGATCGCGATAGGAGACGCCGAAGCCGCGCAAGGAAAAGAGCTTCATGCCGCCGGCTCCTTCACGCGTAGCGCCTTGGCATAGCCTCGCCCGGTGAGATGGATCGCCAGCACCATGGCAACAAGGGCAAGACCCGGCACCAGCGATAGCGACGGTGCGCTGCGCAGCAGCGAGCGCCCTTCGGCCACCATGCTGCCCCAGCTCGGCCGGTTGGGATCGCCGAAACCGAGGAAGGACAGAGCCGCTTCGATCAGCACCGCCGCCGCCGCGATGATCGCAGCGAGCGAAATCACCGGCGGCAGGGCATTGGGCAGGATCTCGCGAAAGCCGATGACGAGCGGATGCATGCCGGCAACACGGGCGGAGGCGACGAAATCGCGCTCGCGCAGGGAACGGATTTCGGCGCGCGCGATGCGGGCAGGTTGCGGCCAGGCGCCGGCACCGATTGCCAGCACGACGGCCGGCAGGCTCGGCCCGGTCACGCTGATCAGCGCCATGGCGAGCAGGAAGGCCGGCACGGTCTGGAAGGCATCGGAGAGGCGCATCAGCACGTCGTCGGTCCAGCCGCCGAGGAAACCGGCCAGCGTGCCGACGAAACAGCCAAGCAGCAGCGAGGCGAGCGCAGAAGCGATGGCCACGAGAAGCGTGGTACGGCTACCCCAGGCGAGCTCGGCGGCGATGTCGCGCCCCAGCCGGTCGGCTCCCAGAGGGTGGGCCGAATCGGTGAAAGGCGGAAGCAGCGGCGGCGCACTGATGGCAAGCGGATCGCCGGGAAAGATGAATGGCGCCGTCAAGGCCAGCGCAGCAAACAAAGCAAGCAACACCAGGCCGACACGGCCCTCCCCACTGCGCAGCATGGCCATCAATATGGTCATGCGACACGCTCGCTGGCGCCGATGCGCGGATCGAGCCAGGCCTGCACCAGATCGGCCAGCAGGTTCATGGCGATGACGACGATGGCGCTGAACAGCACTACGCCGAGCAGCAGCGGCGTATCGCGGCGAGAGACCGCCTCGGCCGCCAGGCGGCCGAAGCCGGGTATGGCAAAAACGCTCTCCACCACCACGCTGCCGCCCAGCAGGGAAGCCGACTGCAGGCCGAGCATGGTGATCACCGGCGCCAGGGCATTGCGAGCGACGTGGTTCAACGCCAGCCGCCAGCCCGTCACGCCGCGGGCGCGCGCGGCCCGGATGAAGTCGGCATGCCAGACCTCCTCCATGCCATCGCGCAACAGGCGCAGGAACAGGGTCATGTAGAGCAGGCCGAGCGCGCCGACCGGCAACACCAAATGCCGGGCGATGTCCCCTGCCCGTTCCAGGCCCGTCTTGCCGGAAGCCATCGTTTCGAAGCCGCTAGCCGGCAGCCAGCGCAGCATGACGGAAAAGACCAGGATCAACACCAGGCTGAGCCAGAAGCCGGGCATGGCGTAGAGGGCGAGCGAGCCCAGCGACAGAACGCGATCGAGCCAGCCATTCGGGCGCCAGCCCGCCAAGAAGCCGAGCCCGATGCCGAGCAGGAATGCCAGCGCCAACGCCGAGCCCATGGTGATCAGCGTCACCGGCAGGCGCTCGAGCAGGACGCCGAGCACCGGCCGCTGAAAGGCGGTCGACCAGCCGAAATCGCCGTGAGCCAAGGCCGACAGATAGGCCTTGAGCCGAAAGGCGGGCCCCTGATCCAGACCCCACTCGCTTCTCAGCTCGGCGATCCGCGCCGCATCCGCCCCGCCGATACCGGCGACATAGGCATCGACGGCATCGCCCGACGCCGATTCGAGCATGAAGAAGGCGCCGATGACGACCAGGAGCAGAACCATCAGGGCTCCACCCAGCCGTCGAAGAAAGCGCGGAATCACGGGCGATTATTCCCGGATGCGCGGACGTCTCGTCCGCCTCTTGGTCTCCCGGGAACGTGGCGGTTCCAAGAGCGGACGAGACGTCCGCGCACCCGGAAACGATATCACGGTGCCATCTCCGGCAAGGCGGTATCCGCCCAGGACGACACCGCCCAGCGCGGATTGTTGGAGACGTTCTGCAAATTCTCGCTGGCCACGGTGATGAAGGAGAACTCGGCCACGTTGATGAGCGCGAGATCGTCCACCACCAGCTTCTGGAACTGCTTGTAGAGCTCGGCTCGTTTTTCGGGATCGATCTCGACCGCGGCCGCCGCGATCAGCGCATCGGTCTTGGGATTGGCGTAGCCATACTGGTTCGAGAACGGCACGCCGGCCGGTATGCCGCTCTGGAACAGGATGGTGGTGGAAATCGCCGGATCGGAGCGGTAGACCGGCGTGCCGACGGCCAGATCGAAAGCGTGATCGGTATAGACGGCCTTCAGATGGGCGGGCGAATCGTTGGAGACGATCTCGGCATCGATACCGATCTTGGCCAAAGCCTGCCGGAGATAGGCGCCGAACTGCACGGTTTCGTTGAAGAAGGGCGCCGGTAACAGCTTGAGATGGAAACGGATGCCATCCGCTCCCTTCTTGTAGCCGGCTTCGTCGAGCAAGGTCTCGGCCTTGGCCGGATCGAATTCGTAACGCTCGACATCCGGGTTGTAGAAGGTCTTGTCGGTCTGCGGCACCGGTCCGGTGGCCGCAGTCGCATAGCCGCGGAAGATCGCCTGCACAACGAAGCCCTTGTCGATGGCATGGGCAATCGCCTGGCGGACGCGTAGATCCGCCAGTTCCTTGCGGGTATGGTTGATCTCGATGATCATCTGATAGGTGAGCGCCTCATAGCCCGTGGAATAGACCTTGAGGCCCGGCACCTTGGAGATGCGGTCGAGATCGGCCAGCGGCACGGCCGAGAAAGCGGCAAGCTGGATCTCGCCCGCCTCGAGCGCCGCGCCGGCGGATTGGCGATCGGACAGCACCTTGAACAGGATCTCGTTGAAGTGCGGCTCACCCTGGGCCCAATAGGCTTCATTGCGCCTGAGCAGATAATATTCGCCCGGCTTGTGCTCGACGAATTTGAAGGGCCCGGTGCCGATGAGCTTCTCATTGGCCGGGTTCTTCATGATGTCGGTCCCGGCAAAGACATGCTTGGGCAACACCGAGGTCAGGGCCGGCAGGCAGTTGCGGATGAGCTGGAAGGGTGTGGGCGCCGAGAAACGCAGGACCGCCGTGAGGGGATCGGGCGTATCGACGCTTTCGAGATCCTTGAATACGACACGGCCGAGATTCTGCAGCTTCTTCCACACTTCCAGGGCGGAGAAGGCGACATCGGCCGAGGTGAAGGGCTTGCCGTCATGCCATTTCACATCGGGGCGCAGCTTGAAGGTGACGGCCTTGCCATCGGTCGATCCCTCCCAGGACAGGGCAAGCTTCGGCACCAATCCGTCCGGGCCGTTGTAATCGGCCTCGGCCAAGGGCTCGACCACCTTACTGGCGACGAAGAAAACGCCGTTCGAAGCAACGATAGCAGGGTTGAGATTGGTCGGCTCGGAATCGGCGGCAACGGTCAGGCGACCGGCCGGAACTTCGCTGGCAGCCAGGCGATGCGGCAGCCCAAGCGCCAGGGCCGTTCCGGCACTGGCGAGCAGGAATGAGCGGCGGCTAAGCAGGATCGGCATGTGCAACCTCCCGGGAGGAGCCGTTCGAATCAGCGTGATTGGATGATGCTTGGCTGAGAATGGCAAGCGCAGCATTGACCCCGGTGCCGGCATCGGCCTGCCGGCCGAGTTGGTTCAGCGCGCCGCCCAGCGCCGCCACCGCGGTCACGGCCAGCATCGGCTCGGCCGCCGGGCCCATATGGCCGATGCGCAGCACCTTGCCCGCCGTCTCGCCGCGACCAAGCGACAGCATCACGCCGTAACGTTCCAGCAGCGTATCGCGCAGACGGATGTCCGCAATGCCCTCGGGCAAGCGGAAGACCGTAGCGGAGGGTGCGGCAATTGCTTCTCGTGCCGGCCACAGCTGCAGGCCCAGCGCCTTAAGCCCGGCCCGCGCGGCTGCCGCCGTACGGGCATGCCGGGCCCAGACCCGTTCGGGCCCTTCCCGGAGATAAAGGTCGAGCGCCGCGTCGAGGCCATGAATCTCCGCGAGCGACGGCGTGACCGGAAACGCCCGCCCGGCCTCGGCCGCCAGTTCCCAGTCGAGCAGCGACAGGAAGGAAGCCCGCGGGGCATCCGGGTTGGCCTTGATTCTCTCCCAGGCCCTCTCACTGACGGCAAGCAGGCTCAGGCCCGGCGTAGCCCCCAGGCATTTGGCCGCGGAGGTCACGAAGATGTCGATCGCGGCCTCCTCCGGATGCACGTCCAGGCTGCCGAAGGAGGAAACGGCATCGGCGATGACATAGGCGCCGTGCGCGCGGCCGAGGCGGCCGATTTCAGCCAGGGGATTGAGCGTGCCGGAGGGCGTGTCGTGATGGCAAACGGTGATGATCGAAATATCGGGGCGCGCCGCCAGCGCCTCGCGCACCCTTTCCGGGTCGATCGCCTCGTCGAACGGCACTGCAAGCTCGATCACCTCGCTGGCATAGCGGCGGGCCCAGCCGGCATAGCCCTTGCCATAGACGCCCGAAACGAGATTGAGCACGACGTCCTTGCGGCCGATCAGGGAAGCGGCGGCAGCTTCGAGCCCCAGCAATGCGTCCCCCTGCAGGATCAGGGGCAGGCTCGAAAGGCGCAAGGCGGCCTGCAACTTACCCACCACCGAGCGGTAGAAATGCTGGAAAGCATGATGTCCATCATAGACGGCAGGCCGGGCCATGGCGTTGAGCACAGCGGGATAGGCCGTCACCGGCCCGGTCGTCAGCATGAAAGGCGGTGGTGCAAGCATGGAACAGTCCGCGCGGAAAACGATTTGATTGGATGCTAGCTTTGCGGCGCATCGCCGACAACGCATGAATTACAGCGAGTTAACGCGCCTCATGGGGAAATACATGTTAGTTGCGTTAAAAATAGGACTGTCTCCGGCGTGACTGTTCTGCGACGCTCATCATCGGGTTGTCTTGTGTTCGACACGATCCCGTTGTTAATGGCACCAGGTAGAGTTTCCCGATGAAGCGTTCGGATGGGCTTCATCGGGAAACTCTGCGAATGCCCGATAACGAGCAGTCTCTCTTGATGATCCTTGCCGCCCCATCAAGAGAGACCTACTTGCGGGACATGGTGCGATGACACGTTTCGGCAACCGGTTCGAACCCTTACCCAGACGGACATGATGAAGAACAAACTCGAATATGTTTGGCCGGTCATCGGGCTCGCCGCCGTCGTATTCTCGGTCTATCTCCTGTCCAAGGAGCTCAAGGGCGTCGAAGTCGGCCAGGTCTGGCAGGCCGTGGTCGATCGCGGCCCCGTGATGATCCTGCTGGCCTTCGCCTCCACCACGCTCGCCTACGCTGCGCTGGCCTGGTACGATCGCATCGCGCTGATGCATGTCGGCAAGAAGCTGTCCTGGCCGGTGGTCTCGGTCGTCTCCTTCGTCGCCTATGCGCTCGGCCACAATATCGGCGTCTCCGTGCTCTCCTCCGGCCTGGTGCGCTACCGGGCCTATTCCAGGATGGGGCTGAACGCAGCCGAGGTTGCCGTCGTCACGGCCTTCTGTGCCTTCACCTTCGCCTATGGTGCCGTGTTCCTCGGCGGCATCGTGCTGGTGGGTGAGCCGGAACTGCTTTCGCGCCTGTTCCATTTCCCGCCCAGCGCCGCCTTCATGCTGGGCTTGGCCATGCTGGCCTTCGTACTGCTCTACCAGGCCGGTGCGATCCTGCATCTCAAGCCCCTGCGCATCCGTTCGCTGCAGATCGCCTATCCCAAGCCGACCATCGCCTTCCGGCAGCTCTTCGCCGCTCCCATCGAAATCGTCGGTGCCGCCGGCATCATCTATTTCGCCCTGCCCGACGCCCTCAACCCGGGTTTCTTCGTGGTATTGGGCATGTTCCTGGCTTCCTTCTGCGCCGGCCTGATTTCCAACGCCCCGGGTGGTGTCGGCGTGTTCGAGGCGGTTTTCCTGCTGATCATGCTGCCGGCCGGCGCCAATCCGAGCGATCCTGCGGTGATTCAGTCCAAGGCTGAGATCATTGCGGCCCTCCTGATGTTCCGCCTGCTCTATCTGCTCATCCCGCTGGCGATTTCCTGCGTCATCGTGCTCTACACCGAGCGCCAGTCCCTGGGCGGCCTGCTCGGCTCCGTCGTCGGCGGCAAGTCGGTCGAAGGCAAGGACACCCAGCCGACGATCAAGCTCGAAACCGTGCGCCAGGACCCTCCGCAGCATTCGTAAGCCCGGCCAGATCGGCGCTTGCTCGATTTGCCTTGAAGTCGGGGCGCAGATCGCTCGATCAGGCCCTGCCTTCATGTCAGCTCAGCACGAAATCAACGGGCGTGGGTGCCTCGGGCAGGTCGGTCTCGCCGAGATCCTCCAGAATGTTGATTTCGATGGTCCGGCAGATCGCCATCACCGGCAGGCTGTTCGGTGTGGCGCCAAAGGGCGCCACCAATTCGTCGCCGAGCACGTCGAGACCGAAGAAGGTGTAGGTCACGATGGCAGCGATCACTGGCGTCCACAGGCCCATGCTGTCGGCAAGGCCGAAGGGCAGCAGGAAACAGAACAGATAGACGGTGCGGTGCAGCAGCAGGGAATAGGCGAAGGGCAGCGGCGTCTGCTTGATGCGCTCGGCCGCGGTCAGGTCGGTCGAGAGCCCCGAAATTCTCTCCTCGAGAACTTGCGCCATCTGCGCCGAGATCCGTGCCTTGTCGAGGGCTTCGCCGACCAGCCGGCTCATCTGCAGCAACAGGCGATTCGGCCCGTGCCGGCTTGCGGTGACGGCAGCACGATCGGCGGCGTCGAGATGGCGTAGCGCCACTTCGTCCGGCGCCTCGTCGCGCAAATGGCAGCGGACCAGATCGCAAAAAGCGATGGCAAGAAGCGCCAGCCGCCTCGCCACCTCCGGCTCGGCGGCAAGATAGGCAAGGGCCTGGCGCGACAATCCCCTGGCATCGATCACCAGAGCCCCCAGGATCTTGCGCGCCTCCCACCAGCGATCATAGCTCGCAGTGTTGCGAAAGGCCGAGAAGATCGACAGCGCCACGCCGATCAGGGAGAAGGGCAAGGCGGCGATCGGCGGCACATGCATGAAGCCGCGGGTTTCCAGCAGCGTCACCGCAACCGAGATCAGCACCACCACCAGCATTTGGGGCCAGATCTGCGGCACGATGGAGCCGCGCATGATGAAGAAGAGTTCCCATGCCTGCGGGTTTTTGCGAACAATCATAAAAGAGTGATCCGGTTGGGGCGTATCCTGGCATGTGGCACGCAGGCCAGCTTGTGCCACACCGCGAAGGCGACGTGAATTTTCTCGCCGCCGCATCGGGATGCCGTATTGTCGCGCTCGGCCGGGTGCGCTGGAGGCCAGCCCCGATCGGCGCTTCAAAACAGGAGAAACGATGCCGCAGCATCTGGGTGCAGTCACACTGGTCGTCCGCGACTATGACGAGGCCAGGGATTGGTATGTCGGCAAGCTCGGTTTCGAGGTGGTCGAGGACAGCGACCTCGGCGACGGCAAGCGCTGGCTTCTGGTTGCTCCGCCGGGTGCTGGCCAGACCCGCCTCCTCCTCGCCAAGGCTGCGTCGCCGGTACAGGCGGCGGCAATCGGCAATCAGACGGGGGGCCGCGTCTTCCTGTTCCTCAATACCGACGATTTCCGGCGCGATCATCGCCTCTATCTCGCGCGTGGCGTGCGATTTCACGAGGAGCCGCGGGTGGAGGCCTATGGCACGGTGGCAGTGTTCGAGGATCTGTACGGCAATCTCTGGGACCTGCTGCAATTGAGCGGGTCGGACAGGCCGGCATGACCTGTCATTTCCATGCCGGCCTATGCCCGGGCTGCGGTCAGGGCCGGCTGTTCCTCTATCGCAGTGCTGACACAGGCACCGTCTATGGCCATTGCGAGGAATGCGAATGGGGATATAGATCGCCGGACAGGCTGGCGGCAAGGGACGGCTTTCTGACGCTCCTGGATGAGGAAGATGCCGAGCCGGCCAATGAGGAAGACATCCGTCGCAGCGCCTGGGCCAATGGCAGGATTTTCGCGGTGCGCGAATAGAATTGCCGCCTTTTCCGCTCCTGACGCGGGGTGATCCGCTCGGTGGCGCCTCTCGCCATTTTCGATGGCCTGGTGTCCGATCGCACACGGCCCCCTCGTCGTCTTCGATAAGACCCGAATGCGGTTGACGATGGCCTCGAGATCATTTAAGTTAGCGTTCGTTCACTAACTTAAATGATCTCGAGCAAGCCAGCAGGACAGGACCATGACCTCTCCTACGCCGTCACAGACCAGGGCTTTCTCCAACGGATTGCTGGCCTATGCCCTCGCGAGCGTTGCGCTCGCCCTGTTCTACTGGGGTGTCTATCTCTACATCGACAGCCTGCCCTGCCGCGAACTTCTGTGCAATTTCGAATGGATCCTGCTTTTCTTCGGTCCGATCGTGGCAGTGTTTCTGGTGGGGCCCCTGGCCAATTTCGGAATTCTCCTGTGGGAGCGCCGGCGCTCATCGACCGTCTGGCCACTCCTGCGCCTCGCCTTCAGCGCGATCGGCGCCGGCTTCTCGGCGCTGGTCGCGGCGACCTTCGTCATCCAGCTGGCACGGCGCGGCATGGTCATGATCGATCTTTCACCCCAGAGCCTGATCTTTGCCGTGATCTTTTTGACAGCGACCTGGATCAACCTGCGCTGCGCCGAGGCCATCCTGCGCAAGGGCGATATCTGTCCGCTGCGCTGCAGACGGACAACGTCGTCCGGCCATTGGAAGGACGCAATCGGCTGAGATTGATGCATCCGGGTCCGGGCCGGCAGGTTGCACGGGCCGGTGGGGGACTCATCGATGCGCAATGCCGTCCGAATCGCTCTGACTGCCGCAATCATTGGGGGCATAGCGGCCCTTCCCGGCCTGGCCCTGGCCGAAGTGAATGCGGCGAACAGCCCGGCCTCGCCGAGCCGCCCCTTCAAGACCACGACTGTCGCGCGTTTCGACACGCCCTGGGCCATCGCCTTCCTGCCCGACGGGCGCATGCTCGTCACTGAGAAGGGCGGGCAGCTGTTCCTGGTGACCCCAGCCGGCACCAAGTCTGAGGTTAGCGGCGTTCCGCGCGTGCAGGCCGGCGGCCAGAACGGCCTGCTCGATGTTGCGGCCTCGCCGGGCTTCGCCCGAGACGGGCTGGTCTATTTCAGCTATGTCGAACCAAGCTTCGGCGGCGGCACACTCGCCCTGGCACGAGCCAGGCTGAAAGAGGCGGGCGGCAAAGCGGGTCTCGACGATCTTGCCGTGATCTGGCGCGCTTCGCCCAAAGGCGGGGGCGGCCAGCCGGGCGGCATCATCGCCTTTGCTCCCGATGGGCGCCACCTCTTCCTCAGCTCCGGCGACCGCATGGAACCGGAAACCGCCCAGAACACCGAGACCAATCGCGGCAAGATCCTCAGGCTCAATCTCGACGGCACGGCGCCTGCCGACAATCCGATGGCGGCCCAGGGCGGCGTGCAGGCCGAGATCTGGAGCCTGGGCCATCGCAATCCCTATGGCCTGGCTTTCGCCCCCGACGGCAGCTTGTGGGAAAACGAGATGGGGCCGCGCGGCGGCGACGAGCTCAATCTGATCCGCAGGGGCGCAAATTATGGCTGGCCGATCGTCTCCAATGGCGACAATTACAGCGGCGTGCCGATCCCTCGGCACCGGACCCGCCCGGAATTCGAAGCCCCGGTGATCTATTGGACCCCGATCATCGCCCCCGCCGGCCTGGCCTTCTATTCGGGCAAGCTGTTTCCGCAATGGCGGGGCTCCGCCTTTATCGGGGCGCTGCGGGGCGAAGCTCTGGTGCGCATCGCCTTCGACAGCAAGGATGGTGCGCGCCAGGCCGATCGCTGGGAGATGGGAGCCCGCATCCGTGATGTCGCCGTCGATCGCGACGGCGCGATCTGGCTGATCGAGGATGCTTCGGACGGACGCCTGCTGCGCCTGACGCCGGCAAAATAGCTCAGGCGGTGAAGTCCGCCAGCGGCACATGCGCCGCCGCCTGGCGCGGCAGGCATCCGCTCAGCCGCGGATCGGCGCAGACTTCCACCTCGAAGGCGAAGGGCACGAAGCCGGAGCGGCGGTAGAAGGCAAGCGCACCGGGGTGGTCGAACGTGCAGGTATGCACCCATAGCCGCTCGATCGGTCTTGCCCAGGCCTTGGCCAGGGCCTGGTCCATCAGGAAGCGGCCGGCGCCCTGTCCGATCGCTTCCGCCACCAGGCCGAAAAAGGCGAGTTCGCACTGCCCCTTTTGGCGGAAATCAAGCTCCAGCAGGCCAAGCTGCCGCTTGCCTGCCATGAGGACATAGACCTCGACATCGGGATGCTCCAGAATCGCCCTGAGTTCGGCGTCCGGCATGGCCAGGCGCGAAAACCACAGCCAATCCTCGCCGACGGCCCGATAGAGGGCGCGATAGTCGCTCAACTCCGGCTTCTCGATCCGCTCCAGCGTCAACGGCCGTTCGAGCGGCTTCGCCGGCTTGGGCCTGGGCTTTTGCAGCATCTCGAGGCAGGTGACCACATTGGCGAGCATGCCGGGCGGCACGTTGGAGTAGCCGGCGGGAAGAATGGGAGCGGAGGAGGCCATGGAACCGAACAATGCTGAAGCGTTTTGTGATCTCAATGAAGCACTTCAAATCACAACGGCGCGTCGAAGCAAAGAGCTATAACGATTTGACGGAGCTCCCAAGAATCGCAAAAACTCGTCGAACCAAAGAGTTGGAGCAAACAAACGTTCGGTCTTGAACGTGCTTTGCTCTGGGGTACCGCGACACTTTCCCCAAAATCCACCTTGCCTCACCCGATCTCCCGGCCTCAATCCTTCTCCACCGTGTTGATCTCGGACTGCGAGCCGTCGCGCCAGGTCACCTGCACGCTGATCGACTTGGTACTGCCCGGTAACTTCAGATAGGTCTTGGCATTGTTGGGGATCGAATAGGGATCCTTCATATTGCAGACCGGCAGGTCGAAGCGGGTCAGCGGCGGCGCACCATTCAGGCCGTATCGTACCTCGGTGATGGCGCAGCGATAGCTCACCAGCGTGGTGAAATAGACCAGCACGCCGTTGAAATCGCGAAACTCCACCCAGCTGCCCTGGATCGAGGTGAGATTGCGGCGCTGGTCCTCGTAAAGGGCGATGTCCGGGTCGAAGCGAATCGAGAAGGGGCCGACATCGGCGCCATCGATGCTGCGATAACGCACCTGGATGATGCCCGCCTGGGCGCGCGGCGACATCGAGAAGGATGGATTGGGCATGCGCCCGCCCGTACGCTGGTCGAGGACGTCGAGCAGGCCGGTCTCCTTGAACTCGCCGGCCTCGCCGACCCGATACGACAGGGCCGTCGCCGGCTCGGGCAGGGACAATGTCACCGTCCAGCCGGCATTGGAGCGCGAGAAGCTGGCGATCGGAGCACGGCCGATGGGCTGCGTCAGCTGGCCCGGCTTGGTGTCCGGACGGACCAGGGCGAGCTGCTGGCCGGTCGCCGCACCGCCCTGCTGGAGATTCAAGGCCTTGGCCGGATCCGTCGTGGGCGGATTGGCCGGATTCTGAAGGGCGATACGGGAGTCCTTGCCACCGATCGTGACCCCCGGCCCGAGCTTCACGCCGGGCCCGATCGAGACACCCTTGCCGGCCTCGGTCCGTCCGACGGTGTTGATCTCGGTGCGGATGTTCGGACCGGTATTGCCTTGCGGGCTCGCCGAGGCGACCTGCTGCCCCACCTGGGGGGTGGTGTCCACCGCGTCCGACAGCACGACGTCGCCGATGACCTGGTCGTAATAGGCCGGCGTCTGGTCGTGGCCGACGCTCGCGGCCAAGGCACGCACATCGACCTGCGTTTTCTTGGCGATCTCGACCAGGGTCTGGCCGGGCTTCGACAATTCGCCGAGGAAGCTGCGGGTGAACACGGAATTGGGATTGCCGTCCTGGTCCGACAACCGATCGAGCGCCTCCTGCTTGGCGCCCGCCGACATCAGGACGAAGACGCCCTCCGGCGCATCGACACGGGCAAGGCCGCGGGTCGCCGCCACCGAGCGCGACCTGTCATTGGCGAAGGGGTTGTTGCGGCAGGCATCCAGAACCAGCACGGCAACGCCGGCTCCCCTGTCCCGGATCCCGTCGATGACGCGCTCCACCGAAAAGGATGCATCGCGGATGAGATCCTGCTGATTGGTCTGGACCGAAGGAACGTCCGTGGGCAGCAGATAGTTGGTACCGCCGATCTCGAAGCCATGGCCGGCATAATAGAACACCGCCCGGTCGCCGGGCTGGATATCGGCGTTGAAAGCCACCAGGGCCCGGCTCATGCCGCGCTGATCGGCATTCTCGACCCGCCTCACCACATAACCGAGCTTTTCGAGCTGGTCGGCAATGGCGCGGGCATCGGAGACCGCCTTCTGGAGAGAGGTGACATTGGCATAGGAATCATTGCCGATGACCAATGCGAGATTGCGGGCCAGGGCAGCTTCGGCTGCGCACAGGCCGAGCGCCAGCGATAGAACCAGACTAGTGAAGAAGCGTGCCGAACGCCGCATGATACCCTCGAAACCGGCAGGATCAGTCAGGCGTCGCCGGCCGCGCCTTTATAGTTTGCTTGTATAGTTCGCCTGGCGGCAGAAGGCACGAGTTTTGCGGTCCGAACCGTGCCTTTGCGCACTCCGATCGCCTTGCACGATCCTGTTCACGCCAGTCGCGAGCGCTTGCCCGGACCGTTCTTCTTGTCATGGGCAACGCATCGACTTCCCTTAAGTGATACGGCTTACGAGCGAGTGAGAGAAGGTCTCCCCTCCTACTAAAGATTGATTTGGACGCCCCCGAAAGACTCCTCCATCCGCCTCGCCCACAAAGTAAAAATCTGCGATAAATCAATAAATAGAACTTAACTACTGATACATTCTGCTCAATTCAGAGGAAACAAGGCATGCTGACGAAGCCATCTATTGTTCAGCATTCGGAGCAATGGTCAACGGTGGAGCCGTTCGAGGAATGCCGTCGCCTGCTGCACAAGGCCGCATTCTCGATGCAGCACCCGCTGGCCAGCCATCCCCTGTTTTCGATCGACGCCCTGGTGAATGTGGCCGAAGAAGCAGCCAAACGTCCGGGCGACCTCTATTGGGATGCCGGCGACCTGTCGATCACCGACAAATGGGGCTCGGTCCCCAAGCCGGACATGACGGTACGCCAGGTCATCGACCGCATCGAGACGGCCGGTGCCTGGATGGTTTTGAAGCACATCGAAATCGATCCGCGCTACAAGAAGCTGCTGGACGAATTCGACGACTTCATTCGCCAGATTGCCGGCCCCGAAGGCTCCAAGCTGCTCAGCAACACCGAAATGCTGATCTTCATCACCTCGCCGCGGCGCAAGACCCCCTATCACTTCGATGCCGAGGTCAACGTCCTCACCCAGATTCACGGCACCAAGGACATCTGGGTCTGCGATCCGATGGATCGCAGCATCACCACCGAGGATGAGCTCGAGCGCTATTACGCGGTGACGACCACGGCCGGCACCTTCAAGCCGGAAGCCGAGCGGAAGGCGCGCAAAATCACACTGCAGCCCGGCGACGCGGTGCATATTCCTACGCACGGCGCGCATTGGCTGCAGAATCACGACAATATTTCGATCAGCCTGTCGCTCAACCTCGAATTTCCGAACTGGAAGTACAAGGATGTCTACCGGGCCAATTACTATTTGCGCCGCATGGGCTTGAAGCCCCGTTCGCCGGGCCATTCGGCAATCGTCGACCGCTCCAAGGCCGCCACCATCGGTTGTGTCCGCCAGGTCAAGAAGCTGGTGGGTCGCTGAGGCAAGATTCGGCTGGCGCGCCGCGAGATCAGCGCGGCGCAGAAGCTCCGCGGCGGCCGATCCGATACACCGTGGCCGGCGGTAGGTTGGCGAAGGCCCGGCCGATCCGGACCGCCCGCAAGCCAAGTTCTTCGAGCATCGGCCCCGGCACGGGGCAGCGGGCGCCATAGGTGAATTGATAGAAAGCGCCGCCCGGGCGCAGGATTTCGAAGGCGCCTGCCAGTATGGCACGAACCTTGTCCCGGGGCAGGTTGAGGAGCGGCAGCCCGCTGATCACCGCCCCAGCCATCGGCCCACCGAAGAGCTCGAGCGCTCCCAGGCTGGCCGCATCCTCCTGCAGCACGCGGGCCAGGGGAAAGCGCACACGCAGCAATTCGACGAATTCGGTGCCCCGCTCCAGCAGCGTGAGCTCGTCCTCCCGTATGCCACGCGCCAGCAGGGCCCTGGTGAAGACACCCGTACCCGGCCCCAGTTCGACGACAGGCCCCGAGGACGAGGTGATCTCCCGAGTGATCAGCTCGGCAAGGGCCGGCCCGGAAGGCGCGATGGCGCCCACACTGAGGGGATCGGAATTCAAGGCCCGCAAGAAGGGCAATACGTCACGCATGGTCATGCCATCGTCCGCTCGCGATCGAGACCACATGGAGCATCGCGGCTGAGGCAGGCTCCATGCATCCGCCGAAACGGATGCAGCCTCGATCATGCCTGCACCGCCGGTGCCTGCCATCACATCGAGAGGCGGAACGCGACTCAATCTTCGCCGGCAGGCACGACCATTTTGCCCGGCTGCATTGAGCCAGCATTGCAACCCTTAGGCGGTCGTCAAAAAAGCGGCATAGACCGGCCCCGTTGCGGGACCGGTCTTGTCTCCCGACGCTACAGGGCCCTCACGCGATCGCCGAGGATCTTGCGGGCCGCCTCATATTTGGCCCGGGCCTCCCTGATCGCCCCATCGAGCTTGTCGAGCGCCTTTTCCTGTTCCAGCATCTTCTGCGAATAGAGCCGGGCTAGGTCGGAACCCTGCGGTGCCGATTTGAGATTTTCGCGGATGCGTTCCTGGTCCTGGGTGATGCCGTCGCGCTGTTCTTCGAGGCGGCTCGTCGCGGCCTGTGCCTCGTCGCTCGCCTTGGCCGCCTCGGCAACCGTGGCAAGCCGGGCCTTGGTCTCGGCATCGAGATCGGGGGCGGCCATCAGGGCCTGGATACGCTCGCCGGTGACATCGGCAATCGCCATCGCCTCGACCACGGGCCGTTCCAGCGTGACCTTGTATTGCCTGGACTTGCCCGCCTCGACGTCGAAACGGATGCGATAAGCCTGGCCGGCGATGGTCGCCTCCTCGGCCTTGGGCTCCACCAGGGTCCAGTCGGCTACGCGCGGCTGCTCGATCACCATATGGCGCAGCTCACCGGCGCCGTTCTTGACCCGATAGGTCGTGGTCTGGCGCAGGCGACTCTCGACCTGGAGCGTACCGTCGACCACCTTGATCTTGGTGATCGCCTTGGCCGAACTCGACTCCGAATCGACCAGCACCTTCTGGTCGGCGCCGAAACCGATCAGGCGGAAATCGCCGGTCGGCAGCAGCGGGAACTGGGCTTCGCCCGAGAAGAGAGGCCCGGCCTCGGTGCCTTCATAGATGGTGGCCGAGCCTGCGGGCAGCGAGGTGGCGCCGTCGTTCTTCAAGGTCAGCGCCTGCCAGGGATTGCGGCTGCCGCCCTGATACCAGGCCACGGCCTGCGAGGGCATTTTGAGATCGACGAAGGGAATGGTGAGGCTCTCGCCCGAGCCGACACTGACCAGCTTCGACAGGGTGAAGCTGGCGCCGGCGGCGTTCTCCTCGGCGGCGCTGCCGGCTTCCTGCGGCTCGGCCATCCTGAATTCCTGTGCGCCGCCACCCTGGCCGAGAAAGGCCTGATTCTTGCGAAGCCGCGCCGATGGCGCAATCGGGGCGGGCGCGGCGGCGGGAGCCGGGATCGCCAAGTCGTTCATAGCCTGGTCCGCGCCGGCGCCGCCAGACATCCTCAATTCCAGATTCTGCTGTCCGGCATCGGTACGCGGCAAGGCCGTGCGGCTCACCGGCGGCGCAATGGTCTGGCGCTGGACGTAATAGGGATCGTAGAGCGCCTGGCGGAAGGTCACCGGCGAAGCCGAGGACAAGGTCACCTCGACATCCTTCCAGGGATTGCCCGTCATATTCTCCAGGACGACCCAGCCCTGCAGGCGCGCCTTGTCCTCGTCGGCCTTGGGCAGGGTCAGGCGGTAGGCCGCCTTCCAGACCGGCGCTTCCGCCACATAGCCGATGCGCACGGTGCGCTTGCCGCCCTCGGCGAGCTGGATGGAAATGTCGCGGCCGGAACGGTCCTGCGCCGTGCGCAGGGCCTTCAGCGCCGTCTCGACCTGCTCGCCGAGCCTGGCGTCCTTGAATTCCAGCCCTTCGGCCTCTTCCAGGATGAACTGCTCGATCGCGGCGCCGGAGAAGACGGAGACGCGGGTGCGGGTCATGGTGCCGCCGTCCTTGCTGGTCACCGTCTCCGTCTGCACGCTGGCGATGCGCCCTTCGAGCTTACGCGGGCCCGAAAGCTTGATTTCGGCCCCCTTCAGCGCCGCGATCAGGGCGGGCATGCTGTCGAGATCGGATTTCGCGAAAGGCAGGGAAGCGAAAGTCTCGTCCGCACCGGCCTTGCCGGGCAGCGTGGCCGAACCGGTGCCGGCCGGATCGAGAATCAGCACGCTCTTGAGGATGTCGTCGACCTGGTCGAGCCGGGCACGCAGGGTCAGCGTCTCCTTGCCGGAAACCTCGGCAGCATATTCGAAATAGCCGACGCCTCCGGTGCCGAGCACGGCACGCTTTAGGACGAGTTCGGCGGCTTCAGCGGTACCGGTAAGCATGGTGGTGGCCATCAGGACGAGGAGAATGGGGGAACGCATGAAAAGCCCTCAAGGGAGATCGGCGACGGGTCTCGATGCCGTTGTAGCAGCTTTGCGGCTTATCGGAGGTGTATCGGCGGTTACAGGCAAGCGCAACCGGTGGTGGGCCGGCGTTCGCACCGCCGCCAACCAGGACGCGATTGACATCCCTCGCCCTGCCGACTAATCAGAGATTGTTACATTATAACATTTCAGATTTTGCGATGGGCCTGCAGCCTGTCCTTTCCAGTGTCATGGAGATCACGATGCGTTCGATGATGTTTGCCGCCGTCCTGATGGCCGCGGCAGCGATCATGCCCCACCCGGCCACCGCCGCCGAGAAGATCAAGGTCGTCGCCGCGGAGAATTTCTATGGCGACCTCGCCAGCCAGATCGGGGGCGAGCACGTCGAGGTCACCTCCATCCTGTCCAATCCCGAGGACGATCCGCATCTGTTCGAATCGAGCCCGTCCACTGCGCGCGCGCTCTCGACCGCCGCGATCGTGGTCTATAATGGCGCCGACTATGACCCGTGGATGGACAAGCTGCTTTCCGCCTCCGCCAATCCCGATCGCAAGGCGATCGTCGCCGCCGAGCTCACCGGACACAAAGTGGGCGACAATCCCCATCTGTGGTACGAACTGAAGACGTTCCCCGCCGTGGCCACGGCGCTGGCCGCCGAGCTCGAAAAGCGCGATGCTGGCCACGCCGCCGACTACAAGGCCAATCTCGCCAAGTTCGAAGCCTCCTTCTCCGAGTTGACGAAGCAGGTCGATGCGATCAAGACCAAGTACAAGGACACGCAGGTGACTGCCACCGAGCCGGTTTTCGGCTATATGGCGGAGGCCCTTGGCCTCAAGATGCTCAACCAGGATTTCCAGACCGCGATCATGAATGACAGCGAGCCGAGCCCCAGCCAGGTCGCCGCCTTCGAGAACAGTCTCAAGGACGGCTCGGCCAAGATCCTGTTCTACAACAATCAGGTCACCGACGAGACCACGAAGCGGCTCCTGCAGATCGCCAGGGATCACAAGGTCGCGGTGGTGGGCGTCACCGAAACCATGCCGGCTGGCACCGCTATCCAGGCCTGGTTCGACGGACAGCTCGGCCAGGTCGATCTGGCCCTTTCCGGTTTGACGCAGTGAGTGCTGTCGGTTTCGAGAAAGTCAGCCTGACCCTCGGGAGGCGCCGGATCCTGTCCAGCGTCTCCTTTTCCATTGCCGAAGGCCGGTTTGTCGGCCTGCTCGGTCCCAACGGTGCCGGCAAGACCACGCTGATGCGAGCCGTACTCGGCCTGGTCAGCCCGCAGGCCGGGCGGATCAGCGTGCTCGGCGAAGCACCGCGGCGCGGCAACCCCAAGATCGGCTACATGCCGCAGATGCGGCGCAGCGCAGCGCTATCAGGCCTCAGCGGCTACGAACTCGTGCTCGGTGCCATCGAAGGCACGCGCTGGGGCTGGCCCTTCGCATCCGCGGCCGACAAGGAAGCGGCCTGGGCCGCAATCGAGCGCGTTGGCGCCGCCGATCTCGCCCGCCGGCCGATCTCCCAGCTTTCCGGCGGCGAGCGCCAGCGCCTGCTGATCGCCCAGACCCTGATCGGCGATCCCAGGCTCCTGCTGATGGACGAGCCGCTCGCCAGTCTCGACCCGGCCCATCAGCGCGGCATCGTCGAGCTGATCAAGGAGGTCGCCTCGGAGCGCGGCATCGCGGTGCTGTTCTGCGCCCATGAGATCAACCCGCTGCTCAACGCCGTCGACCAGGTGCTCTATCTCGGCCATGGCCGCGCCGCGATCGGTACCGTCGACGAAGTCGTCAACCGCCATGTCCTGTCCGATCTCTATCGCACGCCCATTCACGTCGCCCGCGTCAATGGTCGCATCTTCGTGATGGCCGAGGAAGGCGAGCTGGAAAGCCACGTGCATGATGGGTGACGCCTGGGAGCACGGGCATCCTCCCGGGACCGCCGGCTTCCAGCCGGCTCTTCCCACCCCCTGACCGATACGGTTCCAAGAGCCGGCTGGAAGCCGGCGGTACCAGGAAAGAAGCCCCACGATGTTCGAGTATGAGTTCATGCGCAACGCCTTCATGGCCTGCACGATCGTGGGGATCGTCGCCGGTATCGTGGGCTATTTCCTGGTGCTGCGCGGCGAGACCTTCGCCGGCCATGCCCTGGCGCATGTCGGCTTCCCCGGCGCGACCGGCGCCGCACTCCTCGGCCTCTCGCCCTTTGTGGGCTTCACCGTCTTTACCGTCCTGGCCGGCATCGGCATCGGCCTGCTGGGGGAACGCGCCCATCGCGACGTCGCCATCGGCATCGTGCTCACCCTCTCGCTCGGCATCGGCCTGCTCTTCCTGTATTTCTACAAGGCCTATGCCGGGGCGGTGACCAATCTGCTGTTCGGCAATGTACTCGGCGTCAGCCTCGCCACGGTCTGGATCCTGGCCGGCCTCGGCCTCCTCTGCCTGGTCGGTCTTGCCGTCATCGGGCGGCCCCTCCTGTTCGCCAGCCTGCAACCCGAACTCGCTGAGGCCAAGGGCGTGTCGACATCCCTGATATCAGCCCTCTTCATGGTGGTCGTGGCCCTGGCCACCGCCGAGGCGATGCAGATCGTCGGCGTCCTGCTGGTCTTCGCGCTGATGGTCGCCCCTGCGGCGGCGGCATTGCGGATCAGTCACCGGGTCCGCCAAGGGTTGATTATCTCCGTGGTCCTGGCGGTCGCCATCGCCTGGATCGGCCTGATTCTGGCCTTCTATACCGATTGGCCGACCAGTTTCTGGATCACGGCCCTGGGAGCGCTCGCCTATCTCGCTGCGGGGCTTGTGGCACGCAAGCGCGGGCGCTGAACAGGAGATCACGCCCCCCCGGACAGTGTTGCCGTCTTCTCCATCACTGCGGCGAGGACATCGAAAATGCGCTTGTCGGCCGACTGGGCCACGTTGAAGCGCAGGAAGCGAGCGGCGTTGCGCGAGACGCTGAAGACGTTGCCGGGGGCCATCACCACGTCCCGCTCCAGGGCCTTGCGTGCGATCACCGCCGAATCCAAGCCCTCGGGCAGTTCGGCCCACAGGAACATGCCGGCCTGCGGCTCGAGCCACAGGCGCAGCCCGCAGCCCTCCAGTCTTTCCGCCGTTGCGGCCATTGCCTTGGCCAGCCGCGGGCGCAGACTGTCGAGATGGCGACGGTAGCTGCCATCGGTCAGCAGGCGCAGCGTGGTCTGGGCCGCGACATCGCTGCAGCCGATGCCGGTGGCGAGCGCCAGATCCGTCAGTCCTTCGATCCAGTCGGCCCGTGCCACGATATAGCCGCAGCGCAAGGCCGCCGTCAGCGTCTTGGAGAAGCTGCCGAGATGGATGACGCGCTCGAAACCGTCGAGCGCCGCCAGGCTCGGTGAAGGCCGGGCTTCGAAATCGGCGAAGATATTGTCCTCGACCAGGATGAAATCATGCTGCTCGGCCAGTTTTAAGAGGCGGTGGGCGGTTCCCACGCTCACCGTCGCGCCGGTGGGATTATGGAGGACGGCATTGGTCAGATAGAGCTTGGGACGATGCTCGGCGCACAGGCTGGCGAAATGCTCGAGATCGGGACCCTGGCGGGTGTAGGGCACACCGATAATGCGGGCCCGCTGCGCCTGCAGCAGCGATTGGAAGTTGAAATAGCAAGGATCGTCCACCAGCACGACGTCGCCGGGCTGGATCAGGAAACGGCAGACCAGGTCGATGGCGCGCGAGCCCGAATCGGTCAGCAGAATGGCGGCAGGCTCCACTTCCAGGCCCCGCTCCGCGAAACGGCGGGCCAGATGCTCGCGGAGCGGCCGCAGCCCCTGGGGCACGCTATAGGTCGAGATATTGGCGCTCTCGTCGCGCGCCACGGCACGAAGCCCGCGCCGCACCATGTCCTCGGGCAGCCAGGAATCGGGCAGCCAACCGCAGCCGGGATGTAGCGCACTCGTCTGCTGGGTCAGGGACTGCCGGTAGATCCAGAGCGGATCGATAGCACGGTCAAGGCTCGGTCCGCTCTCCGCCAAGGCGAAGGGGCGGATGCGACCGGCAGCAAAAAAGCCCGAGCCCGGCCGCGCCGCCACGGCACCCTGCGCGACCAGCCGGTCATAGGCCTCGACGACGGTCGATTTGGATACGCCCTGCCGTTCGGCCAGCCGGCGGATGGAGGGCAGGCGCGCACCGGGCGCCGTGGCGATCAGGCGGCGGATCTCCGCCATCGTCGCCTCGATCAGCGTGGAACCACCAACTTGATCCAGCATCCGTACCTCTCCATGAACCAGTACAGTTCAGATCGATTGTACCGGTCTGTCCCTGTCGATGCCAGCGCAATTCTGGGACAACAAACTCGATTATTCGAAGGTTTCCCCATGACGACTGCCATCAGGATCAGACAATTCGTACCGGCCGACCGGGATGGCGTGCTCGACGTCATCCTCCCCATTCAGCGCGAGGAATTCGGCATCGAGATCACGGCAGGCGACCAGCCGGACCTGAACGCGATCGGTGATTTCTATCAGAGCGGCCGGGGTGGATTCTGGGTGGCGGAACATGACGGCGCCATCGTCGGTACGATCGGACTGAAGGATATTGCTCCCGGCCGCACCGCGAAAGCGCAGGCCGCTTTGCGCAAGATGTTCGTGGCCGCCCCCTATCGCGGCCGGCCTTACGGCGTGGCTTCGCGCCTGCTCGGCCATCTCCTGGACGAAGCCCGCGAATGCGGCATCGAGGAAATCTTCTTGGGAACCACGGCCAAATTCCTGGCCGCCCACCGATTCTACGAGAGGAACGGCTTTGCCGAGATCGCCCGGCACGATCTGCCCGCCAGCTTCCCGATCATGGCGGTCGACACGAAATTCTATGTCCGCGGCATTGCCGGCTGACGAAACGAAATACGAAAGATACAAAAATGGACGACAAGTCGGCAGGCTGGCTCAACGGTTTCCTGGGCGTGGCGATCTTCTCCGGATCGCTGCCGGCCACCCGCGTTGCGGTGCATGACCTGACGCCGCTTTTCCTGACCACGGCACGCGCCGCCATCGCCGGCCTGCTCGGCATCGCCCTCCTGGTCATCCTCAGGCAGAGATGGCCGCGCGCTTCGCAGTTGGGTTCCCTGGGCCTGGTCGCCATCGGTTGCGTGGTCGGCTTCCCGCTGCTGACGGCGCTTGCTCTGCAGAGCATCACCTCCTCGCGCGCCACCGTCTTCATCGGGCTCCTGCCGCTCGCCACCGCCATTTTCGGGGTGCTGCGGGGTGGCGAGCGTCCTCGCCTGGGCTTCTGGGTGTTCTCGATCGCCGGGGCCGCCATGGTGGCCGCCTATGCGTTGAGCCAGGGTGCCGCCGGCAATGCCTGGGGCGATGGGCTGATGGTGGCCTCCATCCTGGTGTGCGGCCTCGGCTATGCCGAAGGCGCCCGGCTGTCGCGCGATCTCGGCGGCTGGCAGGTGATCTCCTATGCTCTCATCCTGTCGCTGCCGGTGATGCTGCCGCTGGCGATCTGGTGGCTGCCTGCCGATCTCGGCGCCATCGGCTGGCCGGCCCTTTCGGCCCTCGTCTATGTCTCGCTGTTCTCCATGCTGATCGGCTTCGTGTTCTGGTATCGCGGCCTTGCCCAGGGTGGCATCGCCGCTGTTGGCCAGTTGCAATTGCTGCAGCCCTTCATGTCGCTGGCTCTCGCGGCCTTGCTGCTGCACGAACAGGTCGGCCTGGCGGTGTGGGCCGTGGCCGCCGGTGTGGTGATCTGCGTCGCCGGCGCCAAGCGCTATGCCTGATGCGCGCGCCATGGCCGACACGATCCCGCCGCTTCCCCCGCGGCGGTATGCCCCGGAAAGCGTGATTTTCGTACCGACAGCATCAGGCTCGATTTCGGAATCGAGTCTGATGCTGTCGTTTCTTGTTGTCGCATCGGTCCTGCCGAACACCGGCCTCCACTTTTCGGGACGATGCTCCGGAGCAAAACGCGTTCAAATGTGAACGCGTCTTTGCGATTCTTGGTGACTCCGTCAAATCGCAAAACGCTATAGGCCCGCTGTCCAGCGGGCTTTTTTGGGGCGGTCAGAGCGGGAACGGAGAGCCGATCATCGGCTGAAACTGCCCTGGCCCTCGGCATTCAGGTAGTTGACTACCATCGTCCTCGGGCCACTTCCCTCGCCCTGGAACTTGACTGAAGACAAGGAACCCTCCGGCGCATTCTCGCCGTCGGGCTTCAAGGCAAAGACATCGCCATCCCAGTGGCGGAGAGGGAATTTCATCGGGCGCGGGCCGAGCAGCAGGACCAGATGGTCACCCTCGACCTGCACCGTACCGACCTCGAAATAAGGGCTCGCATAGGCGCCGGCGTAACTGGCAAGCGGCCTGGCTGGTTTGGGATGGGCTGGCGGAGCCTCGCCCACGAGGTCGCCGATCGGCTTGAAAAAGCCCATCATGTGCTGATGCATTAGGGTATACCAGTCCCGCGTTTCCTCGCCATATTGCACGATGTCCATGAAGCGGGCTGCGATGGCCTCGGCGGCGCCGATCGGCGCGCCATTGGTCAGGACCACGATGCCGACATCGGCCGAAGGCAGGATCTGGAAGGTGGTGCCCGCCCCCAGCAGGAACGCGCCCGAATGGCCCATGGAGGTCCGACCATTGGCATTGACGTTCACATTGAAGCCATAGCCGTAGAAGCTGGTGCGCGCATCGAGCGTCTCGCCGCGCCCGCCCACTGCCTGGGGCGTCAGCGCCGGCAGGATGGCCTTGGGCGCCATCAGCGTTTCGCCGCCATATTTGCCGCCCGCGAGCAGCAATTGCAGCCACTTCGCCAGTTCCGTGACATTGGAGGAAACCCCGCCCGCCGGCGCCTGCTGGTCGGGATCGCGATCATAGCGGGCCTTGAACTCACCACCCTCGAAGGCATGCAGAACGGCACGGTTCCGTTGTGCCAGGAAATCCTTGTGAAGATAGCTGGTCGACCGCATGCCCAGAGGCTGGAAGAGCAGCCGATCGGCCAGGACCTCCCAGCGCTCGCCCATGGCGGCGGCGACTGCCTCGGCCCCGATCGTCGTGCCGTAATTGGCGTAATGATAGGAGGTCCGGAAGGGGTCGAGCGGCATCAGCCGGAGTCGCGGGATGATGTCCCTCCGCTCAAAGCCGAGATCCTCCAGATCGTCCCCGGCCGCTTCCGGCAGGCCCGAACGATGGGCAAAGAAATCCCCGATGGTGGCCTGATTCGAGACATAGTCGTTGCCAAGCAGGAAGCCGGGCAGATAGGTGCGGACGCGATCGTCCCAACTGATGGCCTTGCCGGCCATGGTGCCCTTGGTCATCGCGATCGCGGCGATCGTGGCGGAAATGGACTTGGAGACCGACGCGACCTGGAACACCGTGAATTCATCGACCGGCTGGGTTTTGTCGTCCTTGACGCGTTCGCCGTATCCCTTTGCGAACACGGTCTTGCCGCCGTGCACGACCGCCACGGCGATACCGGGGACATGTGACTGAGCCCTGACGTCACGAACGATCTCAGGCAAGCCGGCGATCGCCTTCTCGACGCCGCCCTTGTAGAGCGGCATGGCATCCTCGGGCGGCGACGGCCCGATCTCCGGCTTGAGCGACTGAGCGACCGCCATAGCCGACAGCATCGTCGAACCGGCGACGACGGCTGTCATCAGCGAATGCCGCAACCGAGAGCGAACTTTACTACCCTGGTGACATATAGGCATCGCCGAATTCTTCCGATGACATGAGAAAGACTCCGACCACCCTGCCCTTTTCAGTTTATTTTTGCCAGCGTGAAATAGCCCGCCAAGCTGTATTCGATCAGCACGGTTCGCTGTACGAAATTTACTACGAATTCAACGCGTGAAAGATGGGCGCGACTGCCCTCCCGGACATGCGTTATGTCGCATGATGGGCGATAGCTTGCACCATCTCGTCGATGTCCCGGTCGTGGATTTCGTGCCCGCCGCCTTCGATCCGGTGCAACCGCGCATTCGGCACGGCCTTGGTGAAGGCCTCTCCATGGGCAATGGGAAACAAGGGATCGGACGTACCGTGGATCGCAAGAACCGCTATCGTGAGATCGGAGGCTTTCAGCCTTGCGGGTTCCTCCCCGCCCACCAGCGCGAAATGGTTGGTGGCGCTGGCAAATGACGGCGCCCGAGCCATGTCGCGCGCAATCAGCGCACTGACGGCTTCGGCATCATGCGGATGCCTGGTGCCGGCGAGCATGGCAGCATCGCGGCGCAGGAAATCGGCGATGGCCCCGAGATCGGACCAGTCGACTGCCTCGCCCGCCGCGGAATGCTCCCGATAGGCTTTGGTCGAAGGCGGCAGTCCCTCGACCGCGAGCGGCGAGGTGCTGATCAGCGTGAGCGTAAGCACGCGGCGGGAATGGCGCAATGCGGTCTCCTGCGCGACGAAACCACCCATCGACATGCCGACCAGATGCGCCGCTTCCAGGCCATAGCCGTCGAGAACCGCCATGACGTCGTCGGCCAGATCGCTGAAAGAGTAGCCGGGTTCGCCTTGCGGATAGTGGGTGGCGAGGCCGGTGTCGCGCTGGTCGTATCGGATCACATAATGTCCCTGAGCGGCCAGGTCCCGGCAGAACCTCTCCGGCCACCACAGCATCGAGGACATCATCCCCATGATCAGCACGATGGGCGGGCTGGATGGCGCGCCGAAAGCCTGCGTCTGAAGTTTCGCGCCTTTGACTGCGACCGATTTCTCGGTGACGCGGGATGATCCGGCCCATTCCATATACACCATCCTTCTGCTTGCATATCGCAACTGGATTCGACATTGCATATCTGGTCCTATTATGCAATCAGTTTGTGGCGAAGGACCTGGTATGCTCCGGCCTTCGGGCCGTCCAGTATTCGGCAGCGGGATGCGCTTCTCATAGCCACGACAGAACCGGATGGACCTCATGGCGTTGGACTGTGCCGATTTCTACGACGCGGAATTGTCCCGGCATAATCGCCATTTACGGGCCGCCGCCAGTGTCGGCCCAGGCGACCGGGTGCTCGATATTGGTTGCGGTGCCGGCCAGACCACGCGCGAAGCCGCCAGCATCGCGGTGGAAGCGGGTGTCGTCGGCGTCGATACGTCCGCCGAGATGCTCGCGATTGCGCGACAACGCAGCCTGGAGGCGGGCTTGAGGAACGTCGCCTTCGAACAGGGCGACGCACAACACCATGCCTTTCCGGCTGCCGTCTTCGATTTGTGCATCAGCCGGTTCGGCGTGATGTTCTTTGCCGATCCGGCCGCCGCCTTCGCCAATATCGCGCGGGCCCTGCGCCCCGGTGCGCGCCTGGCATGGATGGTGTGGCAAAGCCAGGAGCGCAACAGGTGGTCGGGCGCCATCAGGCAGGCACTGGCTCCGGGAGGGGTGATTTCCGTCGATGCCGGCAAGCCGTTTTCACTCGGGGATCCTGCAGTGGCCACGGCGCTTCTCCGCACCGCCGGCTTCACCTCGATCGACTTCGCTGAAGTGAACGAGCCGGTCTTCTACGGGCCGAATGTCGATGCCGCCTTCGATGCCATCGCCGGCCTCTATCTGGTGAAGGACGCGCTCGCGCGCACGGACGAACCACCGGATCGGCCCCTGCAGCGGCTTCGAGATCTGCTGGACGCCCATATGACGGCCGAGGGCGTGCTTTTCGACTCGCGCGCCTGGATCATCAGCGCCGAACGGGCGAGGGATTAGTGGAAATGACAGGGTGAGGGGCAATTTGCCCCCAGCCCGCGCCAGCCAGGGCGCCTTGCAGAACGATCCGCCATTCTTGCTTGCCGTCGCAAGGCCCCGGCGGTGTAGAAGGGACGCAAAGGACTTTGCTTGCCCGATGATTCCTGACGATCTTCCAATATTGCTGCGTCGCCGCACCGCCACGACCATCGGCGCCGTCGTTCTCGGCCTCGTCGCCCTTGCCTTCACCTGGACAGCCGACCAGGCCGCGAAGCTGTTCGAGCTGATGGTAGCCAAAGCTCCCTATGCGCCACTGGTGGTGACGCCCCTCGGGCTCGCTCTCCTGGCCTGGCTCACGCGTCGTTTCGCGCCCGCAGCGCGGGGCTCCGGCATTCCCCAGATAAGTGCCGGCGCCCGCGATCCCCGTCATGCCGTTGCAACCGGCCTGATCTCCATGAAGGTCGCCGTCTTCAAATTCGCGGCGACGGTCGGCGCCATCCTGGTCGGCGCTTCGGTCGGTCGCGAGGGACCAACGGTGCAGATCAGCGCCGCAATCATGGCCTTCATGCATCGCCTGCTGAAGATCGACCTGTCGCCCGCGGTGATCATTGCCGGTGGGGCGGCAGGGGTTTCCGCTGCCTTCAACACACCGCTCGCCGGCATCGCCTTCGCCATCGAGGAACTCGCGGCCTCCTACCACCAGCGCCTCGCTCTGCTGGCCATGGCGGCCGTGATGATCTCGGGCCTGGTCAGCCTGGGCATTGCCGGCGACTACATCTATTTCGGGTCCGTGCACGAAGCGCTGCCGCTCGGCGCCGCCCTGCTCATCGCGCCGCTGGCCGGCGTGATCGGCGGCATCACCGGCGGCCTGTTCTCGCGGGCGATCCTGGCCTTCGGCGCCACGGCGCTCGCCCCGATTGCGGCGCTACGTCGTCGCCCTATCCGCCTTGCCCTGGTCTGCGGCCTCCTGGTTGCAATCCTCGGCGTACTCAGCCAGGGCGCCACCTGGGGCACGGGCTATGAGGTCGCCCGCCGGCTGGTGGAATCCCACGCCGAGCCCCTCTGGTTCGGGCCGGCCAAGTTCCTCTCGAGCCTGATCACCGTGCTGTCCGGCGTGCCGGGCGGGATTTTCGCACCCTCGCTCGCCACGGGTGCGGGAGTCGGCAATCTGATCGCCCTCGCCTTTCCCGATCAGCCGCTCGGCGCCATCGTGCTTCTCGGCATGATCGGCTATTTCGTCGGTGTGGTCAGGGCTCCGCTCACCGCCGTCATCATTATTTCGGAAATGTCGGACAGCCGCGCCATGGTGCTGCCCCTGCTCGCGGCCGCCATCATTGCCGACGGGGTCTCGGCCCTCATCTGCCGGGAAAAGCTCTACCACGCCCTGGCCAAGCCCTTCCTGGCGCCTGGCAACCGGACAGACGACAATGAAGTTAAGGCCTGATTCAGCTTGTTGCCGAATTGTAATGATCGAAGCGAGATCAATGACTTTTCTGAATTTCCTTCAACAATTTTTAAGCGAGCCCTCCTAGCCTGCAGCTCACATGGTCATTCGAATTGTGTGAGCGTACCCATGACCGAAACTCTTCGCCCTCGGGTGAAATATGTCATTGGCCCCGACGGCAGCCCCCTGACCGTTGCGGACCTGCCACCTCCCGGTACCCAGCGCTGGGTGATCCGGCGCAAGGCAGAAGTGGTGGCCGCCGTGCGCGGCGGACTTCTGAGCCTCGAGGAGGCCTGCAACCGCTATGTGCTGACCACCGAGGAATTCCTGTCCTGGCAGGCCTCGATCGACCGCCACGGCCTGGCGGGTTTGCGTACCACGCGCATCCAGCATTATCGTCAGTAGACTCGGGATCAGGCCTTCCGGCCTGCTCTTTCCACTTGCTGCGGATACGACGGTCCAAGAGCAGGTTGCGATGATCAAAAGCCGCAATCTGCTCTTTTTTGTCGCGCGGCGCGCCACATCTCCACGGCCTATAATAGCCTGTCGATCTGCGAGATCGGGTTCATGCCCCCCGCACAAAGGGTCTTGGCGTCATACCAAGGCTCGACGATGCCGACCGGGCGAAGCATGACCTTCCTGGACATGACCTTCCTGGAAACGCTGGCGTCCTCGCCCGCTCTTTAAAGCGCTCAGGCCGGCCGATCGGAAGGGAGGACGGACGCCAGCGACGCCACGAATAGACAACGTCCGGACGCCTTGGGTTGGCCTGTCCAGCGCTGCGAACGCTTCGCTGTCGTCTGCCCATCGCCGGGATTTCCGCCGGGTGCACCGACGTCGGGGCCTGGAAGAGTTCGGACGCGCCTACGCCAGAGATGGCCCGGAACTTGCTTGACTGGAGGTCTATTCACACAATCGCGGCGATTGCATGAAGACCGTCCCACGGCAAAGGCCCAGCGACAACGCGACGTCGAGCGGGGGCATGGTCGTCGCGCCGCACTGGCTCGCCACAGAGGCCGGGGCAAAGGTCCTCGAACAGGGGGGCAATGCCATCGAGGCGCTGGTTGCCGCGAGTGCGGCACTCTCGGTCCTCTATCCACATTTTTGTGGTCTCGGCGGAGACGCGGTTTGGCTTGTTGCCGATCGCGCGGGCTCTGCCACCGTCTTCCTGGGTATCGGCCAGGCGGCGAGGTTCATCCCCGATCTGCCTGCCATCCCGCTCCGCGGGCCGCTTTCGGCCATGACGACGGCGTGCCTCGTCGACAGTTGGGGACAAGTCCTCGACCACTCCCACAGCCACTGGCAGGGCCGATTGTCCATCACCGGCCTGCTCGACGACGCCGTCGCGCTGGCACAGGACGGCTTCGACGTCGGTCCTTCTCAAGAATTCTGGCATCGTTTCCGCGCAAGCGAGGTCACGCAATGGCCTGGCTTCCAAGAGATCTTCTCCCGGGACGGCATACAGCGCCAGCCGGCTTTGGCGAGTTCGCTGCGCGCCATAGCCGATCGCGGCGTGCGCGAGTTTTACGAAGGCGAGCTGGGCGCGCGCATCGCGTCGGGCCTCCGGGCCGCCGGTTCACCCCTGACTGCCGCGGATCTCGCCAGCACCCGCACACTCCGTGAGCAGCCGCTTATGCAACGCTATCGCGACGTGACCCTTCTTGCGCCGCCGCCGCCGACGCAAGGCGCGACGACGCTTGCCATCATGGGCGTCTTGTCTTCCTTCGATCTGGGCCGGCTCGACCCTGCCTCGGCCGAATTCTATCACCTCCTCGTGGAAGCCGTGAAACGGGCTTTCCTCGATCGCCCATCGATCGCCGATCCCACCTTCACGGATGTGAATATCGTGCGGTTGCTCGATGGGCGCCGGTTGGCTGCGAAGGCACGCTCGATCGATCTCGACAGGGCGTTGCCTTGGCCGCCCCCCTTCCAGACCGCCGACACGGCCTTCCTGGCGGCGACGGACAGCGCGGGCAGGAGCGTCGCCATGCTGCAGAGCCTTTATTTCGACTGGGGCAGCGGCGTCGTCGCCGGTGACACCGGCATCCTGTGGCAGAACCGCGGCGCGGCCTTCAGCCTCGATCCGGCGAGCCCGAACTGCATCAGGGCCGGCAAGCGTCCCTTCTACACATTGAACCCCGGTATCGCCTTGAAGGACGGGCGTCCTTGCCTGCTCTACGGCACTCAAGGCGCCGACGGACAGCCGCAGACCCTCGCTCTGCTGCTTTCGCTGCTGATCGACCACGGGCTCGATCCGCTTGCGGCGCTATCCCGGCCGCGTTTCCTTCTGGGACGCACCTTCTCGGACAGTCGCGACAGCCTGAAGATAGAGGCCCATGCCGGAGATTTACTCCTTGCCGAGCTTGCGGACAGGGGACATCAGGTGGGCCGGATCGAACCCTTCAGCCAACTCGGCGGACATGCCGGCATCATTCGCCTCCGACCCGACGGGACGATCATCGCTGCACATGATCCGCGCAGCGATGGCGGGGCGATCGGTCTTTGACGATGAACATTCCCCCAGCCGACCTGCTTATCCGCAATGCCCGCCTGCCGACCAGTGAGGAACCGGTCCACTTGGCGATACGGGATGAGGCGATCGTCGCGATCGGGCGAGAACTTCGCTGTGAAGCGGTTGAAATCGTCGACGCCGACGGTGCGCTGGCTTGCGGCGGCTTCGTCGACAGCCACATCCATCTGGACAAGGCCTGTATCCTCGATCGCTGCCGCATCTGCGAGGGTACCTTGGCGGAGGCGGTGCGCGAGACGGCAAGAGCCAAGGCGTCCTTCACCGAGGCGGATGTCTATGCACGGGCCGCTGGCGTCGTCGAGCAGGCCATCATACAAGGCACCATGGCGATGCGCAGCTTCGTCGAGGTCGATCCGCGCGCCGGCTTGCGCTCCTTCGAAGCCGTCAAACGCGTTCGCCGGGATTACGCGTTCGCCATCGATATCGAGATCTGCGCCTTCGCGCAGGAAGGGCTCACCAACGAGCCGGAAACGCTAGGTTTGTTGAACGAGGCCCTGGCGGGCGGAGCGGATCTGGTGGGTGGCGCTCCCTACACCGATCCCGATCCGGCTGGACAAATCAGCCTGATCTTCGACCTCGCGCAAGCGCACGGCGTCGCTGCCGACTTCCATCTCGATTTCGATCTCGCACCCGAAAAGAGCAATCTGCCCGTCGTCCTGAAGGAAACGATACGACGCGGTTGGCAGGGACGCGTTTCGCTCGGACACATGACGAGCCTTTCGGCGCGGCCGTTGCATGAGGTTGAAGCGATCGCGACAGGGCTCCGGGAGGCCGGTATTGCAGTGGTGGCCCTACCAGCCACCGACCTGTTCCTAAATGGCCGCGAGTATGAGCGACTGGTGCCGCGTGGGGTCGCTCCGACTCATATTCTGGCCTTGAGGGGCGTGAATGCCTCGATCGCCACCAACAATATTCTCAACCCCTTCACGCCATTTGGCGATGCCTCACTCCTCCGCATGGCGAACCTCTATGCCAATGTCGTTCAACTTTCGCGCACCGAGCATCTGCGGCTCGTATTCGACATGATCGGTCCCCTTGCAGCGCGCGGAATGCGGCGCGCATCCGGCCTATCGGTTGGAGCGGCAGCCGACATCGTATTGATCGACTGCGAGACGCCTGAACAGGCGATACGCGAGAACAGCCGCGTGATACGAGGCTGGAAGCGCGGTCGCCCGACATTCCGTACGACGAGGCCGGAGATCATTCGTCGAGATTACTGATGTCGCCGGGCTGCAACGCCAGAGGCAGTCGAATTCCCCAGTTGGAGCAAACCGCATTTGGACCGAAACGCTTGTTGCTAGCCCCGCAAGTCCTTGCGCAGGATCTTGCCGACATTGGATTTCGGCAGGTCGTCCCTGAATTCCACGAATTTCGGTACCTTGTAGCCGGTGAGATGCTGCTTGGCATAGGCGCGCACCGCCTCGACCGTCAAAGCGGGATCGCTCCTGACCACGAAGGCCTTGGGTGCTTCGCCGGCCGCGCCGTCTGGCACGCCGATCACCGCTGCTTCCTTGATCCCCGGCATCTTGGCCAGCACGTCCTCCACCTCGTTGGGGAAGACGTTGAAGCCCGAAACCAGGATCATGTCCTTGCGCCGGTCGACGATGCGGAAATAGCCGGCTTGATCCATCACGGCGATGTCGCCGGTGAGGATCCAATCGCCGCGCATCACCTTGGCCGTCTCGTCCGGGCGGCGCCAATAGCCGGCCATCACCTGCGGCCCGCGCACGGCGAGTTCGCCGGGCATTCCGAGCGCCACCTCGTTGAAATCGTCATCGACACATTTGACATCGGTATCCGGCAAGGGAACGCCGACAGCCCCATTATGCCCCGACCCGAACGGGTTGAAGCAGACGACGGGCGACGTTTCGGTCAGGCCGTAGCCCTCCCCCACCGGCACGCCGACGGCCTTGTGCCAGCGCTCGGCGACCGCAGCCTGCAGGGCCGTGCCGCCGGCGATGCAGACCCTGAGATGGGGCTTGGGCATGGCGGTGAACCAGGCCTCGTTCAGCAGGCCGTTATAGAGCGTGTTGACGCCGGTGATGTAGCTGACCGGATATTTCTCGAAAGCCTTGCGCAGATTGCTCAGGGGACGCGGATTGGGCACCATCAGCACATGGGCGCCGCGCGCCGTGAAGGTGAGGAAATTCACGGTGAAGGCGAAGATGTGATAGAGCGGCAGCGCCGTCATGATCACATCGTCCCGCGTGAAGGCGCCGCCCCCGAAGGCCAGCACCTGCAGGACATTCATGACCAGGTTGCGGTGGGTAAGCATGGCACCCTTGCTCACCCCGGTGGTGCCGCCGGTATATTGCAGGCAGGCCGTGGCCGAGGCGTCCATGCCGGCGGTGATGTCCGCGACCTTCAAGCCACGCGCGAGCTTGGCCTGGCCGAGTGCCAGGGCCTGCCTGAGGCGGATATGCGGGAAAGTCGCGGCGGGAATCTCCTTGCGTACATGTTTCTGCACCAGGCCGATCACGGTACGCGGCCAGCCCGGGAAGAATTCGGCCGCGCCGATCAGGACCACATGCGGCACCTTCACCGTTGCGAGGGTCTTGGCGGTGCGGTCGGCGAACATGTCGATCACCACCAGCACCGAAATGCCGCCATCGGCGAAGACAGCGCCCGCCTCCTCGGCCAGGTAGAGCGGGTTCACGTTGACCAGTACGCAGCCTGCCTTGAACACGCCGAAAGCGACCACCGGATAGGCAAGCCCATTGGGCGCCTGGATGGCCACGCGCGAGCCCGGCGGCAGTTTCAGCTCGGCGTGCAGATAGGCGGCGAACTGATCCGACAGTCGATCGGCCTCGGCAAAGCTCAGCGAGCCATGCATTCCGTTGGGCATGACGCAGGTGTAGGCGGTCTTGCGCGGGGTCTCGCGCGCACTCTGGACGATCATGTCGCCCAGCAATCTGTAGGGCACCTCCCCGACATGCGGTTTCATGTCTCCGTCATAGGCCGCCAACCATGGCCTTTGCTCAGACGAAACCGCCGTCATGATTCCTCCCAATCCGTTTATGGTTGACGATATCATGACGGAATTGTCGCGTCGGGCAAGCTGGCTCGAAACGGACGCACATTAATTCGGGGGAACGAAGTAGAATTCCGTGGTCAAGCCCGACAGGCGCTCCGGACGCTGCTTGTCCCCCGTCGCCTCCTTCACCTCGGCCGTCACCCTCTTCATCAGGGTTTCGACCTCCACACCCGGCGCGCCGACATTGTCGAGAAAGGCGCGGGTGAAGGGAGAGTTGCGCCCGGTGCCGTCCGCCGCCACGTCATTGGGCTGGGTGGCGAACACCACCAGCGTATCGGGCGAATCGACCGTGATGCGGGCAAGCCCGCGCGTCTCCGCATAGGCCCGATTCCGCGCCTTCAGCTGAGCCTTGAGGGCATCGGCAAACGGATTGTTGCGGCAGCCGTCCAGAAAGACCAGCGTGGTCTTGGCCTGCGTATCCACGGTCTGCAGCAGACGCTGCAGCGACACGTTGAACTGCTGGACATCGAACAGGCTGCGCACCCTGGTATCGACAGGCAGCAGCCAGTTCTCGCCATCCACCTGCATGGCGTGGCCGGAATAGTAGAAGACGGCGACATCGGCGCCCTGCGCCTTGGCGACGAAGCGCTCCACCGTGTCGGAAAAGCCCGCGAGAGTGAGGTCGTAGCCGGTCACCACCTCGAAGCCGAGCTGGCTCAGGCGAGCGCTGACATCGGCGGCATCGTTGTGGGGATTGGCAAGGGGAGCCTGCGGATAGGCGGCGTTGCCGATCACCAGGGCAACGCGGCGCTGCGCCTTGATGGCCGCGAGCGCGCCGGCCATGGGCGCCACATTGGCGCCGGACGGCGGAACGGATGCTGCCGCGCCGGACTTCTCGACGGCGGCCAGCAGGTCGCGCGTGTTCAGGAAGTCGGACTTCTGGGCGAGGATGTTGCGGAAATCCGCCGCGGCCAGGTCGAGCTTGCCGAGTTCCTTGTAGGCCTGGCCCCTGCCGTAACGCGCGTTGAGATAGGAGGGATCGAGGTCCAGCGCCTTGGTGAAATCGGCGATTGCGTGCTCATAGTCCTTTTTCAGGCCATAGGCGCCGGCCCGCCCGCTCCAGGCGAGGACGGTATCCGGCTGGAGGGCCAGAGCACGGTCGTAGTCGGCGATCGCCTCGTCGAAGCGCTTGGCGAGTACGTAGTTGTTGCCGCGATTGACGAGGGCATTGACATAGGTCGGATTGAGCTTGAGCGCCTGGGAGAGATCCGAAATCGCCCGGTCGGTCTGCTTGAGTTCGGCGTAGACATTGGAGCGGCCGCTATAGGCGTTGAAGAACTTCGGGTTGATGCGGATCGCCTCGCTATAGCTCTTGATCGCCTCCTCGTAGCGGCCCTGGTTGAAATAGACGTTGCCGCGGCCGTGATGGGGATTGGCATCGCGCGGATCGAGCTTGATGGCCTGTCCGAAATCCTGGAGGGCCAGATCGTTTTCGCCGCGCCAGAAATGCACGTTGCCACGGCCGACATAGGCCGTCTCGTTCCTCGCATCGAGGCGCAGCGCCTCGACGAAATCGGCCAGCGCCTCGTCATAGCGCTGCAGGCTGACATAGGCGTTGCCACGGTTGGAAAAGGCATAGGTGCGAAACTGCTCTCGCCGTCCCTCGGGCAGATCGAGAAACTGCGTGCAGGCTTTGACGCTGGCTGCCGGGTCCTTTGCGATGGCCCGGCAACTCTGCCAGAGCGCCTCGACGGCGGCCGGCGCCGTCCTGGCTGGCGCGATCGTCGGCATTGCCCACAAGGCACCGACCAGTATCGCTACCGGGATCAGCCGTTTCCCGAGCTCCATGGCAATCACCTCGTTCATGAAAAAGGCATGATGAAATCAATGGCTTGCGCAGGCTGTTCCATGCACAACACCAGACCATGCCCGAACTTGGCATCGCTGTCCAAAAGGAAGGGGCGGACCTTGCCTGGGACAGGGCCCATCCCTGCCCTAATGCGGTTCACTTAAGCATTTTCGAATCTGCTCGCCCCTTGTCATTGCCGGGCCTGACCCGGCAATCCAACTCCCCGACGATTTGTGCGTGCGGCTTTCTGGGTAGCCGGGTCAAGCCCGGCTATGACAAACTCGCAGTGGCTCCTGCCTAAGTGGACCGCATTACATCCCCGCTCGGTTTGCGAAAGCGAGCGTCAGCCCATCTTCACCATGACGTGGCGCGCCACGGTGTAATCTTCCAGGGCATACATCGACAGGTCCTTGCCATAGCCGGAGGACTTGACGCCGCCATGCGGCATCTCGCTCACCAGCATGAAGTGGCAGTTCACCCAGGTGCAGCCATATTGCAGGCGCGAGGCCATCTGCATGCCCCTGGAAATGTCGCGGGTCCACACCGAGGAGGCCAGGCCGTAGTCGGAATCATTGGCCCAGCCGAGAGCTTCCTCGACATCGCCGAAGCGCGTCACCGAGACCACCGGCCCGAACACCTCGCGCCGCACGATCTCGTCGCTCTGCAGGGCCCCTGCGACCACGGTGGGTTCATAGAAGAAGCCCTTGCCCGCCGCCTGGTGGCCGCCCGTGGCGATCTCGATATGCTTGTGCTCGGTGGCCCGCTCGACGAAGGAGGCGACGCGCGAGCGCTGTCGCGCCGAGATCAGCGGGCCGATATCGTTCTCGTCATCGTTGGGCTGGTTGTATTTCAGCCCTTTCACCGCACCGGCGAGCTCGGACACCAGATTGTCGTAGATCTTGCTGCCGGCATAGATGCGGCAGGCGGCGGTACAGTCCTGGCCGGCATTGTAATAGCCGAACAGCTTGACGCCCTCCACCACGGCCTCGAGATCGGCATCGTCGAACACGATCACCGGCGCCTTGCCGCCGAGTTCGAGATGGGTGCGCTTGACCGTCTTGGCGGCGGCCTGCAGCACCTTCTTGCCGGTGGCGATATCACCCGTCAGCGACACCATCGCGACCTTGGGATGATGGATCAGGGCATTGCCGACGCTCTCGCCGCGCCCGACCACGACATTGACCACGCCCTCCGGAAAGATCTCCGCAATGCTGGTGGCGAGCTTGAGCAGGGTCAGCGGCGTCTGCTCGGACGGCTTGATCACGATGGTATTGCCGCCCGCCAGGGCCGGCGCCAGTTTCCAGGCCGCCATCATCAGGGGATAGTTCCAGGGTGCGATCGAGCCGACCACGCCGACGGCATCGCGCCGGATCATCGAGGTGTGCCCGGCCAGATATTCCCCGGCGACCAGCCCGTGCATGTTGCGCACGGCGCCAGCGAAGAAGCGGAAGCAATCGACGACGCCGGGGATCTCGTCCTGCAGCACGCGGATGCGCGGCTTGCCGCAATTGAGCGCCTCCAGCGTGGCATAGGCCTCGGCATCCTTCTCGATCGCATCGGCCAGCTTGAGCAGCAGGGCCGAGCGCTCGGCCGGGGTGGTGCGCGACCAGCCGGCGAAAGCCGCAGCTGCCGCCTCCACGGCCTCGTCGACCTGTTCGACGGAAGCTTCGGGAAGGTCGACCAGCGTCTCCTCGGTCTTGGGATTGAGCACCTTTTCCGGCGCCTCGGTGCCGGGCACGAATTTCGAACCGATCAGCATTTTGGTATCGAGCATGGCGATCTCCTTGGGCATTCCAGAAGCGTTTTCCAGAAAAGTCGACGGACTTTTCGCTTAAGAAAACGTGTCAAAACAAAGAGTTTGAGCAAGGTGCGATTGAGAGATCGCACCTTGCTCAAGAGGCCTGGTCATTTGCCGGAGCCGGCGACGTTTTCGCCTTCACGGGTGAGGTAATAGGCGGCCAGGATCGGCAGAGCGGTGACGAGGATGACGATCACCGCCACCACATTGGTGACCGGGCGCTGACGCGGCCGGATCAGTTCCGACAGCATCCAGATCGGCAGGGTCTGCTGCTGGCCGGCGGTGAAGGTGGTAACGATCACCTCGTCGAAGGACAGGGCGAAGGCCAGCATGCCGCCTGCCAGCAGGGCCGTGCCGATCGAAGGCAGCACGACATGGCGGAAGGTCTGGAAGCCGTCGGCTCCAAGATCCATCGAGGCCTCCATCAGCGAAGGCGACAGGCGGCGGAAACGCGCCACGGCATTATTATAGACGACCACGATGCAGAAGGTGGCGTGGCCGAGCACGATCGTCCAATAGGAGAACGGGATATCGGCCAGGTTGAACGCGGCCCGCAGCGCAATGCCGGTGATGATGCCCGGCAGGGCGATCGGCAGGATCAGCAACAGCGAGATGGCTTCCCGGCCGAAGAAGCGGGTGCGCGACAAGGCTGCCGCCGCCAGCGTGCCGAGAATGATGGCGAGGAAGGTCGAGACCAGCGCGACCTTCACTGAAAGCCCCAGCGCAGCCCAGACATCGGGCCTGTTCCAGGCCACGCCGAACCATTTCAGCGTGTAACCCGGCGGCGGGAACTCGAAGCTGCGCTCCTCGGTGGTGAAGGCATAGAGGATGATGAAGAGAAGCGGCAGGTGCAGGAAGAGCAGGCCGGCGGCAGCGGCAAGGCGCAGGCCCAGCGGTGAGCGGTTCTCGGTCATGGTGCCCTCGCCGGAACGCCGATAGCTGGCGACAGGGTTGCCGCAGGCCGAATGCCGGCGGGCACCGATACGCCGGTCGTACGAGATGATGGGCCTGACAAAAGAGCGCGACATAGGAGTCCCCTCGCCCCGTACTTACGGGGAGAGGATAGAGGTGAGGGGCTACGGAGCGCGTCATTTTGTGCGGTCGCGCCGCCCCTCATCCTTACCTTCTCCCCGTAAGTACGGGGCGAAGGGGTGGCTGACGTTGCGTCTTTGCGCCTTGAGCTAGCATTCATGGGCACGATACCCGCGCTCTCTTTGCGATCACAGCGCATCGAAGGCCCCCAATCGTTTGGCGACGGTGAGGAAGATGCCCATGATCAGCACCGGCACCACCGAAAAGGCTGCGGCCAGCGGGATGTTCCCTGCGGTGCCCTGCTGGGTGTAGACGACCTGGCCGAGGATCAGCGAGGACGGTCCGACGATCTGCGGCACGATGTAGTCGCCGAGGGTGAGCGAGAAGGTGAAGATCGCCCCGGCCACCAGGCCGGGAAAGGCCAGGGGTAGAATGACCTTGCGAAAGGTCTGGCCCGGGCTGGCGCCGAGATCGCCGGAGGCCTCGATCAGGGAGCCGGGCACACGCTCCAGCGCCGCCTGTACCGGCAGGATCATGAAGGGTGTCCACAGATAGAGGAACACCAGCACCATGCCGGTATAGCTCACCGAGAGGGAGGGTCCCCCCAGGATAGGCAGCGACAGCCAGGCCTCCAGCAACCAGGCCAAACCAAGCTTGGCCATGATCCAGCCGATCACGCCTTCCTTGGCCAGCAGCAGCTTCCAGGCATATACCTTGACCAGATAGCTCGACCACAGCGGCATCATCACCGCGATATAGAACAGCGCCTTGATACGACCGCGGGCATAGCGGGCGGCATAGTAGGCGATCGGGAAGGCGATCACGGCGGAGAGCAGCGTCACCACGGCCGAAAGGCTCACCGTGCGCACGATGATGTCGAGATTGGAGGGCGACAGCAATTCGCCATAGGTCTTCAGCGAGGGCTCGCGCACGATGGTGCCGGAGAACTCGTCGATCGAAAAGAAGCTCTGCGCCAGCAGGGCAAAGAGCGAGCCGAGATAGACGATGCCGAGCCAGAGCAGCGGCGGCACCAACAGGAGCAGGAGATAGAGCCCGCGCCGGGCGACCAGCACATCCGAGATGCGCCGCAGAAGACCGTCCCGCGGGGCTGGGAGGATAGCGAGGCTCATCACGCGTCCTCCATCAGGTGCAGGGCCTGGCGGGGAAAGCTGACGCGCACGGCCGCGCCCTGTTCGGGCGGCGTGCCGATGGCGGCGGGAATGGCGGCGCTGAGGCGGGCGCCGTCATCGGTGCGCAATTCCAGGCGATTGACGGCGCCATGGTAGAGCACCTGGGTCACGGTGCCCGGCACCACCACGGCATCGCCGGCGGCGCCGACCCCCTGCGGTAGCAGGGTGATCTTTTCCGGCCGCAGGCTGGCCGCGCTGCTCATGCCGATCCAGCTCTGTGTCCGGTCCGGCTCGATCACATTGGACGACCCGACGAAATCGGCGACGAAGCGGGTGCGTGGCCGCTCATAGATGTCCTGCGGGCTGCCGACCTGGGCGATGCGCCCCTCGTTGAACACGGCGACGCGATCGGCCATGGACAGGGCTTCGCCCTGGTCATGCGTGACGAACACGAAGCTGAGGCCGAGGGAACGCTGCAGCGATTTGAGCTCGCCTTGCATCTCCTCGCGCAGCTTGAGGTCGAGGGCACCGAGCGGCTCGTCGAGCAGGAGTACCTTGGGCCTGACCACCAGGGCGCGGGCGAGCGCCACGCGCTGGCGCTGGCCGCCCGAGAGCTGTCCGGGCCGGCGGTCTTCCTTGCCCGCGAGCTTGACCATGGCAAGGGCCTCGCGTCCCTGGCGGTAGCGCTCCTGCCTGGCGACGCCGCGGATCATCAGGCCGTAGCAGACATTGTCGAGAATGTTGAAATGCGGAAAGAGGGCATAGTCCTGGAAGACGGTGTTGACCGGGCGCCGATACGCCGGCATGCCCTCCACCGCCTCACCGAAGATCTCGATATGGCCCCCGGTCGGCTGCTCGAAGCCCGCGATCAGGCGCAGGCAGGTGGTCTTGCCCGAGCCGGACGGCCCCAGCATGGCGAAGAATTCGCCGGGCGCGATGTCGAGATCGACGCCGTCGACCGCCTTGACGCTGCCGAAATGGCGCTGGACGCCGCGGAACGAGACGGCCGGAGTGGTGCTGGTTACAGCCATGAGGATACCTCAAGGACGGGGGACACAACCTGGGCTGGTTCAGCCGCCTCTGTCTGGACGAAAATTTCATGACCCGCACGGGCACAAAGGCAAGGCGCTGGTACGCCGATCTTCAGATCGGCATGCCCTGGAGAAAGTGCGATTTCCGTGGATCGCACTTTCTCTCTAACTCTTTGTCTTGACGCGCTTTCTTAATCGAATTGGCTCGACCTTTGTCATTGCCGGGCTCGACCCGGCAATCCAGCCCCCACGAGCGCTGTGGGCGGGGCCGCTGGATGCCCGGATCAAGTCCGGGCATGACAAAGATAGCACTTCGAGTATTTCCGAATAAGCGCCTTCGTCGCGCGCGCCTGCCTCAACGCCCGCCGATCACGGCGATATAATCCGTGACCCAGCGGTAATAGGGCACGCAGGCGCTCTGCGTGGTGCATTTGGCCACCGGGGTGCGCCAGAACTTGATCTTGGGGAAATTGTCGAAACCGTTGGTGGCGCAGCCCGTATCGGTCAGCAGCGCATTGCCTTTGCAGGCCGCCGGAACGGAGGGAAGCGAGCCGAACCAGGCGGCGACATCGCCCTGAACCTTGGGCTGGATCGAATGTTCGAGCCACATATAGGCGCAATTGGGATTGGCGGCATCGGCGGCCATCATGGTGGTATCGGCCCAGCCCGTCGCCCCTTCCTCCGGCACGGTGGAGGCGATCGGCTTCTTGTCGGCCCGCATCAGATTGACCTGGAAGGGCCAGGAACCGGAAGCGACCACGCCTTCGTTCTTGAAGTCGTCGACCTGGATGTTGGCGTCGTGCCAATAGCGCTGGATCAAGGCATGCTGCTGGCGCACCAGTTCGAGCACCGCCTTGTACTGGTCCTCGTTGAGCTCATAGGGATCCTTGATGCCGAGCTCGGGCTTCTTGCTCATCAAATAGAGGGCGGCGTCGGCGAGGTAGATGGCACCGTCATAGGCCTGGATGCGCCCCTTGTTGGGCTTGCCGTCCGGCAGGTTCTGCGGCTCGAACACCACGCTCCAGCTCTTGGGCGCTTCCTTGAACACGTCGCTGTTGTACATCAGCACATTGGGGCCCCACTGATAGGGCACGCCGTAATGCTTGCCGTCGACCGTGTGCCAGGGCGCGTTTTGCAGGCGCTCGTCGACGGTCTTCCAGCTCGGGATCAGCGAGGTATCGATCTCCTGCACGCGCTTGCCGGCGACCAGGCGCAGGGAGGAGTCACCCGAAGCGGTGACGAGGTCGTAGCCCCCCTCATTCATCAGGGCGACCATCTCGTCGGAGGTGCTGGCGGTCTTCACATTGACCTTGCAGCTGGTCTTCTTCTCGAAATCGGTGACCCAGTCATAGCTCTTGTCGGTGTCGCCGCGCTCGATATAGCCGGGCCAGGCCACGATGTTGAGCTGGCCCTCCCCCTTGCCGATCTCCTTGGCGAGCGCCGGTACGGCTACTGCCGTAATACCCGCCAACGCCACAACCCATCTAAGCCTGGACATGATGCTTTTCCTCTGGTTGCCGTCCGTTCGAATACAGGGCGAATTCTTGATTGCGGCGAGCATGCCTTGGAAAAGCCACAGGCGCCACACCATTCGGGAGATCGATGATATCGGTTTTTCCGATATCATCGCCGAGTGATCGTTTCGCTGCATTTCGGCTGCCTTGAGCAAAGTCGCTTCGACCGAAATGCCTATCTCCTAAGCTCTTGGGCCTGACGCATCCTGGCGCTTCTCGACGTTCCGTCGAGCTGCACAACGCTCTAGCTGCGCCCTCTCCCCGCCCGATAGGTGCGCGCCACGGCGACGAACTGCGTGGCGATGGCATCGAGCGGCGAGCCGCGCCGCCAGCCGATCACCACTTCCACCGGTGACAGGGCCTCGGCAAGGTCGCGGGCCTCGATCTTGTCGCCTTCCAGCGACCAGGGCCGATAGGTGAGGTCGGGCAGGATGGCGACGCCGGCCCCCGTCGCCACCAGGCTGCGGGCGGCCTCGACCGAGCGGGTGCGGATGGCGACCGGCGGCCGCACACCGGCCCGCCGCCAGGCATATTCGGCAGCCTCGGCGATCTCGTCGAGCATCAGGAGCACGAAGGGTTCCTCGGCGAGATCCACGATGCCGATGCTCTCGGCCTCCGCCAGGCGATGGCCGATCGGCAGCCAGAGACGATAGGGCGAGGCTTCCATCGTCTCCACATGCAGGGCGGCGGAGCTGCGCTCGGTGCCCGCCACCATCACGGCAACGTCGAGCTCGCCGCCCACCAGCAGATGGTCGAGATAGTCGCGGCTGTCCTCGATGATATCAACAGCGACATGCGGGAAGGCGCGGCGGAAGCGGGCCAGCAGATCGGGCAGCACATAGGCGGCCACCAAAGGCGTCACTCCGACGGCAAGGCGCCCCTCGATCGGCGCCGTTTCCGAGCGCAAGGCACGGCGGGCATCGGCGATCTCGGAGAGGATCTTGCGGGCATGGCGCAGGAACTGGTGCCCCTTCAGCGTGAGCTCGACGCCATGGGAGCGCCGATCGAACAGGGGAAAGCCGAGATCACCCTCCAATTCTCGGATGGCTTCCGTCACCGTCGATTGCGAAATCGAAAGCTCGTGCGAGGCACGCGATACCGCGCCATTCTCGGCCACCGCCACGAAATATTGGATTTGCCGGAAGGAGAATGCCATGAGGGCAGTGAGCACAACGCGAATGGGAAATAAAGACGGACGTGGCCGATAGCAGCGACATCGTCATCATCGGCGCCGGGCCGGCGGGCCTGATCGCCGCCGAAAAGCTGGCCGAGGCCGGGCATGGCGTGGCTATTTATGAGCGCATGCCCTCGCCGGCCCGCAAGTTCCTGATGGCCGGGCGCGGCGGGCTGAACCTCAGCCATGGCGAGGATCTCGATCGCTTCCTGACCCGATATGGCCCGGCCCGCGGCGTCCTAGAACCCGCCCTGCGTGCCTTTGCACCCGGCGATCTGGTCGCCTGGGCCGAGGGATTGGGCGAAAAGACTTTCGTCGGTTCGAGCGGGCGGATCTTTCCCGAAAGCTTCAAGGCCTCGCCGCTGCTGCGGGCCTGGCTGGCCCGGCTGGCACGCTTGGGCGTGACCTTGCACAGCCGCCATTGCTGGACGGGGTGGGATGACGAAGGAACGCTCATTTTTCGCGGGCCGGACGGCGACGCCGTCAGCCGCAAGCCCCGCGCGACTCTGCTGGCCCTCGGCGGTGCCTCCTGGCCGCGCCTGGGTTCGGATGGCGGTTGGGTCCCGCTACTGCGCGGCCGCGGCGTCACCGTCACCGAGTTCGCGCCGTCGAACAGCGGTGCCGAAATCACCTGGAGCCGGGCCTATGCGGAGAAATCGGCTGGCGAACCGCTGAAGCGCATTGCCATTTCCATCGCCGGCACCACGCACCGCGGCGAGGCCGTCGTTACCGAGCAGGGGTTGGAGGGCGGCGTGATCTATGCGCTCTCCCCTGTCATCCGCAGCGCGATCGCCACACACGGCCATGCCGAGATCGGCATCGACCTGCGCCCCGATCTCGACGAAGCGGCACTGGCCCGCCTGCTCGAACGGCCGCAGGGCAGCCAATCCCTTTCGACCTATCTGCGCAAGGCCGCCAAGCTGGCGCCGGCGGCCATCGGCCTGCTGCGCGAGGCCACCGGCAACATGCTGCCGCGCGATCCCGTCCCCTTGGCCCGTCTGATCAAGCATGTTCGCTTGAAGGTGACGGCGCAGCGCGGCCTCGAACGCGCGATCTCCAGCGCCGGCGGTATCGTGCTCGACGAGGTCGACGGCCATTTCATGCTGCGAAAGCTTCCCGGTGTCTTCGTCGCCGGCGAGATGCTGGACTGGGAGGCGCCGACCGGGGGCTACCTGCTGCAGGCCTGCTTCGCCACCGGGGTGGTGGCGGCGAGGGGCATCGAGGCGTGGTTGGCGACAAACTAAGAGGCGGACAAGATGTCCGCGGTCCCAGCCGCAGCGTTTCCAGCGCAAACCTGGTAAGGTTCGCAAGGGCAGTACGGCGGCTGGGACCGCGGACGTCTCGTCCGCAATTTCGTTATACCGCCCGCAACAGGGTCTGCCGGTAGAGATCGAGCAGAGGCTGGTCCTTGACCTCGATGCAGACGGCATGGCTGGGACGGCCATCCCAGTCATTGGGCGGGAAGCCGATCCCGGCGGGCCGCTGGATGGTCTGCCCGAAGGCAAGCCCCTCGCACACCACCCGGACCGGGCCGGAGCGGGTCTCGAACAAGTCCGGCGCCACCAGATAGATCGCCGCCGAGGCATCATGCACGGAAATGCCGGCCAGCCCCTTGTCGAGATAGAAATTCTCGTAGAAGCGGGTGATGTCCCAGATGAAGCGGCCGACCTCGCCGGCCTCCTCGCCCAGCCGGCGCAGATAATCCTGCGGCATCAGCACTTCGTGGGTAACGTCGAGGCCGATGACGGTAACGGGCCAGGCTGCGGCGAACATCTCGTCGGCGGCATGCGGATCGCCATGGATGTTGGCTTCCGCGGCTGGGGTGACGTTGCCCAGATGGCCGCGATAGCCGAAGGCGCCGCCCATCACCACCACCCGGCGGACCAGGCCGGCGATCTCGGGATCCTCGCGCAGGGCCAGGGCGAGGTTGGTCATGCGCCCCACCGCCAGCAGCGTGACCTCGCCGGGATGCTTGCGCACAGTCTCGATGATGAAGCGGTGGGCGGGCGTGTCGATCGCCTTTGTCTTGATCTCGGCAGGGATCTCGATCTCGCCGAGGCCATTGTCACCATGGACAACGGCGGCATGATGGGCGTCATCTCCCGTCACCGGGCCCGCCGCGCCGCGCGCCACCGGCGCATCGATGCCGAAGCGTTCCTTGAGATAGAGGGCGTTGCGCGTGGTGATCTCGACCGGCGCATTGCCATGGCAGGTGGTGATGCCGATCAGTTCGATGTCCGGATGGTAGTGCAGGAAGAACAGGGCCATGGCGTCGTCGACGCCGGGATCGGTATCATAGATGACTTTATGGCTGGGCATCGCAGGCAAACCGGGAAAAAAGGCGGGAACCTTTGCCTCTGCGCCCGGCCATGGGGAAAGTCAACGCCGCGAAGCCCCTTGCGACACCCCGGCAACGCCCGTTTCAAGGCTTGACGGCCAGGAAGGTGTTCCAGGGATCGCCATCCGGATCGACGGAGAACTCGTCCCACGGCAAGGTCAGCCCGGCTTGTTCGAGCCGCAAGGCAAACGCATCGCGTCGCCAATAGACGGTATGGAAGTTTCCGACGGTCTCCCCGTCGCCATCGCGCATCGAGACGAGAAAAGGTGCACCGGGACGCAGCGACGCGGCAACCTTGGCCAGCACGTGATCGATCCGATCGCGGGGAACGTGGATCAGCACGCATAGGCCGACGACGGCATCGTAGGGACCGCCGAGATCGTCCGTGACGATGTCGAGCCGTTCGCCATGCTTGCCGCGAGTGGCCTGCAACTCGAGAAAGCGGCGGGTCGCATCGGTGCGGCGCACCGTGACGCCGAGCGTCTCCAGGAAATCCGCCTCGCGGCCGGGCCCCGACCCAACCTCCAGGATCAATCCGCCACGTCCTGCCATTTCGGCGATGCGCCGCAATGCCGCCTGGTCGCGCAGATTCGGCATTTCGGGAATGCGGGCATAGTAGCGATCCGCGCAGCCCTCATAGGATTGAATGGTCTGGCGGCACTGTTCGAGCGCCTTGGTCGTCCCGTTCATGACAATGGCCTCCCTCTTCTTCGGGATGGGCCTTCCCCATCCTGTCGCATCGCGTCGGCAATGCGGGTCAGCGCCAGCGGACACCGCCGACAACCCGGTTTCCGTCGACCAGGCCAAGGTCGCGCTTCAGGTCGTCGCAGAGGTCGCGAGGATCGAGCAGGCGGTGGGCACGCGACCGGAACGGCGCGGCGAAAAAGTCGAGGATCGAAAGCCTGTGGCGCTTGATGTGTTTCGTCATGTTCATGGTCCTTTTAGGCTGGAGCGATGGAGACATCCTGCCGCCGCCGAGCCTTGGATTCCAATCGAACGTCGCGTAGTATGCATCAACTGGATTGATGCATCATGCCGTGGGATTTGCCGCCTCTGGGCGCCATCAGAGTCTTCGAAGCCGCCGCGCGGCTCGGCAGCTTCACCAAGGCGGCCGAGGAGCTCGGCATGACCCAATCGGCTGCCAGCTATCAGATCAAGGTTCTCGAGGAACGCGCCGGAACACCGCTTTTCATCAGAAAAACCAGGCAGATCGCGTTGACCGAAGCGGGTGAACAGCTCGCCCCCCTGGTTTCGAATGCGTTTTCAGCCCTGTCGGACGCCTGGTTTGCAACCAAGGGCGGCGCCTCCGGCGTGCTCTCGGTCACGACGATCGATACCTTCGCGTCGAACTGGCTTGCCGTCCGCCTTGGAACATTCCAGTTGATGTATCCCGATCTTGCCGTGAAGATGGACGTCACATCCCGCTCCCTCGATATCGCTCGCGAAAACGTGGATGTCGGCATCCGTGTCGGCGCCGGAAAATGGCCCGGACTATCGGCGCACTACCTGTTCAAGGCCGACTATTCGCCGATGCTCAGCCCTGCACTGGCGGAGAAGGTCGGTGGTATCCGTGCGCCCGAGGACCTCTACAAGGTTCCCCTGTGCTGCCCGCAGGATCCCTGGTGGGAGGTCTGGTTCAAGGCAGCGGGAGCACGATTCGAGCCGGATCGGGTGATTCCCGGCCCGACCTTCGGCACCCAGGCCTATGAGGCGACTGCAGCGATCACCGACCAGGGCGCGGCGATGCTTACGCACAACCTCTACGCGGCCTTCCTCGACAAGGGCCAGTTGATCCAACCCTTCGACGTCACCGGGTCTGATGGCGATGGCTACTGGCTGGTGCACGCCGAAGCGCGGCGCACGACGCCCAAGATCAGAGTGTTCCGGGACTGGATCCTCGCGCAGACGGCTGAGATCCGCAGCCGCGAGAAGCGCGAACTCCCGGCAGCCGGAGCAACCCGGCGCGACTGATCGCTGCCGCTCAAGCACCCGAGGGCGTGCAGCCGGCCGCGCACCCTGGAACTTCTATAAACTATTGAAATAAAAAGAGATTTTCTTGAACAAATCAGCTCGGTGTGGTCCTATGCGCGCCGTTGCCAATGCCGGGACCTTGAACCCCGCGGATTGAAGGACACCATCATGACCCTGCCAAGCCCCGACGTCGCACGCCCCGTCGGCTATCATATCGACGCTCCGGCCGAGAACCTGCTCTTTTCCGTCTTCCGCTGCTGGATGGCGGGCTATGCCACCGGCGATGCCGCCTGCTGGGATATCGCCTGGGAAGGGCTGGCGCGCGAGATGCCGGAAGAAAACGCCAAGCCGCTGTTCGGCGAGTTCCACCATTTCGTGCGCACGCTGCGGGCAACGGCCGACAATGAGATCGGCTGGCGGCCGGCCGCCTGCCGTGCCCTGTGCCGCGACGAATGCCTGGTGCTTGCCATGGTCGATGCGGCGCAGCGCGACGACAGGGTCCAGTTGCTCCACGCCGCCTCCTACCTGTTGAAGAGCGATGGCCTGCACCGGGCGCTCGATGCCACCACCGCTCTTGCCAAGGCTCTCGCAAGGGTCGGGCTGTTCATCGCACCCGTCAGCCCCTGCGCCCTGGACACCATGACCCGGATGAAGCCCCCCTCCGCGACGGCCCACTGAAACAAGACGCTACAAGACGGCCGATTCCGGCCGGTGGTTCGAGGCCGTCGATATGGATGGCCGCGAACCGGGACAGTCCACGCTCAAGCGCTGCCCGCATCCGGCAATTCGCTCCCCGCTGGGGGGGCGAGCACGGAGCGGTGCTTGGCGCGCACCAGGCGCGGTGAGGTGTCGAAGCGCCTGCGGAAGGTGCGGTTGAAATAGGACAGGTCGCCGAAACCGACATCGAAAGCGATCTCGCTGATCGAACGCTTGCGCTCGTCCGGCGACTGCAGGCGGCGCATCGCCCTGTCGAGCCGGCGCTGCAGCACGAATTCCGAAAAGGTCTCGCCTTCTCCCTCGAACAGCTTCTGGAGATAGCGTGTGCTGATGCCGTGCCGTAGGGCGATCTGGCTGGCATTGAGCGCCTGGTCGTCGAGATGGGCCTCGATATCCGACTTGATGGCGTTCAGCCGCGCGGCTGCGCGATCCTGCACGGTATGCGGCGTCTGCGCCTCCGCCTCGCCGCACAGGATGTCGACGAGATCGCCCATATAGGCGCAGGCATGCTGCAGCAGCACCGGACCGCTCATCGGCAGCAGGCCGCGCATCAACGCCGCGCCGTAGTTGCCGAGCAGAACCAGCGTGTCGTTGTTTTGCGGGAAGACGCGCAGGCTGGCCGAGCATTCGAGCATGTTCGCGGTGATGCGTTCGCTCGCCAGGATCAGGCAATCGACGCGGTCCACATGCCTTAGCCAGACGCTTGCAGGCCTGCCGCCCGCCAGGAAGATCGCCTCCCTGGCCGAGACGACGGTGCGCTGCCCGTCCCGCACCACCTCCATCCGGCCGTTGGAGGGACGCAACAGCATGCCGCCTGCGCCGGCTTCGGTGCTATCCAGACCCGCGGCATCGAGGACGAGTTCGCTGTCCTGGAGCGGCGAGAAGCAGGAGATCGGACCGATATCGGGATCGAGGCGCAGCAATGCCCGGGCGCCGAGCAAGACCGGATCCGATGGACCGAGCCTGCGCTGCGCAGCCAAGCGTCCGCTGGCCCGCAGTTCGACCAGCGCCAGTTCCTCGCTCGTCAGCCCGTGCCCAAGCAGCCAGACAGGCCGCAGCCTTCCCGCAAAGGGCTCTCGCGGCGTCAAAACGGCGTGATCCGCGCCTCCAGTTCGCTTCAGTCCATCAATCAATGCGCCCAAGTCCAAGAAATCAAACAACTCGACAAGTAAGACCGCTCATCAATATAGAGCGCGAAAGGTCGGATATCCAGAAGTATATGCCACCCAAACTCAGATTATAATCGTTATAAACTGGGAATGTACTATGAATATACAACAGGAATTCGTCTGGAATCGCCAAATATAACTTAGTTTCGGATCGAGAGTGGCTGGAGGTCTAAAAATTCATCATGGGCAAGATATCCGTATCGGCGGTCATGTTTCTATCGGTTGTTTCGCCTGCACTGGCACAACAGTCGCAGGAGCAGCCGATTGAGCTCGATCCGGTTACCGTTACCGCCTCTCGCGCCGAAAGATCCGTCTCCGATATTCCGCAATCGGTCCAGGTGATCGACAGGCAGGAAATCGACAAGCAGCTCCAGCAAAGCTCGAGCGCGTCGGCGGCCCTGGCCAAGCTGGTGCCGGGCTTTTCGGTTTCCAACCAGACGGTCTCGGGCGCTTCCGAAAGCTATCGCGGCCGTGACCTGCTCGTGCTGGTCGACGGCGTTCCCCTCAGCACCCCGCTGCGGGACGTTTCGCGCATCCTGTCCCTGATCGACCTCAACTCGATCGAGCGCATCGAGATGGTGGCCGGCGCGTCCAGCCTCTATGGGGCCGGCGCCACCGGCGGCACCGTCAATTTCATCACCAAGAAGGCTGAACCCGGCAAGCCCCGCATCACCGTGAACACGGCCCTGCGCGCCTTCACGGCGAATGCCGTGGATTCGGTGGCGCCGGAACTGTCCGCCAGCATCTCCGGCAAGGCCGAGAATGGGCTCGATTATGTCCTGAGCGGCAGCGGCTATCTCGGGCGTCGCACCTATGACGGTTCCGGGCGGGAATTGCCATCCGACGCCATGCTGGGCCAGGGCGGCGGCGACCGTTTCGGCCGGGTCAATCTTCTCGCCAAGTTCGGCTATGACTTCGACACCGGCAAGCGGCTCGAATTCTCGGCAGGCTGGTACTATTTCAACCAGACGCCGCGCTACATGACCGACTATTCCGGCTCCTATGCCCGGCCGAGCTATCTGCAGCCCTATACCGGGCAGAGCGTTCTCGAAGACACCAAGTCCCTGTCGCTGCGCTACACCGACAAGGATTTTGCCCTCGGCAGCCTCAACATCGTCGGCTTTTACAACAACATCAAGAAGCGCTTTAATTATTCAAAATTCGATCCACTGTACAACAATCTAGTCTACTATTCCTTCAACCCAGCCGATCCAACCAGCCCCTATAACCAGACCACGCTCTATTCGGACCGCGGCGGTGTCAACCTGACCATCGACACTCCGCTCGACACCATCTGGGAAGGCGCAAAACTCACCTGGGGCAGCGATCTCATCCTCGAGAAGACCCACCAGACGCTGACCAACGGCCAGGACGTCTTTACACCGCTGCAGCAGGTGACGGCGGCGGCCTTTGGCCAATTGCAGGTGCCTTTGACCGATCGCCTCACCGTGCGCGGTGGTGCGCGTTTCGAGCACTTCGCCCTTGACGTCGACGACTTCATCCGGCCGGCGGCCTATACCGTCGGCGCCGTGCTGCCGGCCCTGCGCGTTACCGGCGGCAACTTTTCTTATTCCAAGCCGACTTTCAACATTGGCGGCACCTTCAAGCTGACTGAGACCAGCGAGATCTTCGGCGGTTTCTCGCAGGGCTTCGCCTTGCCCGACGTCGGCGCCTATACCCGCCGCGCCGGCCTGTCGAGAGCCTATGCCTGCCCGATTGCCCGGCCGAACTGCCTTCCCGCCGGCGCGAGTGTTTCCTATGCCTCAATCAGTCCCGAGGCCCAGATCGTCAACAACTACGAACTCGGCATCCGCGGCAGCCATGACCGTTTCAAGGGCAGCCTGACGGGCTTCATCTCCACCTCCAGCCAGGGCGTGACCTTCGATCCCATCACCAACACCATCTCGCAGCAGAAGGAATTCATCTATGGCGGCGAGTTCACCGGCGAATATGCGGCGACGGACCAGCTGACCATCGGCACCGTGCTCGGCTATCGCGAGGGGCGCTACGATTCCAACAAGGACGGCAAGCTCGACAGCTGGCTGCCCAACAACCGCATCGCCACCCCCTTCCGCGGCACGCTCTATGCCAGCTACGTCTTCGACAATGGCGTGTCGGTGCGCGTGGAGGGCGAGGGCTTCTCCGGCCGCGACAAGGCGATCGACCTCAAGGGCACCCGTTACAAGATCAAGCCGGGCGCCACCATGAACGTAGCCCTGTCAGCACCGGTGAAGGGCGGCGAGGCCTATGTGTCCGTCGACAATCTGTTCGACACCCGCTTCCAGAACCCCACCGCGACTTCCGTGCGCAACCTCCCGGTCTATTCCTGGGGCCGTACGGTGACGCTCGGCTACCGCAAGACGTTCTGATCATGGTGGAACTCGACAAGCACGGCGCGCTCCTGATCCTGCGCTACCTGCCGCCCTACGAGGATCGCGACGAGCGCGCCTATCTCGATGCGCTGATCGAAATCGGCCGCAGGGACAGCACCTTTGCCCTGCTGGCCGTCTTCGCCGGCGGCGGCGGGCTCTCCCAGGCCGGCGAACGCGAGCAGGCCCTTTGGTTCAAGGCAACGCGGGAGCGCTTCGAACACCATTGCCGCGCCCTCGCCATCGTCCGGCCGGACGCGAACCCGCGCATGATCGAGACCTTCCAGCGCCTGTGGTCGATGCCGCTGACCGCGACTTGCGACGAACAGGCGGCCAGGAGCTTCATCACGCAGCATATGGAGACGGCATGACGGCGCTCGCCCAGGATATCCCTGCCTCCAGGCCCGGCCGCCTGCGCCTGTTCGCGGTCCTCGGCGGCCTCTATCTGGCCCAGGCCATTCCCTCCTACCTGATCGCCGCCGCCCTGCCCCCCATCATGCGCGAGGCAGGGGTCTCGCGCACCGCGATCGGCTATCTCAGCCTGCTCTTCCTGCCGCTGGTGCTGAAGTTCCTGTGGGCGCCCTTGGTCGATCGCATCCGGCCCTTCGCCCGGGCGCATCGGGCAGGATGGGTGATCCTTACCCAACTCGGCGTGATCGCCTCCATCCTGGCGTTGCTGCCGCTTGGCCCAACCCATGTCGGCGGCATTCTGGGAATCGGCCTGGTCACCGCGCTGCTGGTCTCGACCCAGGACATCGCTACCGACGGCTATGCCGCCAAATATCTGGCGCCGGAGGACCGCGCCATCGGCAACGCCATCCAGGGCGGCTCGGTGGCCTTCGGCGTGGTGATCGGCGGCACGCTCGGCCTCGTGCTCTATCACCATATCGGCTGGGCCGGCATGCTTCTGGTCATCGCCGCCTTTTCGGCCCTGCCGCTGATCGCCGCCTTCGCCATGTGGGAGGCCCCCGCCTCGCCGTCCGACCGGCTGACGCGCCCCTCCATCAAAGCCTTCTTGCGCCGGCCCGAGATCCGCACCGTGCTGTGGATCGCGCTGATCTACCGGATGAGCGAGGGCCTGGTGAAGGCAATGGAAGGCCCCTATCTCGTCGATGCCGGCGTACCGCTCGACCGTATCGGCTATCTTTCAGGCGTATCGGCGGCGACGGCGGGCCTTGCCGGATCGGCGATCGCTGCCCTCCTGGTCAAGCGCTGCGGCACCGCCGCCACGCTCGGCCTGCTCGGCGGCTTGCGCACCTTGTGCTTCGCCCTCTTCGCCGCTCATGCGCTCGGCGTGGTCACCGGAGCCTGGCCGCTGTTCGGCGCCGCAGGCTTCCAGACCTTCATCCGCTACATGGAGATCGTCGCGCTCTACAGCCTGTTCATGACGGTGACGTCATCGGACCAGCCCGGCACCGACTTCACCATCCTGGCCTGCGCCCAGATGGTGGTCTATCTCGTCGGGTCGCTGATCTCGGGCAAGCTCGCCGACCTCATGGGCTATGGCGCGCTCTTCGGCCTCGCCACCGCCCTCTCGGCCATTGCCGTTCTTGCCACCATCAGGTTGCTGGCGAATGTGGCCCGCCCTCAGGGAGCCACGCCATGATCCCGAGATACCTCATCCCGGGGCATCTCGTCCTCGGCGCGGTCATCCAGACGCAGCAAAGCGAGGCAGGTTGCGATCGCAATGCCGACGGCCATCGCGAAGGGCAGCTCCGGCGACAAGGCGAAGGCCGCGCCGCCGCAGAGCGCGCCCAGACCCTGCCCGGCGGCATGGGTGCTGGCGAGCCAGCCGGCGGCCCCCGCCTGGCGATGCGCCGTAACACGCTGGCTAAGGCAGGCGGTATAGGCGGGCGTCGCGACCGCCAACCCGATGCCGGCCCAGACCGCGCCGACCGGCACCAGCCAGGGCAGCGGCGCCAAGATAATGGCCAGGCACCCCAGTGCGAAGCCCGCAACGCCCCAGCGCATGTTGCGCCCCAGTTTGAAGGCAAGGCGCGGCACGAGCAGGATCTGCGTCGCGATCATGGCGACTGCAACCGCGGCATAGGTCGCGCCTCCCAGGCCCGCGGCGGCAATGGCATCGAGGCCGAAGCGATGCTGCAGGAACAGGCCGAGGACGAGCTGGATCTGGCCGAAGCCGAAGGTCAGCGCAAAGCCGACGGCAAGCAACGGAAGGACACGCCGGATATTGGCACGCCTGCTCGATGTTTCGCCTTTCTTGCCGACTGCGGGAGCCGCCGGCAGGTTCGGCGCGCACAGCAGCAGCACCGGGCTGACAACCATCATGACGACGGGCACGATGACGCCGGCTCCCGCGCCCAGCGTCACCAGGGAACCGGCGATGCGGCCGACATTCAGGCCGGCGCTGAGATTGGCAAGCGCGGCCGGCCGACGCTCGGCGACGCTGCGCTGCACGATGGCGGCCTGAGCGTGTGGCATCACCCCGGCAGCACCGACACTGTAGAGCAGGCGCGAGACCAGGAGCAGCCCGAGCGCGGCTGCAGGCACACCGACATAGAGCGCCCCCAGGAACAGGCCCTGGCCTGCAATCATCAGGCAGGCGAGCCCGGCGAAGAACGGCCTGATCCGCCAGGCCGCGCCGTGATGCCCCCAGAGCGGCGCTGCCACCAGGAAAACCGCTGCGCCCAGGAAGGCGACGGCGCCGATCTGCGGCGACGCCAGCCCCGTTCTTTCCGTGACGATCGGTACCAGCGCCAGCAGAGCCGACTGGCCGAAGCCCGACGAGGCCGCGATCAGCGCCAGGCGAAGGCTGTCCGCGCGCGAAACAGAGAGGGCGGCATCGGCGGCCATGCTTTTCTCCAAACAATTTCCTTGATCCAACTAAAAACAAACTTTAGGTAATTCAATAGTAATTTTAGAAAACTTGTAGAAATATTATAAATTGTACAAGTAGTTATTTGTATAGCTTCTTTGCAATTTGGAGTTCTGCCGAAAAGGAACACCATGAACGCCATCGACCTGATCAGACGATCCATCGATATCGCCCACGACGTCTCCATGCGCGCCTTCTTGAACAGCCTGATGCGCGAATGGCAGGGCTGGACGATGGAACATGAAGACACCAGCGCCGGAAGCGGCCGGCTTCTCGCCCGCTTCCCCCTGCCCCGCCGGGGCGGCCATGTCGCCATCGAGATGACGCATCGATCGCGGGCGGCCTATCACGGCTTCCGTCCGCCCTTTCTGGAATTCTCAGGCGCCGCGCCGCCGCGCCCGATCAGCTTTCAGGAGTTCGTCTTCCTGCTCGCCAGCGAACCGGACATCGTCGGCAGCGGCGACAAGGACAGGAGCCTGACCTTCCTGTCGCGGGTGCTCGACAGCATCCGGAACATCGAGGATGTGGCGGCACGCGTCCCGTCCCCCGATGCTTATTTCGCGCAGCGCGACCCCAGCTTCGCCGAGGCGGAGGGCTCGCTGCGCTTCGGCCATGCCGTGCATCCCACGCCGCGCAGCCGGGACCAGTTCACCCTGGAGGATTCCCGGCGCTTCGCCCCCGAATATCGGCAGGGATTCGCCTTGCGCTGGTGGGCTGCCGATCCGGCTCTGGTGCTTCAGGACAGTTCGCGCACCCAGACCGCGGCCGAGCTCTGCCAGAACCTGGCCGCCGGCGATCCTGCGATGGATCCGGAGGTCGTGCAGTCCGCCAAGGGCCGCGTTCTTTTGCCGATGCATCCCTGGCAGGCCGCCCAGCTGGCGCTCGACCCGGCCATTGACGGGCTGTTCCGTCGCGGCCTGCTGAAGGATCTCGGCCATGCCGGCTCGCTTTGGCAAGCGACCTCCTCGCTGCGCGCCATCCATGCCCCGCACGCCGACTGGATGCTGAAATTCTCGCTCAGCCTGCGCCTCACCAATTCGCGCCGGGTCATCGAAACCCGTGAATGCGAGCGCGGCATCGAGATCGACCGCCTCCTGGCCGGTGAAGTCGGCCGGACCATCGCCCGGCGTTTCCCGAGCTTCAAGGTGATGGGCGAACCCGCTTATCTCCTGCTGCAGGATGCCGACGGCAAGGCCCTGCCGCAGACCACGGTGATCCTGCGCGAAAACCCGTTCAAGGGAGCAAGCCAGCCGCCAGCCGCCGTGCTGGCCGCTCTTTGCGAGATCTATCCCGACGGGCATGACAGCGCCCTTGCCACCATCATCCGGCGCATTGCCGGGCAGGAGCCGGCCGATCCCGCTGCGGTGGCACGCCGCTGGTTCCGCCAGTTCCTCGACAAGGTCGTCGCGCCCTTCCTGTTGATCCAGGCCGATATCGGCCTCCTCTTCGGTGCGCATCAGCAGAACATCGTGGTGGAACTTGCCGAAGGCTGGCCGGTGGCCGTGCATTTCCGTGACTGCCAGGGCACCGGCTATATCCGCGAATTCCTGCCCGAGCTCGCCAGGAAGGCTCCCGGCAGCCCGATGAAGGCAGGCCATGTCTTCAACTCGGACGAAGCGGCCCAGCTCGTGGGCTACTACCTCCTCGTCAATTCGGTCTTCGCGGTGATCGGCGCGCTCGGCACCTCGCGCCTCATCGCCGAGGACGTCCTGATCGGCGATCTGCGAGCCTTCCTCGAGGAGCTCGCCGCCCTGCCGCTCGCCGACAAGACCTGCCTCACCTACCTCCTCACCGCGCCGACGCTCGGCAGCAAAGGAAACTTCATGATCTGCTTCCGCAACATCAATGAAAACACCGAAGTGACCGATCCCCTTGCCGGCTATGTACCCCTGAGCAACCCCATCGCGGAGGCCGTGGCATGACCCTGCAGATGAAGATCGCTCCCGCCGAAGTCGCCGCTCCCCCCGCCCCCAGCCGGCATTGGCCCCTCCGCCTCGACGGCGAAGCCGTTATCGAGAGCCGCCTGCAGGCGGATGGCAGCCTTGAGCTGACGGCGCAGGCCGGCTCGGCGACGATCGGACGTGCCGGGCTGCGCACGCCTGAAGGAGATGGCCCGGGCATTCTGGTCATCCACCAGCCCGATGCGACCCATCCCGGCGATATCCATGTCATTGCCATCCTGGTGGAAGCCGCTTTCCAGCTTTTTCCTGCCATGGTTGCCCTGCACCTGCCCGATGTCGCCGGCAAACCGGCCCTGCTGCCCCTCACTGCGCAGACCGTGACGGACGACGCGACCAGTACGAGCGCCGTGCGCATCGCCCGCGAGCATTTCTACCAGCTGCCTTTGCTCTGGCACCGGCCGGAAGGGCTGCGGGCCTTTCCCGAGATCCGCTCCGCCATCGGCCCGCAGGATCGCCTGCCGCCCCTGCGGCCGCCGCAGCCGACCGGCATCTTCTATCGGCGCTGGATTCCGGAACTCGGCACCACGTTGTCGATGCGGGCCATCGACCGCCGCCGCGATCTCAAGCTCTTCCATGGCTGGATGAACCAGCCCCGCGTCGCCTTCTTCTGGGAGCTGGCCCAGAGCGAGGCCGAGCTCGACCGCTATCTCGCCGAGCAGGAAGCCGATCCGCATATCTTCGGCGTGATCGGCAGCCTGGGCGACGAGCCCTCCGGCTATTTCGAATTCTACTGGGCCAAGGAAGACCGGCTCGGCCCCTTCTACGACGCGGAAGACTATGATCGCGGCTGGCACGGGTTGATCGGCAATTCCCGCCACCTCGGCCGCGCCAGGACCGGCACCTGGTTCCGCTCGGTGACCCATAGCCTGTTCCTCGACGAGCCACGCACGCGCCGGGTGGTCGGCGAGCCCCGCGCCTCGCACCAGAAGATGCTGAGCTATTGCGCCCAGACCGCCTATGACAAGGTGAAGGAATTCGACTTCCCACATAAGCGCGCGGCGCTGGTGTGCTGCCAGCGCGAGCGCTTCTTCCGGGAGGTGGTGCTATGAGCCGGGGCACGCCAACCCTTGGCCCCCTGCCCGACGGCAGCTCGATCGATGCCGGGCTCTGGCTGGCGCTGAACCGGGCCGTCATCGCCAAGGCGATCAGCGAACTCGCCTTCGAGGAGGGCCTGGCACCCGAACCCGCCAATGCCGAGGGAACCCAGTGGATCCTGCGCTTTGCCGGAGGGGTCGCCTATCGCTTCAAGGCCGTGCGCCGCATCTGGGGCAATCTGTCGATCGACGCAGCCAGCCTGATGCGACAGAACGGCGCCGCCCTATGCCCGGCCGACGATGCCGCCGGCTTCATGCTCGATGCCCGCGAAACCCTGGACATCGAGCCGGATACGCTGTGCATCTACGCCAAGGAGCTGTTCAGCACCTTGCTGGCGGATGCCCGGATCGCGACCATGGCCGGATCCGGCGAATGCGAACATCTGCTGACCCTGCCGGATGATCAGGTCCAGGCCTATCTCGACGGCCACCCCAAGGCGCCGGCCAGCAAGGGCCGGATCGGCTGGGGCCTGAGCGACTTCTCCCGTTACGCGCCCGAGTTCCAGCCAACCTTCCAGCTGTTCTGGCTGGCCGCGGACCGCAGTCGCTGCCGCCTCAGCCTGGCCGGGGACATCGACGAGGAGGCGCTGCTCGCCGCCTCCCTTGGCGAGGACGAGCGCGAGAGGCTGCAGGCCGCCTGCAAGGCGGCGGGCCTCGACCCAGCGCGCTTTACGCTCCTGCCGGTGCATCCCTGGCAGTGGGACAATATGATCGTGGCACAGTTCGCCGGCGAGATCGCCGCCGGACGCATCGTGCCACTCGGGCTTTTCGGTGACGCCTACCGTCCTCTGCAGTCACTGCGCACCCTGGCCAATACAGCTTCGCCGACCAAGCTGCACCTCAAGCTCTCGCTCACCATTCTCAACACCTCGGCCTGGCGCGGCGTACCCGGCAAATACATGGCGATCGGCCCCGCCTTCTCGAACTGGCTCGCCGACAAGGCCAGGCGGGATCCCGAGCTTGCCAATGCGCTGGTGCTGCGCGAATGCGCGGGCGCCTTCTATCCCCACCCCCTCTATGAGAGGATCGCCGACGCTCCCTACCAGTTCCGCGAGATGCTGGGCGTGATCTGGCGCGAGAGCCCGGAAGCCGGCCTCGCCGCCGGGCGGCGCCCGCTGATGCTCGGTGCCCTCATCAAGAGCGACTTTGCCGGCGTGCCGCTCGCCAGCGCCCTGATCGCAGCATCAGGGCTGTCACATGCCGAATGGCTGGCCCGCCTGTTCGATGCCGTGGTCCTGCCGCTCTACCATTTCCTCTGCCGCTATGGCGTGGGCTTCATCGCCCACGGCCAGAACATCACCGTGCTGCTCGACGGCGCCATCCCCTACGGCGTCGCGCTGAAGGATCTGCAGGGCGATGTCGACCTCGTCGATCAGGCGTTCGCTGAGGCAGCCGACCTCGAGCCCGCCATCCGCGACACCTTGCTGAAGCGGCCGGCCGCCCATCTGCTGCAGCATCTACAGACCGGGCATTTCGCCAGCGTGCTGCGCTTTCTTTCCGATACGCTCGCAAGCCACGATCGTTTTCCCGAGATCGAGTTCTATGGCGCGCTGGCGCAGCGCCTGCGCCTCTATCAGGCGCGCCACCCCGATCTGGCGGATCGCTTCGAGCTGTTCGATCTCTTCACGCCGAAGGTGCCGCGCATCTGCATCAACCGCGTCAGGCTCGCCATCGGCTATGGCGACGCCAATCGCCGCCCGGTACCGAGCCTGGGCAGCGAACTCGACAATCCCCTTCACCTCGCCGAACGCGAATCCCGCCCCTTGCGGGACCGCGGCTTCGCCGACAAATCCGCAGGAGTCCAGGCATGACACAGCGCAATCCGCTCGACCTCGCCGGCATCGGCATCGGCCCGTTCAACCTCAGCCTTGCCGCCCAGCTCGACGCCATCGACGGCGTCGAAGCCGCCTTCTTCGAGAAGCGCGAGCGCTTCGACTGGCATCCGGGCATGATGCTGCCCGACGTGACGCTGCAGACCTCCTTTCTGAAGGATCTGGTCACGGCCACCAATCCGACCAGCCCGTGGAGCTTCATCGCCTATCTCGTCGCGCATCGGCGCTTCTATGACTTCATCAATGCCGAATTCGCCGACGTGCCCCGCCAGGAATTCGCCAATTACCTGGCCTGGGTCGCCAAGGGCCTGGACAGCCTGCGCTTTGGCGAGGACGTGCAGGCCCTCGACTTCGACGGCCGCCACTTCGTCCTGCAAACGGGCAACGGCACGATCGAGGCCCGCAATGTCGCTCTCGGCATCGGCCTGCAGCCCTATCAGCCCGACTTCGTACGCAAGCTGACCGGCCAGAACCATTTCCACTCCTCGCGCGCCGCCTTCGAACTCGCCCGCGCCGCGGGCAAGCGCGTGGCGGTGATCGGCGGCGGCCAGAGCGGCGCGGAGATCCTGCTTCATCTGCTCGGAGCGGGTGAAGCCGCCGCGGCCTCGGTCGACTGGATCAGCCTGCGCCCGAACTTCCAGCCGCTCGATGCAACGCCCTTCACCAACGAATTGTTCACGCCGCATTACGTGCGCAACTTCCACAATCTCGCCGAAGGGCGGCGACTGTCCACCGTGGAGCGCGAGAAACTGGCGGGCGACGGCGTTTCGGCTTCCACGCTGTCGGAAATCTATCGGCGCCTCTATACGCTGCGCCATATCGAGCGCGGCGGGCCCCAGGCCCGCCTGATGCCGCATCGCGAAGTGCTGGATGTCGAGCAGAACGCCGGCGGCTTCCGGCTGGTGATGCGCAACGGCTTCGACGGCGGCATCGAATTCAGCCAGGCCGAAATGATCGTGCTGGCCACCGGCTACAGCTATCGTCTGCCCGATTGCCTTGCGCCGATACAGGATCGCATCGCGATCGACGGAACGGGCCGGCTGCGGCTGGAAGCCGATTTCTCGGTGAAATGGGACGGCCCCGCCGATAACCGCATCTTCGCGCTGAATGCCGGGCTGATCAGCCATGGCATCGCCGAACCGCAGCTCAGCCTGATGGCATGGCGCAGCGCGGTGATCGCCAATGCCCTGATCGGCCAGCCCTTCTTCGACGTCGAGCCGCCGGCCTCGCCGCTGGCCTGGTCGACGGGCAGCGACCGGGCGGAGATGGCGGACGCAGAGGTCGAATATCTGCGCCGTCCATCCCATCGCAGTTGCTAACAGCATCACGAAAGGCGGCAGCAGCGTGGCTGCCGCCGACGACCTCAGGCCGGCATCGCCTGCGGGACGGCCAGGGAAGGCGTCGCCTCCAACAAAGCGCGCGTATAGGTGTGCTGCGGCCGGTCGAAGATCTCGGCGACACTGCCCTGCTCGACGATCCGGCCGTCCTTCATCACCACGATGCGGTCGGCGACCTGCGAGACCGCCGCCATGTCGTGCGAGATGAAGAGACAGGCAAAGCCATGCTTGTCCTGCAGGCGCCGAAATAATTCGAGCACCTGCTTCTGGATGGTCATGTCGAGCGCCGACACCGGTTCGTCGGCGACCACGAAGGCGGGATTGCGTATCACGGCCCGCGCAATGGCGACGCGCTGGCGCTGGCCGCCCGACAGGGCATGCGGAAAGCGCTCCGCAAAACCGGCGAGCCCCACCTCGGCCAGGATGGCTTCCACCCGTTCACGCCGTTCCGCTCGCCCGAGCCGGGGTCCGTGGGACAGGGGCTCTGCAACGATGTCGCCGATGCGCTGGCGCGGATCGAGCGAAGAATAGGGATCCTGGAAGACGAGCTGGCAGTTGAGACGGAAATCGCGCTGGCGCGACCGCCCGGCCCCGGCCATCGGCCCGCCGCGAAAGGCGACCTCGCCGCTCGCCAGAGGCAACAGGCCGATCATCGCCCGCCCCAGCGTGGTCTTGCCGGAACCGGAACCGCCGACCACCGCCACCGCTTCGCCGGGACGCACAGCCAGAGACACGCCATCGACCGCCAGTTTGGGCGGGGTCGACGAGAACATTCCACCAGAGCCCGGGAAGCGCACGCTGACCTCGCGCGCCTCGATCAAGGCCGGCGCGTCGGGAACCGGCGCGCGGTTGTCCTCGCGCCTGGGCAAGGCATCGAGCAAAGCGCGCGTATAGGCCTGACGCGGCCGGGTCAGCACCTCGGCCACGCCGCCCCGTTCGACCAGCCGCCCGCGCTGCAGCACCACGACCTTATGGGCATATTGCGCCACCAGGCCGAGATTGTGGGTGATGAGCAGCACCGCCGTACCCTCGGTCCGCGTGAGTTCCACCATCAGCCGGAGCACCTCGCGCTGAGACAGCGTGTCGAGCGCCGTGGTCGGTTCGTCGGCGATCAGCAATTTCGGCTTCAGCAGCATCACCGAGGCCAGCATGATGCGCTGGCGCATGCCGCCGGAGAATTGGTGCGGATAGGCGCTCAGGCAGCCCTTTGGATCCTTGATCTGCACCCGCGCCAGCATTGCGCAGGCCAGGCTGTCCGCCTCAGCCGCGCTGACCTTGCGATGCAGCATCAACCCCTCGGCAAGCTGGGCGCCGATCGTCATGGCCGGATTGAGCGAGACCATCGGCTCCTGGAAGATCATGCCGATCGAGCCGCCGCGCAGCCGGCGCATCGCCTCGGCGCCGAGGCTGTCCACGTCCCGCCCCTCGAACAGCACTTCGCCGGCGATGCGACGCACCTGCGGCGGCACCAGCCGCAAGGCGGAGCGCGCCGCCATGGTCTTGCCGCTGCCGGACTCTCCGACCAGCGCCACGATCTCGCCGGCCCCGACATCGAAGCTGACGTCGTCGAGGATGCGCAGTCCACCGGGCCCCTCCATGGTCAGGCCCCGCACGCCGAGCAGCGGATTTGCGATCGTCCCGTTCATCGCTGTCCCTCCATGCGCGGATCGAAGCGGTCGCGAATGGCATCGCCCATCAGGTTGATGCCGAGCAGAGTAAAGGCGAGGCAGAGGCCGGGCGCGACGCCGAGCCAGGCCGCCCGCTCGATATAGGGCCGGGCCGCCGCCAGCATGTTGCCCCAGCTCGCTATCTCCGGCGGCGCCCCGAGGCCGAGGAAGCTGAGTGAGCTTTCCGACAGGATCACCCAGCCCAGCATGGAGGTCGCCAGCACGATGATCGGCGCCAGGCAATTGGGCAGCACATGCTTGACCATCGTTTTCCATTCGGAATTGCCGATGACGCGCGAAGCCTCGATATATTCGCGCTCGCGCACCGACATCACCGTGCCGCGCACCACTCGCAGCACGGAGGGGGTATAGGCGAGACCCAGGGCCAGCACGATCGCCCCGACGCTGTGGTCGCGCCCGACGATGACGATGACGCCGAGCGCCAGCAGCAGGCCGGGAAAGGCCAGCAGGGCATCGCTGACCACCATCAGGACGCGATCGGCCGTTCCCTTGAGATAGCCGGCGAGAAGACCAAGCGCGGTGCCGAGCACCACGGCAAAGCCGACCGACAGGCAGGCGATGCCCAGGCTGATCGATGCCCCGGCCATCACGCCGGAGAGAACGTCATGGCCATATTTGTCCGTGCCGAACCAGTGGGCGGCCGAGGGCGGCTTGAGCAGCGCGGTGAAATGCACCTTCATCGGCGGATAGGGCGTCCAGACCAGCGACAGCAGCGCCATCGCCACCACGAGGCCGAGAAAGAGGCCGCCGAGCACGGCATTGAAGCGAAAACGGGGGATGCGAAGCATGCTCATGTCGCCGAGACCCTGGGATCGAACAGCGGGTAGCACAGGTCCACCACCAGATTGACCAGCACATAGATCAGCGCCGTCATCAGCAGGCAGCCCTGGATGACGGGGTAATCGCGCGAGAAGATCGAATCCACCATTAGGCGGCCGAGGCCTGGCAAGGTGAACACGGTCTCGAGCACGGCGATGCCGCCGAGCAGGTTGCCGAGGGTGAGGCCGATCACGGTCCAGGTCGGGGCAAAGGCGTTGGGCAGGACATGGCGTAGCAGCACCCGGCTTTCCTTCAAGCCCTTCGCCCGGGCATGCATGACATATTCGAGCCGGAGCACCTCGATGGCACTGGCGCGCGACATCCGGGTCAGCACGCCCGTCTCGATCAAGGCGAGCGTGGCGATGGGCAGGATCACATAGAGCAGGGCCTGGCCGGCATCTTGCGAGAAGGGCACATAGCCCACCACCGGCAGCCAATGCAGCTTGGAGCCGAAGACGAGCAGGAAGATCATGCCGAGCCAGAAGCTCGGGATCGACAGCAGCAGCGTGGCGCTGGAGACGATGGCGAGATCGGCGGCGCGATTCTGCTTCCAGGCGGCCAGCAATCCGCCCGGCACCGCCAGCAGGGCTGCCAGGAACACGGCGGCCAGCACGATGATGGCCGAGACCTTGAAGCGATCGACGATCAAGGGCAGCACCGCCTGGCCATTGGTGATGGACTGCCCGAGATCGCCCTGCAGCATGTGCTGGAGCCAATACCAGAACTGCACCACGATCGGCTTGTCGAGCCCCATGGCGATGCGCAGCGCCTCCAGCTGCGCCTCGCTGGCATTGTCGCCGAGCGCGACCTGGGCCGGATCGCCCGGGATCAGCCGGACGAGCACAAAAACCATGACGGCAACGAGCAGGAGCGTGGGTATCGCCCACAGGATCCGACGCGCGACATAGAGAGCCAGTGCTTTCATTGCTGAACTACCTCGCCAAGCGGGAGTGTCGAACGGGCTGCTATTTCAGCGTCACGCCCCATCCCCTGGGCTGGCTGAGCGACCAGACCTCGAAGCCCTCGACATTCGCGCGTGTCGCACCCTTGGCCGCGGGATTGTAGAGCGCGATCATCGGCACGTCGGTGCGGAACATCGCCTCCATCTGGTCGATCAGCGTCTGCCTCTGGGCCTTGTCAGCGATCTGCGTGCTCTGCTTGAGCAAAGCGAGGGCGGCAGGATTGTCCCAGACCTTGCGCGGCGCCTTGGCCTTGTCGCCGCTGACCATGTCGAAGGACAGGGACGGATCGAGCCGAGCCGAATAGGAGAAGGCCGCCGCCTGATAGTCACCCTTGGTGTAGTGGTCGAGCAGGGTCGCCCAATCGAGCACTTCGAGCTCGATCTTGATGCCGGCCTCCTCTGCCATCGCCTGCACCAGCACGGCCATGTCATAGAGATATTGATAGTGCTTGGAGGTCAGCATCCGGATCGGCTGGCCTTTGTAGCCGGCCTCTGCCAGCAGCTTCCTGGCGGCGTCGAGATCGCGCTCCGGCATCTTCGCCTCGGGTTCGCCGTAATAGGCCGAGCTGACCGGGATCAGCGAACGGTTGGGCTTGCCCTCGCCTTCGGTGACCGCCTGGACGAGCTGCGGCACGTCAAGCGAGAGGGCGAGCGCCTGCCGGATGCGCGGATCCGATAGCAGCGTATCCTTGACCTGGAACAGGATGGCATTGAGCTCCATGGTCGGCTTGCTCTGCACCTTCACATCCGCGTTCTCGCGCAGTTCGGCCATGTCGGAGACGGCGATATCGGGAATGACGTCGATGCCGCCCGAGAGCAGGGCCGCCTTGGCCGCGGAGGGATCGGGAATGATCATGAAGCGCACGCTAGCGACCTTGGGCATCTTGTTGCCGGCATAGCCATCGGGCTTGCCGGGCAAGGCTGCATAGGCCTCGTTGCGGGAAAGGTCGATATATTGGCCGGGCACCCAGGCTTCGAACTTGAACGGGCCGGTGCCGACCGGCTTGATCCACTTGCCGTCGGCGCCGACGGAGCTGCGCGCATAGATGCCGGTGCCGCCGCAATCGACCCGCGCCAGCGTGGTCAGGAACAGAGCCGAGGGTTCGGCCAAGGTGAAGCGCACCGTGAGCGGGTCGACGGCCTCGACGCCGGTGACCTTCATGCGCCCGCTACCGTCGAATTCCGGCAGGCAGCGCCAATTGTTCTGCGGCGCCATGTAGCGCTGCCAGTCGAACAGTACATCCGCGGCGGTCAGCGGCGTGCCGTCGTGGAAGGTGACGCCCTTGCGCAGCTTGAAGGTGTAGCTGCGGCCATCCGCCGAGGTATCGATGCTCTCCGCCAGCATGGGACCGACGGAGGCGTCCTCGCGAAAGGCGACCAGCCCCTCGAGCACGTTCATCACCACGGCGTCGGAATTGGCGTCTCGATTGATGCCGGGGTCGGTCGAACGGATATCGGCATTGAGCTGGATGCGCAGCACATCCTGCGACTGGGCCAGGGCGGGCCCCCCAGCCAGCAATCCCAAGGCGACCGCGCCGCAGGCAAGGGTCCGAAGGTTCGTCATGTCAGTTCCCCATGCGATTTATCGTCGGGATGGTCGGATGAACCGGGCGGTCTACGCCGCCTCGGCGTGTCAGGCGGCCTGCCTGGACAAGGTGCCGCTGCTCGGCACGTGGATGTTCATATCGAGGCGATAAGTTTCAAAGCTGCGATTGAGGGCCGGCAGCATCGCCACCTCCATCACGCCGAGCGCGGGCTCCATCGCGATCATGGCGACAGTCGCCGAGAGGTTGGTGGAGCCTTCGCGATGCGGCGGGCGGCAGACAGCCCAGGGCGTCTCGAAATCGTCGAAGAGCGCCGCCTTGACATGGTCCATGGTGACGGCGCCGAGATGGGGCTCGATCAGCGCCCTCACCCTCAGGTCGCGATAGAGTGAGTCCGGCGTGTCGGCGATGCCGCGATCGACCAGCTTGGACAGAGCGACCGGGCTCTGGAAATGGTTGGCGTGCACGATGAGGCCCGCCTGCGGCAGCACCTGGAAGGTCTCGTCGGGAGCGCATTCGAAGTCGATGGCGATGCCGTTGGCCTGGGCCACGATCATGTTGTTGGCCGCCGATTTCGGCGTGGCGTAGACGGCATGCATGGCGAGGGCCAGGCGCTTCTGTTCGAGGACCTTGCGCCGGATCAGGGCCAGCGGGACGCCGAGCTGGCGATAATCGCGATCCGTTTCCAGATAATTGGCGGTGATGGAGATGCCGGCTGAATTGAAGCCGCTGCGCGCAAGCCCGCCCGCCTCGGTGAAGGTAAGAATGTCGGGACCGTCCTCGCTGCGGATCTTCAGGACGATAGCGGTCTCGGCGCATTCGGCCTTCCAATCCCAGTTCTGGGCATGGAGCAGGCGGCCCGAGGCGGTCGACTGCGGCAGGACGACGGCGCCGGTGCAGCCGTCTGCTTCGAGCGGCGCGACAATGCCGTTCTCGCGCATTTCGGCAAGCTTGAGAATTTCGGTGCGGGCATTCAGCAGCACGATGGCCGCGTAGGGCAGCCCTGCCCCCTCGGCGATGCCGCGCATTTCATCGATATAGGCCGGGGCGAAATCGCGGATGGTCGGCTCGAAGCGCGAGACCAGCCCCTCCACCTCGTGCCAGGGCAGCCTGGCCGCCTCCAGCTGGGCCGAATAATGCTCGATGCCGTGCCGGATGCGTGCGGCGGCCTGCTCGCCATATTGCCGGCCTCGCTCCCGCGGAGCACCGGCAACCTCGATCAGGGGAAGCGGCAGAACCCGCGGCTGATAGGACGCCGCGCCGTCAGCGTTTCGCGAACTCATTTTCCACCGTCTCCCACTTTGCATGTGCCTGTGATGAAGGCCGAGCCTTCATTGTCGCAGCGGGACCTGATACATCAGAACTGAACAGGTCCACGCATCATAAATTGTATTTTGTGATTACATGAAACAATCTGAGTTGGATGTCAAGGAGCCGTCGACCCGTCTGCGGCAGGATCTGCTCGATCGCATCGTGCGGCTGATCCACGACGAGGCGATGCAGCCGGGGGCGCGGTTGAACGAGAACCGCCTCGCCCAGGAGCTCGGTGTCTCCCGCACGCCGATCCGGGCCGCCCTCGACCAGCTCGCCGCAGGAGGCTTCGTGGGTCGCCGCCCCAACCGGGGCGTCGAGCTCATCGCCCTGCCGCCACCGCCCGCGCCGCCGCCCTCGCGCAGCACCGATGATGAATTGCTGGTGCGCATCGCCCACGACCATGAGCGACAGAGCCTGCCGCTCGACATTTCGGAAGCCGAGCTGATGAAGCGCTATGGCGTCAGCCGCCAGCGCGTGCGGGACGCCCTCGCCCGGCTTGAGGAACTCGATATCGTCGAGCGCAAGGCCGGCTATGGCTGGCATTTCGCCGATCTTCTGCAGGACGACGGCGCCAATCAGGAAAGTTATCGTTTCCGCATGCTGGTGGAGCCGGCCGCCATCCTCGAGCCCGGCTTCAAGCTGAGACCTGGATGGGCCGAAGACATGCGCGAACGCCATGCCGCCGCCCTCGCCGCTGCCCGGGCGGGCCAGTGGAGCGCTTCGGCCAGCATCGCCTTTTTCGAAACCAACGCCGCCTTCCACGAAGGCATCGGCGCCGCCTCCGGCAATCGCTACCTCGCCCATGCGGTCCGGCGCCAGTCGCGGTTGAGGCGCCTGTCGAACTATGACTGGACCTATGGCCGGGATCGCGTGGAAATTTCATGCCGCGAGCATATGGAGATACTCGACCGGCTGGAGGCCGCCGATTTCGAAGTCGCAGCCGCGCTGCTGCGCCGCCATCTCCTCAATGCCAGCGTAGTCTAGAAACATCCTGGGCATTTTGTGTCTTTCGTGATGATCAAAGTCACGAAATGCCCGTGGTCGCCCTGCGTTCCCCGACCGTGCTATGAGAAACGGTCCAGCCAATCCAGAGTGAACCATGCCCAATCCCGTCCGCATCATCGAACATCTGACGATCGCCATGCCCGACGGTGTCAAGCTGGCGGCGCGCCTGTGGCTGCCGGAAGGAGCGGAGACGAAGCCTGTTCCCGCCATCCTGGAATATATCCCCTATCGCAAGCGGGACGGCACGCGTTCGCGCGACGAAGCGATGCATGGCTGGTTCGCAGCGCATGGCTACGCCGCCATCCGGGTCGACATGCGTGGTTCGGGCGACAGCGAGGGCCTGCTCGACGACGAATATCTGCCGCTGGAGCAGGAGGATGCCTGCGCCGTGATCGCCTGGATCGCGCAGCAACCTTGGTGCGACGGCAAGGTCGGCATGATCGGCAAGAGCTGGGGTGGCTTCAACGCCCTGCAGGTCGCCGCCCACCGGCCACCGGCCCTGAAGGCGGTGATCAGCGTGTGTTCCACCGATGACCGCTATGCCGACGACGTGCATTTCATGGGCGGCGCCCTGCTGGCGGACAATCTGTGGTGGGGCTCGGCGATGATGGCCTGGCAGGCCCTGCCGCCCACACCCTCGCTCCATGGCGAAGGCTGGCGCGAAGCCTGGGAGCAGCGCCTCGACCACCTGCCCTTCTTTCCGGCGATCTGGGCCAGCGAACAGCACCGCAACGCCTATTGGCGCCAGGGCTCGGTGTGCGAGGACTGGTCCGCCATCGCGGTGCCGGTCTTCGCTGTCGGCGGCTGGGCGGACGCCTATTCCAACGCGATCCCGCGCCTGCTCGAGCACCTGCCCGGCCCGCGCCTCGGCCTGATCGGGTCCTGGGCCCATCACTACCCGCATCAGGGCATGCCCGGTCCTGCCATCGGTTTCCTGGAGGAGGCCCTGCGCTGGTGGGATCACTGGCTCAAGGGGCAGGACAACGGCATCATGTCCGAGCCGATGCTGCGGGCCTATATGCAGGAGCGCGGCACGTCGGACGAAGGCCGCAACGGCCGCTGGATCGGCGAAGCCTCCTGGCCCTCGCGCCTGATCACCCGGCGCCCGATGTTCCTGTCGCCCGGCCAGCTCTGGTGGCGGCCGGCCCCCGCCGCGGAGCTTGCCATCCGTTCGCCGCTCTGGTGCGGTGCCGGCGGCGGCGAATGGATGAGCTCGGGCCTGCCGGGCGAGGCGCCCGCCGACCAGCGCCTCGACGACGGCCTGTCCCTCGTCTTCGACTCCAAGGAGCTCGCCGACCGCACCGAAATCCTCGGCGCGCCCGAACTCGTGCTGGAAATCGCCTCCGACCAGCCGACGGCGCAGATCCATGTGCGGCTTTGCGATGTCGCGCCGGACGGCTCGTCCGAACGGGTCTCCTACGCCATCCTCAACCTCACCCACCGGGATGGCCATGCCGAGCCCAAGCCCCTTACCCCGGGTATCTTCGAGACCGTCAGGATCAGGCTCAATGACTGCGCCCATGCCTTTGTCGCCGGCAACCGCGTTCGCCTGTCGATCGCGACCTCGGCCTGGCCCATGGCCTGGCCGGCGCGCGACCAGGCGACGCTGACGGTCCGCACCGGGGAAGCCGCCCTGATCCTGCCGGTGCGCCGTCCGCGGCGCGAGGATGCCGCCCTCGCCTTCCCGCCCGTCAGCATGGCAGAAACCGGCCCGGTGCATGCGAGCCGCACGCCCCAGGCCGAGCGCAAGTTCAGCCTCGACCTCATCGAAGGCACCGCCCATCTGGTGGTCGACGGCGACGCCTTCGGTTCGGCGCCGATGCGGTTCGAGGAGATCGCTACCGATTTCGCCCACAAACTGCGCCGGGAATTCTCCATCCGCGACGGCGAGCCACACAGCGCCTGCCAGACGGTGACGCATCACTGCACGCTTACCTGCGACGGCATCGAGTTCCGCATCGAGGCCGAGGCCCGCATGATCGCCGATGACGAGAATTTCGAGATCAGCGCCCGGGTCCGCGCCCTGCAGGACTGGGTCGAGATCGCTGACCGCGGCTTCCACGAGGTGATCCCGCGCCGGCTGGTGTGAGGAGGCGGGCGTGGCGGTGCCTTCCAATTTCGCCAGGCTGACGGATCTGTCATCCCCGGCGAGGCCGAAGGCCGAGGGAAGGGGATCCAGGAGCCATAGATCGCGTTCAGAGCCCCTGGATCCCCTTCCCCTCGCTACGCTCGGCCGGGGATGACAGACCCTTTATCGCTTCACGCCGCCTGTTTCAGCAGGAAGGCATCGTGCCGGACGAGAAAGTCGCGCAGCCGATCGGGATAGTCGGGTTCGACCGCCGCGCGCACGCTGGGGCGGACCGAGAGCGCCTGGCGCCAAGCCTGGACTCGCGGCAGCGCCGCGAAAACGGCGGTATCGGCAAGCGTGTCGAACAGGTCGAAATAGCGGAAGATCGGCGCAAAGACGGCGTCGACCAGGCTGAAGGTGTCCCCGGCAAAATAGGGGCCGTTGCCGAGCACATCCTCCACGCGGGCGAACTTGTCCGCGATCCTGGCACGTGCGCGCTCGTAGCCCACCGCGTCGGTGGCCGTCTCCAGGCCCCAGAGATCGGCGAGGATGGAGGAGCCGAATTCCATCCATCCCCGATGCCGGGCGCGCTCCAGCGGATCGTCGGGATGCAGCTTCGGCCCCTCCACGCTCTCCTCGACGAATTCGCAGATGACGCTGCTCTCGAACAGCACGGCCTGAGGCGCCCCCGCCGGCTCCACCAGCAGCAACGGCACCTTGCCGAGCGGCGACAGGGCCGTGAACCAGTCCGGCTTGGCGGCAAGATCGATGAAGCGCCGCTGGAACGGCGCTCCCTTCTCCATCAGCGCGATCACTGCGCGCTGCACATAGGGGCAGAGCTGATGGCTGACGAGCGTCAGCCTGACGGGACGGAACTCGCTGCTCATGCCGCCACCCTCATGCCTTCTGCCTGCATGGCGGCCTGCACGGCCGGACGCGCGCCGACACGCGCCATGAAGGCACGGATCACCGGGAAGGGTGCAAGGTCCACCTTGGTGTAGGGCGACCAGCCGACGATGGTGAAGAGATAGGCGTCCGCAGCGGTGAAGGTCTCGCCCAGGAGAAATGGACCGCGCTCAGCCAGATGGCGCTCGACGGTGGCGAGGCGCTCGGCGATCTTGGTGCGGGCGACGTCCTGGGCCTGCGTGCCATATTCGGGATGGAACAGCCACGGGCTGTACATCTTGTGGAGTTCCGAGGCGATGAAGTTCAGCCAGGACTGCAGCCGGATACGCTCGACCGTGCCGGCGGCCGGGGCCAGACCGCTTTCGGGCTTGAGATCGGCGAGATATTGGCTGATCGCCGCGCCTTCGGTCAGGACCGAGCCATCATCGAGTTCGAGCGCGGGCACATAATGGTTGGGATTGACGCTGGTGTAATCCACCCCCCGTTCGGTGACATGCGGCGTCTTGCGCAGGTCGACGCGTTCGAGCTCGAGCCCGATGCCGGCCTCCTTCGCCACGATATGGGGAGAGAGCGAGCAGGTACCGGTGGCGTAATAGAGTTTCATGTTCCATTTCCCTTCAGTTTGACACGACCGCCCCGCCGGTATCCGGCAGGTCTGCGGTTTGTTCGACGCAAAGGTTAGGGCAATGCACGTACGCATGGCCAATTGGGATTGCACCAGTGGCGCTTGCGTGACTGCAAGCCGTCGCAATGCTATGAAGAAGCCATGGACGACTGGAACGAATTGCGTCTGGTGCTGGCAATCCAGCGCGCGGGCAGCCTCACGGCAGCGGCGAAGGCCCTGACGATCGATCACTCGACAGCCTTCCGGCGCCTCAACGCCCTGGAAGCACGTCTGGATCTGCGCCTGTTCGAGCGACTGCCCGGTGGCCTCTACCAGGCGACGGCCGCCGGCGAGCGCATGGCTGTCGCCGCCGAACGCATGGAGGACGAAGCGCTGGCGCTCGACCGCGACATCACCGGCCGCGACCATCGCCTCTCGGGCCGGCTGCGCGTCACGTCCTCCGAAACGCTTGCTTATAGCCGCCTGACACAGCACCTCGCCGCCTTCCGCAAGGTCCATCCGGGCATCGTGGTCGAGCTTGCCATCGACAACCGTGTGCTCAGCCTGTCGCGCCGCGAGGCGGACATCGCCTTCCGGCCGGTGCGACCGAGGGAAGGCGATCTATGGGGCAGGAAGCTCGCCGGCATGGCCTGGACCTTCTATGGTTCGCCCGCCATCGTTGCGACGAATGGCGGCCTGGCCATTGCCGCGGCCGATCTCGCCGGCCGGACCTTTGTCGGCTGGCAGGAAGGGACGGCAGGAATCCGTGCGGCCGATTGGCTGGCGCAACACCTGCCAACCGACGCCATTGCCTATCGCTCGAACAGCCTAGTCAACCAGGCCGTCGCTGCCAAGGCCGGGCTCGGTCTTGCTTTGCTGCCCTGCTATCTCGGTGACGGCGACCCCGGCCTCGCCCGTGCCCTTGCCGAACCAATGCCCGAACTAACGGGCGAATTGTGGATCGTCACCCATGGCGACCTCAAGAACACCGCCCGTATCCGCGCCTTCTTCGATCTGGTCGGCAACGGCCTCGCCGCGGAGAGGCGATTGTTCGAGGGGCATGGCGTCCCGGACGGGCAGGTACCGGTCAGGTCATGAAAAGATAAAAGCGCGTACGCAAACCTGTGCTGACCGAACCCGAAATGCAGCTCGTCCGATCTTGGGCCTCAAATGTCTTGCGCTAAAACGCGATCGGCATGGTCCTGTACCAGAAAATAATATATATTGGTATCGATTTGGAGATATGGACATGGCCCGCAATACCTCTGTCTCCCTAGGAGATCACTTCGCGGCCTTTATCGACGAACAGGTCGACACTGGGCGTTACGGGTCGGCGAGTGATGTCGTACGGGCAGGCCTTCGCCTGCTGGAAGAGCAGGAAGTGCGATTTCAGGCACTGCGCGATGCCCTGATCGCCGGCGAGGAGTCCGGGCCTCCCAAACCATTCGACGGTCAAGCCTTCCTCAAAAGGTTGCATGACAAGCATGCCGGAGAGAAGCAGCCGCTATCGTCTCACGCCACTCGCCGAAAGCGATCTTGAGGAAATCTGGCTTCTATACACTGCGAACATGGTCCCGCGAGCAAGCCGACAGCTATTTCCGTACACTCTTGGCAACCTTCGAAGGGCTCGCGGTCGGGACAAAACCGGCCGCCCGGTCGAGATCCGGGAAGGCTATCTCAAATATAATGTCGGCTCACACATCGTATTCTATCGCCGCGCGGGGCAAACCACCGACATTATCCGCATATTGCACCAGCGCATGGATATCGGCCGGCATCTCTAGAAGAATTCCGACATTCAACCCAGATCACTCATCCCATTCCGCTGCAAACGCAGGCGAAAGCAGGCACCAGGGCCCTCGTCGACATAATCGATGCTGGCACCGCTATTGGCGAGCAGGGAGCGGGCGATCGGCAGGCCGAGGCCGGTGCCGCCATTGGCGCGCTTGGTGGTGAAGAAAGGTTCGAACAGGCGGGTACGATCATGGGAGGGAATGCCCGGCCCATCATCGGCGACCCGAAGATCGAGATATCCATCTCCGGCCGTCTTGGCCGAAATCATCACCCTGGATGCCCCGGCCTGGCGACTGTTTTCGACCAGGGTGGTCAAAACCGCTTCCAGGACGTCGGCGGGGACACGCACGGTGGGTAGCCCGATATCGATGATGACCTCGACCTTGAAGTCGTCGTCGGAGCCGGCATCGGCGATGCGCCGCACGGGATCGGCCAGGGGCGTGGACACGGCCTCGCTCTCATCCGCCATGTCGGCACGGGCGAGCTCGAGCAACCGTGCCACCAGGCGCGACAAGCGCTCGGCGTCGTCCTCTGCATTGGCGATGAAGCGCCGGCGCTCCTCGGCGCTCATGGTGTCGCCATGTTCGTCGAGCAGCTCGAGCGCCCCGCGTATGCCGGTCAGCGGCGTCTTGAACTCGTGACTCATCGCGGCGGCGAAATCGCGCAGATAGCGCGAGCGCAGGTCGATGGCCACGGCCATGCGCCGGAAATTGTCGAAAAGCGCCCGGATCTCGATGGTAGCGGTTGCCGGCGTCGGGGGGACCTCGCTGCCGCCACGGCCGAGGTGGCGGCCGACCTCCGCACTCGCCAGCGTCAATTGTTCGATCGGCTTGGCGATGGCCCTGGACAGCAGGCCGGCCAGGCCGATGATCACGGCGAGGATGATGCCGAAACCAAGCGCAATCTTGCCGAGATCGTCATAAATCCCGCGGAACAGGGCGCGAGGCGAGCGGGACAGCAGGAGGACACCGACAGTGCGCTCCCCCAGCTTGATCGGCCGGGCATAATGCACGCGGATGGCCGAGGCACGGCTGAAGACCTCGAAGGCATAGCGCGGCACATAATCTCCGCGCCGCCGCAGGACCGATTGCGAGCGCCCCGCGATGGCCGACTGGACTTCCGGCAGGAAGGCATAGCTCTGGCCCTGAAGTGGCCCGTCGGAGAGCACCGTGCCCCTGGCGTCGAGGATCAGCGCACTCGCAAGCGTGGTGCGCCGGCTCTGCTCGATCAGCGGCGTGATTGCCTTGGCGGTGAGCAGCGCCTCCGCATCCGGCGCCTGCGACGCAGCGATGGGCTGGGGGCGCTGGGACAGGATCGGCATCGTGTTGAGATCGATCGTCAGCTGCTCCGGCGTGAAATAGGGCTCGGCTGACGGATCGTCCCGCCGATAGGAGTCGTTCGGATCGTTCTCCGTCGGGGGCGGTACCGGCAGCGGCTTTGGGCCGGGCCAGGCGAGATCGAAGGCTGCATCGTAGACCGCAGCCTGGGCGATCAGCTCCGCCTCGGTCTGGCGCACCAGGACGTTTTCGTAGACCCTGAGGAAGATGGCACCGATGCCCGGCATCAGGGCGGTGAACAGCAGCACCCCGATCAGGATCGAGCGCAGGCGCAGCGCCGGCCAGCGCGCCTTGATGGCGTCCTTCAGCCGGCTGAGCAGGATCACGCCGCCTTGCCCGCGCAGGCGCCGATGCGATAGCCGATGCCCGCCCGGGTCTCGATCACGTCCTCGGCCCCCACGACCGAGAATTTCTGGCGGATATGGCGAATATGGCTGTCGATGGTACGGTCGGTGATGGCAAAGCCCGGCCCGTGCAGGCGATCGATGATCTCGTCGCGGGAAAACACCTTGGACGGTGTCGCGGCCAGGATCTGCAGGAGCTGGAACTCCTTGGCCGTGAGACCGACCGGCTCCCCGGCCCATTGCGTCTGCCAGCCCTCGGGGTCGAGGTTGAGCAGGCCGCGCGCCAGCACCGATGCCGGTACGGCCTGGGCCGGCCTGGCGCCCACCCGCTTGAGGATGGCACCGACACGCGCCACCACTTCGCGCGGTGAAAAGGGTTTCACCACATAATCGTCAGCGCCCATTTCCAGGCCGAGCACCCGGTCGATCTCGTCATCCCGGGAAGACAGGAACAGCACCGGCAGTTCGCTCTGCGCCCGCAGCCGGCGGCAGACCTCGAGGCCATCCATGCGCGGCATGTTGATGTCGAGGATGGCAAGGTCCGGCTTGAGGGAGAGAGCCTTGGCCAGGCCCTCCTCCCCGTCACCGGCCTGGTGTGTGGTCATGCCGGCCTTGGCAAGGGCGAAGGCCAGCAATTCGCGGATATGCGGATCGTCATCGACGATGAGAATGGTGCGGGACATGAGCGATGAATGTCATTTCAAGGGGAAGGTGTCAAAGCGGGGTTCGGCGGCGCCGGATCGGGTAAGGGTCCCGCCTGCTGCAGCCGCCAGGCGCCGGCCAGCGTCCACCGGCGCCAGTCCACCTGCTGCGCCTCCAGCCTGGTCTGCACCACCTGCCTCAGTCCGCGCAGTTCGGCAAGATCGCGGCTCTGCGCCGTATCGGTTGCCATGCTGGCATCCTTGAGCGCCAGCAGCGTGCCCGTGCCGCCGAGGCTCCCCACATAAAATGTGTCTCTCCGCTCGAAGGTTTGCGGCGATCCCTGCCGTTCGAGATTCCAGCGGGCGATCACCCCCTCGAAATTGACGAAGCAGCAGACGCCGAGCACGCTGGCCAGGCACAAGGCGTTGGCATTGATTAGCCACACGCCATCGCGCCGGCGGGCGATACGCCATGAGATCAGCGCCAATCCCGTCAACACCAGGAAGAGGAAGATCAAGGCCGTGATACGCAGATAGGTCAGCGAATAGGCCTCGATATAGGCGACGATGCGCAGCATGGTGGAGGCCACCAGCAGCATGGTCTGGCCGATCCACAGATAGACCAGCAGGCGCACGCTCGCCTTGCCCGCCAATGGCGAGCCCGTACGCAGGCAGACCAGCACGAAGCCCGCCGCCAGGAAGGCCGCAAGAACCAGGGCTTGCGTGCCGCGATGGGCATATTGAGAAAAGGTCACGCCTTCGGGAAGCTTGGCGCCGCTCCACAGAAAGGCGATGTCCGAGGCATTCTGGAGGGCGAACACCAGGTTGAAGGCAGCAAGCGCGATCACCACCGGCGCCATCCCGGGCCAGGAAGGCAGGACCGGCAGCGGCGCGCGCGTGGAGGCACCGGCAAAGGGGCGCAGGCGCAGCGGCCTGAAGCTCGCCCATAGCGCAACCACGCTCGCCAGGACGAACAGACCATGCCAGAACAGGCCTGTACCTCCGCTCTGCAGGGCGAGCGCATCCCAAAAGGCAGCGAGACCAAGGCCGATCAGGGGATTGGCGTTGGAGAACAAGAGCAGGAAAAGAACCGAGCCGAGGCTGGCCACGAGCAGTCCCCCCGCGATCCCGCCAAGAGCGAAGCCTCCTCGCCACCGCATGATCCGAACCAGCCGGCCTGCATCGAGCAGGGCCGCCATCGGGCTGAGAACCCCATAAAGGGGCAGGCGCACGGCCCAGGCCAGCGCATTGCCGAACTCGCCATGGCGCGGCATCAACAGCGCCAGCGCCAATCCCGTCAGGAAGAGCAGGCCGGCCAGCAGGCTAGGCTCGACGATCAAGGCAAAACCCGCCAGGCTGGCGCCGATCACCGCGAAGCGACTGGCTCGGCTGCGGCGCATCAGGCTGTCGCAGGCCAGCAGCGCTCCAAGCCAGGCAAAAGCCAGGAAGCCGATGATGCTGCCCACCTGCGGCAGGGCTTGCCCGGCCGACAGGACGAAGTCGGCCAGGACGGCCAGCACCGTGATGGCCAGGACCTTGAGAACGAAGCTCGGTCGAAGGGGCGAGTGGTTGCGGGCCGGCAGGGTCTGGCCCGGCGAGACGGATGCGATCGGCATGGGTTCCTCCATGGCCTCCATCCTGCTGCGCCGGTGTTCAGCCGTCATACAGCATTCGTGGCGGCACGGTGGGCTCCTCGTGCAGAAATCGTGCAGGGACCCACTGCGCCCTTCCCGCGCTCACGCGGGCAAATGCTCCACCACGGCCTTGGCCACGGCAGCCAGGGCGGCATTGCGGCGGTCGGCCGCCGCAATCGTGCCGGTCAGATAGGCAGCAATGAGAAGGGGCGGACGACCGGGCGGCCAGGCAATGGCGACATCATTGGTCGAACCGCGCTCGCCGGTTCCTGTCTTGTCACCGAAGGCCCATCCTGCGGGCAACCCGACCCGCAGGCGGGTATCACCGGTTCGGCTGGCCTTCAGCCAGGCCGTGAGCTGGCTGCGCGAGGATGGCGACAGCGCCTCTCCGACCAGCAGGCGCTGGAGGTCCGCCAGCATGGCTGCGGGGCTGGTGGTATCGCGCAGATCACCCGGCAGCGATTCGTTGAGCTCCACCTCCCAGCGGTCGAGACGGCTGACCGGGTCACCGATCGAGCGCAGATAACGGGTCAATCCGGCCGGTCCATCGACGGCTTCCAGCAGGAGATTGCCGGCCAGGTTGTCGCTCACGGTGATCGCAGCCTCGCAGAGCTCCGCCAGGGTCAGATGGCCGCCGGCATGCCTGGCCGTTATCGGCGAATTGGGCAGCAGCCTCGCGGCCCCGATCGGGACCGGACGGGACAGTTGTTCATGCCCCTGGTCGACCCGAGCGAGCACCGCAGCGGCAACCAGCAGCTTGAAGGTGCTGCAGAGCGGGAAGAGCTCGTCCGGTCGATAAGCCAGCCTCATGCGCGATTTGAGATCGAGAGCGGCAACGCCCAGGCGTCCGCCCACCTCGCCTTCGATCCGCCTGATTGCCGCTGCGAAATCCGTCGAGGCTCGCGATTCGGCCACTGGAAACGCGACGCCGAATGGCAGCAAGAACAGGGCTGCACTTGCTCCAACCATGAAATTCCGTCTGGTCATACCAACTCCTTACACCGTTCGATGTCAGGGTGGCTGCGGTCTGAGCGGAGGGCAAACGATGATAAATCGCCTCAGACCTGAGAAAAATTTGGGGATCCATGATCCGTTCGCATCTGCCTCTCAATGCCCTGCGCGCCTTCGAGGCGGCGGCGCGTCATCTCAGCTTCACCGGCGCCGGGCTCGAATTGAGGGTGACCCAGACTGCCGTGAGCCACCAGGTGAAGAACCTGGAGGAGATCCTGGGCGTGCGCCTGTTCCGCCGCCTGCCGCGCGGCCTCGCCCTCACCGAGGAAGGCCAGGCGCTCGTCCCTGTCCTCAACGAAGCGTTCGGGCGCATCGGCGCCACGCTCGACCGCTTCGAGAAAGGCCATTTCCGCGACGTGGTGACGGTCGGCGTGGTCGGTACTTTCGCCGCCGGCTGGCTGCTGCCGCGCCTGCGGTCCTTTGGCGAGGCGCATCCTTTCATCGACCTGCGCATTCTGACCAACAACAACCGCATCAATCTGGCCGGCGACGGCCTCGACTATGCCATCCGCTTCGGTGACGGCTTGTGGCATGGCACCGAGGCGACGCTTCTGATGCCTGCCCCGCTCTCGCCCGTCTGTGCGCCGGCCACGGCCGAACGGTTGCGCCGGCCGGCGGATCTCGCCGGTGAAGTGCTTCTGCGATCCTATCGCGAGGATGAATGGCAATTGTGGTTCGCCGCAGTAGGATCCAGCGGCCCCGCCACCCATGCCGTCGTCTTCGATTCCTCGGTCACCATGGCCGAGGCCATCGCCCAAGGCATCGGCGTCGGCCTGTTGCCGACAGCGATGTTCTCGAGCGCCTTGGCCAGCGGCCGGCTGATACGCCCCTTCGAGACCGAGGTTCACGCCGGTTCATACTGGCTGACTCATCTCAAATCACGCCAGCCTTCGCCCGCGATGCTGGCGTTCCGAGCCTGGCTCCTGGCAGGCTGCCAGACGCAAACGACCTTGCCCGCGTGACTTCGAAAAAGCCCCCTCGCGCGCCCCTCCGCCTACGCCAGGGCATCGCGGATCGCCCGGACCGCAGCCAGGCTGGCGCGCGTCCGCGGTGCGTGCAGGAATTCCGGCCAGCTGGACAGCACCACGGCGGCAAACTCGCCGACGGGATCGATATAAATGAGCTGTCCGAACACACCCCGGGCCATATAGGCCCCGCGCTCGACATCCTCGATCCAGAACTGGTTGCGATAGGCGCCCCGAGGGAGAATGTCGCGATAGACGCCCTGGAAGAGATCGGGCCGCGCAGCGAAACGCGTGTCTTCCAGCCAGGAGGACGGAAGGAGGCGCCGGCCCCCGATCTCCCCACCGCCGAGATGCAGCAGGGCGAAACGGGCGTAGTCCCGCAAGGTGGCATTGAAACCACCGTCCGCCAGGCCATAGCCGGCGGAATCGACGGTGAAATAAGCATCTTCCTCGGCCCCCATCGGTGACCAGAGCTCTCGGCTCACCAATTCGGGGAGCAACAAGCCGGTGGCGCTCTGCAGCACGAAAGCCAGCACGTCGGTCTCGACGGAGCGGTAGTTGAAGATGGCGCCATGGACACTTTGGCTGGCCTGGAGTTGCAGGATCAGCTCGAAGACATGGGTCGGCCAGCTCGGATCCTTGCGGGCCTTCCAGCCACTGGCCACGTCCATCTTGGCGATATGCGAATCGAGCGCGGTATAGGTTTCGTCGAACACGACGCCGGTCGTCATGTCGAGCACTTGCTGCACGGTGGCGCCACGATAGGCGGTCGTCTCCAGCTCCGGCAGATAATAGGTGACCGGCGCGGCGGGATCGAGCACGCCGCGCCCGATCAGGATGCCGGCAACCGTACCCACCACCGATTTGGCGACCGATTGCGACAGATGCTGGCTGTGGCTCGTCATGCCGTTGAAATAGCGCTCCGCCACCACTCTGCCGCGATGCAGCACCAGAAATCCGTCGGCGTAATTCGCCTCGAAGAAGCTTCCGATCGTTGCCGGCTGGCCGTCGCTCTCAAAAGCGATCCCATCGATGTCCTGCAAGGCGACCGGCAGCGCCGTGGCCGGCCCCGGCCCACGCCAGACCTGCGCCGTCGGCACCAGTTCCCGCACATGCTGGAACGACCAGCGGTTCCACGGTGCCCGGTCCCAATCCTCGCGTGGGATGGAGGCGGCGCCGAGAACGGTCGGTTCCTGTGTCGATCCTTGGAGCTCCGGCGGGCTGTCATACATTCTCTGCGTCTTCCTTTCGGCTATCGAGGCAAATGAACGGAACGATCCGATCTATTCGATCAGCCGTCCTATTCGATGATCCTTGCCTCCTCGGGCAGCATGATAGGGAAACCATCCCGGATGGGATAGGCAAGCTTGGCGGCGCGCGAGATCAGCTCCTGTTTTTCCGCATCATATTCCAGCGTCGTCTTGGTGAGGGGGCACACCAGCAATTCCAGGAGCTTGGGATCGGTCAGCGGCGGTGGGCGATGCGGTGTCGGCGTGGGCATCGGCACTCATCCTCACTGCAACGGCGTATCGGAGCCGTCGCCGCTCTTGGCAAGTTCGATCTGCGTGATGGCGACCAGGATCTCGGCGCGCTCCCGCAGGCAGGAGGCCTCGAGCAGCGCCTGTTTCTCGCGCCGCCCGAACGGACTCATCATCGACAGCGCATTGACTAGCGCCTCGTTGGAGGCCTCGTGAATGTCGTTCCAGTCAACCTGGAAGCGATTGACGGCAAGATAGGCGCGCAGCGTATCGATCAGGCTCTTGCGGTCGACCTCCTCTTCACCGGCACGCGGGGTGAAATCGATGGCGAAGGGTTCGGCCGTGATACGGCATTGGCGGTAGGCCGTCGTGACGGTTTCCTCCGACAGGACCTTGAAACGCGAGATACCGGTGAGCTGGATGAGGTAGCGCCCATCGCCTGTCTCGGCGAATTGGGTGAGACGCCCGACGCAGCCGACCTGGAACAGGCGCGGCATCGTCTCGTTTTCCTCGTCCTCGGGCTGAATCATGCCGATCAGGCGCGGTCCCTTCAGCACGTCGTCGATCATGGCCAGGTAACGCGGCTCGAAGATGTTCAGCGGCAGTTGGCCACGCGGCAACAGCAGGGCGCCGGCCAGGGGAAAGACCGGAACGACAGGAGGCAGATCGGCCTCCGTCTTGAACAAGGGATGCATCGGCTGCCATTCCTCAAACGGGCCTGGAGGCTGTCATGGCCCAAGGACGGGGCATGACAGTTTCTCAAGGTCGCGACCGCGACCTCCGGGCGGCATCTTACGGCCTGCTGGCGGGCCGCGTCACTATTTATGAGAACAGGATCGACGACAGCCGGCGGCGACCATAGATGGTGTTTTCGTCCATCGGGCCCCAGGCCTCGAAGAACTGCACGAGCTGCTTGCGCGCGCCGTCCTCGTTCCATTTGCGGTCGCGCCGGGCGATGTCGAGCAGCTGGTCGACCGCCTCCTCGCGCCTATTGGCAGCGGCGAGAGCCAGGGCGTAGTCGAACTTGGCCTGGTAATCCTTTGGATCAGCCTCGACCTGGCGCGCCAGCCCTTGCAGATCACCGACATCGCTGGCCTGTTCGGCCAGTTCCAGTGCGGCCCGGGCGCTGGCGATGAGGGGATCATTCTCCTTGCCCTTTGGCGTAAGCGAAAGCGTGGCCTTGGCCTGATCGAGCTCTCCGGCGGCAAGCGCACAGCGCGCAAGGCCGGCGATCGCCTTCAGGTTCTCGGCGTCCTGCTCGAAAATCTGCGCGAAGAGCTGAGCCGCTGCCGCTCCATCGCCTTCGTTGAGCAAGGCTTCGGCCTCGGCCAGCAAGGCCTCCGTGTCCGGATCGCCGCCGGGACCGGCGATCCTGGTGATGAATTCCTTGATCTGGCTTTCGGGAATGGCCCCCATGAAGCCGTCGACAGGCTGACCCTTGGAGAAGGCGAAGACGGCGGGAATCGATTGAACCCCCAATTGCCCGGCGATCTGCGGATGCTTGTCGATATCCATCTTCACCAGCTTGACCTTGCCCTTGGCTGCAAGCACGGCCTTCTCCAGGATCAGCCCCAATTGCTTGCAAGGGCCACACCATTCGGCCCAGAAATCGACCAGCACCGGCTGCTTCATCGATTCCTGAATCACGTCGGCCATGAAGGTCTGGGTGGTGGTATCCTTGATCAGACCGTTGGTTCCGGCAGCGTCGTTGCTCATCATTCCTACCCGCTTGGAAAGCTTCGTCCGCGGTTAGATGGGGGCAAAACGCCTCGAAGGCAACCGTCAGATGCCATTGCCGTACGAAACAATAAATTTCATCTTGCTTGTTGCGAGAATGGAACAAATGAAACTTGGTACCTATTTTTCGCCAATAACCCCCAAAAGGGGTAACGGCGGTAGTCAACCACCAGCAAAACGGCCCCGCAACATATTGAAGAGCGCCACAGGCTGCCGCGTATAGAAAGAAAAGATTGTTGCCTATACACGGACGACTACCGGGATATTTTTGAAGATTAAAGTTTTTTAATCGTATTCGGAAACTTCACTCAAATCACGGCGAATTCACGCCACCCTTAATATAACCTGCATACACGAACCGGGAAGGCTGAAAATCGCCTTTTGCCTCAATATGATACCTTTTGGTGTTGACGATGGGGAAGGTCCCTTTCGGATTAATCCCAAAAGACTTTCGCGAATAGTCGTTTCTGTGAGATAAATGGCACATCGCGATAATCAATATTCTGGCATCCTATTATTCGTGAATCGTTTTACTTTTCGAGCCCCACGGCAAAGAATTTCGTGGCGGCCGATGAAGGTGGCTGCGTGCGACAACCGACCGTGCAGGTTGGCAACGCAGAACAGCCACACAAGTGTAATGGCTAACACCCTAACGACGTATTAGGGTGAAGGCCCAACCCACAAGAAGACTTGTAGAGGAAGTAACGCCAGAACTTTCAAGAGGCCAAATCATGAGTCACCACGTCACCTGCAATGACATGCTGGATTGCCATGATCATAGACAAACGGAGCCAGGCGCGTTGCCTGTTGTGGACCGCAAAGTCGTCTTGCTGATCGAGAGCCGTCCCCTGCTGGGCGAGATCTTTTCCCATGCCCTCAAGGAGGCGGCCGACGATATCGATGTCCGCATCATGGGCGCTCCCGGAGAAGGCGGCACACAAGCCTCGCTCGCCATACTGAGCCTGGTACAGCGCAGCACGGACCCGCTCTTCATCGCCTTCGTCATTCAGCAATTGCAAAACCGTATCGGCAAGCTGCCCCTGCTGGTGGTTACCGACAACAGCGATCCTGCAATCGGACGATTGATGGACGAGGCCGGCGTTCATAGCTGGATCACAGCTTCGATGGGCTTCAATGCCATGGTGAGTGCGATCCGGCAGGGCCTGTCGCTGCCACCACGTGAGGAAGCAGCTTCTCAGCCTATTTCCTATGCGAGCGCGCCTCCCCTGTTTACGGAACCGTCCTCGAGCGCGCCCAAACCGCGGCCCGAACGTCAATTGCGTTCCGACATCCATCTCAGCCTGACCGACCGCGAGATGGACGTCCTCAGCCTGCTCCAGAAGGGCAAGCAGAACAAGATCATCGCGCATGCCCTCAACATTTCCGAGAGCACCGCAAAAGTTCATATCCGCAACATCATGCGCAAATTCCATCTGCGCAACCGGACCGAAGTCGCCCTGATGTGCGGCAGCCAGATGCGCGCACCCGGCACCACCATGATGATCGGGCCCGATTGCGAAGACAGCCAAATGGCCGTTCCTGCCATCGCCTACTGACGACGGCCACAAAAGACGTCCGATGGACCGAGCTGGGTGTGTTGGGGAACTCTGATCCAGCCGTTCCACGCCTTGAAAATTTCCTCTCGAACAATCCGGGGCTTTTGAGCTGCATGGCGCGCATTTGCGTCGCTGCGCGGCAATATTTGGCATGCCCAAATCAATTTTTAGTATATCGCCCTTGATTTAATACCCCTTTGTACTAATTCCAATAGACAAGTTTCTCTACACTGAAAAATCAATAAGCTTAAAACTGTAATCACCGCGGGCTTAAAGCAAATGCTTCTGCTGATTACAGCCTTAAGCACCTCACAAGACAGACTGAGTGGAGAGACCATTATGAAATCGCTTCTCATCGCATCCGCCCTGATCCTGAGCGTTTCCAGCGCCGCGATGGCCTTCAGCGTCGGCAGTGGCAATGGCAACGGCAACGGCAATGTCGGCTTCGGCAACGGCAACGGCAACGGCAACGCCAATACCGGCGCCTTCAACGGCAACGGCAACGGCAACGGCAACTGGGGCGCCCTCAACGGCAACCTGAACGGCAACGGGAATGCCGGCGCCGTCAACGGAAACGGCAACGGCAACGGCAACGCCGGCATCGGAAACGGCAATGCCAACGGCAACGGCAACGTCGGCCTCGGCAACGGCAATGCCAACGGCAACCACAACTTCGGCTTCGGCAACGGCAACGTGAACGGCAATGCCAACTACGGCATCGGCAACGGCAACGTGAACGGCAACCACAACTGGGGCGCCTTCAGCGGCAACGGCAACGGCAACGCCAACCAGTAAGCTTTGCTTGCTCTCAGGGAGCTGGCCCGGCTTTCCTCCCAGCCACTGGTCAGCTCCCGCCTCCCCTGGCGTTCAGCGTTCGCTGCTCGAGCTCTGAAATCTGGATGCGGCACTCCTCCTCCCTCCCTGCTCCGGCGTAGCGTCCTGCGGACGGCCGACGGAAGAGGATCCCGCATCCAGGCCTTTCCGGCCCGGCATCAGGCGGCTCGATCCGACGGACGAACCGCTTCGAACGCTCCGTGCAGGTCCAGTCAGATTGCATCATGGACGGGCCGCGGCAGCGACAGACCGCACCGCCCGATCATTGAACACGCCTCCCGGCCTCCGGGGCCAGGCTGTTTTTCGAGTCGCAAGAAAGGACAGTATCATGCGCACCCTCCTCACGCGGCTGCTGCTGAGTGCGGCACTGGTCTGCACCCCGGTCCTCAGCGCCTATGCGGGATTCGGCAATGGCAACGGCAATGGCAATGGCAACAGCGGAACCGGCAATGGTAACGGCAACGGCAACGGCAATTCCGGTACCAACAACGGCAACGGCAACGGCAACAACAACACCGGAACCGGCAACGGCAACATGAACGGCAACGGCAATACCGGGACCGGCAACGGCAATATGAACGGCAACGGCAACACCGGTATCGGCAACGGCAACATGAACGGCAACGGCAACACCGGAACCGACAATGGCAACTATAACGGCAACGGCAACACCGGTATCGGCAACGGCAACCTGAATGGTAACTTCAATACCGGCACGTTGAACGGCAATTACAACGGCAATTTCAACACCGGCGTCGGCAACGGCAACATGAACGGCAACGGCAATTACGGCATGGGTGATCCCAATGACCTGGATCCGCCCGCCGGCGTGAAGGTCACTGCAACCAGCGCGTCGCCCAGAAATCAGGCCCTGCCCTCAAGCTGCAATATCCAGAACCTGGGTTGCACCTCGCGGTAAGCCGAAGGACGTGAGACGGCGCGCCTTCCTCGGCCTGAAGGCACGCCGGACGATCGCCCGAGGCACGTGATCCCGGCAAAGCCCCATCTTTAGTCCCCCGGCGCCCATCGCCGCGGGACGGGGTCGATCGCATGTCCACGCGCTCCCAGTTTTTCCGGAAATCCGACGACCACAATGGGAAGGCAATGCCTTTCCCGAACCCAGTCCAGGAAAGGTAGAACCATGAGAATCACCGTGTTCCATGCGGCCCTCTACGCCGCCCTCGCATGCACCTCGATCTCCACGGCCTATGCCGGCTTCGGTAACGGCAACGGCAATGGCAACGGCAATGTCGGCGTCGGCAATGGCAACGGCAACGGCAACATGAATTCCGGCATCGGCAACGGCAACGGCAACGGCAACGGCAACTGGGGCGGCTTCAGCGGCAATAGGAACGGCAACGCCAATAGCGGCCTCGCCAACGGCAACGGCAATGGCAACGGCAATTACGGGCTCGGCAACGGCAACTACAACGGCAATGCCAATACCGGCACCTTGAACGGCAACGCCAACGGCAACGGCGCGCCGGACGCCAACGGCAATATTGGCTACGGCAATGGCGGCACCGGCAATATCGGCGCCTATAACGGCCGCGGCAACTCCAGTTCCACCAGCGGCAACAACAATATCGGCGCGCTGAACGGCAACAACAATGGTGGCATGTTCAACGGCAACGGAAACGTCGGTTCGTTCAACGGCAACGGAAACGGCAACCCATAGGAGGCTGCCGAGGCAGCTTCGGCCGGATCGACTGCTGGGTCGGTCCGGCCTTTATGGTTTATACTGAACCACGCCGTCCCTGATCACAGGAATGCAACCATGATCGCAGACCTCGATATCGGCTGTTGGCAGACTCCCCCTACCCCCCAGGTTCCGGCGCTTTCCCGCTGCCATGTCCCAGGCCCGCAGCACGGGGCATCTCAAATCCGGATACTGCGGAGAGATGATGTTATCCTTGTTCAATACAGCGTTGGGCGAGGAAACAACAACGGCAACGGCAATACCGGCAACTTTAATGGAAATTTCAATCAAGGAAACAATAACGGCAATTTCAATTCTGGTAACGGAAACGGAAACTGCTTCACAAGTGACAATAACGAAAACCACAACGAGGCAACGTATAGCTGGGACTACAAGCGTCTCATGAAAGAACTTCAACGCTGCGGCATTACTCCCCGTCAGATTCCTTAGCGATAAAATATTGTATTCATTGCGAAAATCACATTTGTAGCGTAGCCTCCTGTACACCTCATAGACTTTCCAAAAGTTTGTGGGCGTGTTTGTGTTTGGGGGAACGCATATGAAATCGCTTGCGAAGGGTATTGTCTATTTCTTCACCATCGTCATCTTCCTTACCGCTGCCTCGCTGGCACAGGCCCAGAACGGAACTAACAACGGCAATAATTCCGGCGACGGATCCGGCAATGGCAACGGCAATGGCAACATCACCGGCAATGTCGGCGGCGCCACGCTGAACAATCGCGATCGACGCCAGGCTCCCGCGGCGTTTGCCCCGGGCCTCGCGGCGGCCGGCATCGAAGCCTGCCTCGGCAGTGTCAGCGTCGGCGGCTCGGGCGCCGGCTTCGGCTTCAGCTTCGGCACCACCAAGCTCGACCAGGGCTGCAATATCCGCCTCTACGCCCGCACCCTTCAGGCCATGGGCTATCGCAGGGCCGCTACCCAGATGCTGTGCTATGATGCCGATGTTGCCGGTGCCCTGGCAACGGAAGGCATTCGTTGCCAGGTCGGCCCCAGGGCGGCACCATCGGCTGGCGTAGCCGGCGTGCAGCAACCGGCCCAGCGCTATGCCCGCGGGACTACCGCGACCCAAACCGCCTACGCGCCTCGCCGCAAATGTATGAGATACGACATCTTCCGCGGCTGTCTCGACTGAACGGGATCATGCCCGTCGGCAACCCGACGGGCTTTCCACACCATGCGCCGGCACGGGATGTCGGGGCTTGTGCCCAGAGCCATGTTCAGTGGCTCTGGGTACCTTTGATTCTTGGTGCCTTCTGATAATTTTCGCCGAATCCTCGACAGGACGCCTGATGTCGCCAGGTGTTCGAGCCTCGGATGCGCCAGCATCTTCGAGACCCAGCATCTTCGAGACCTGGAATCAGAGCGAGGTGCGCATCGATGGAAGCGCGCTCGGCCTCAGGCGTCCGCCTGCTGAGGCTGCGAGACGGCAAGGATCCTGGGCTCGTGTCCGGTCGCGCGCAGGAAGGCAATGAGGTCTTCGCGGGCGATCGTGGTGGTCTGCGTATTGACCAGCGGATGATGGTTGAGCTTGTCATTCTCGAGCAACGCCTGATCGAGCACCACGGTCACCTGCGCTTCGGTATCGTTGATGGCGCCGAAGGGCGTGACCGCGCCCGGCAACACCCCCCAGACCTGCGTCAGCAGCTCGGCCGAACCGAAGGACACCTTGCCCTGAGCACCGATGATCTCGTGGATGCGCTTGAGGTCGACGCTGGCATCCTCCTCCAGCACCACCAGGAACAGCCGGCCCTTGCGATCCTTCAGGAAGAGATTCTTGGTGTGACCGCCGGCGATCTGCCCCCGCAGCGCCTTCGAATCCTCCACCGTGAACAGGGGCGGATGCTCGACGGTCGTCACTGCGATGCCGAGCTTGGCGAAGAAGGCGAACAGGTCGTCAGGCGTGGCCGGCATGGTTCGGGGTCTCCTGGAAAGGCCCCCTGACTAGAACGACGGGCCGGCTGGCGCAAGGCTGACCGGCCAAAGTAAAAGGGCCCCGCCATACGGGGCCCTCGAAGACAGGATAAATGCTGTCGCGACCGATCAGAACTTGTAGTTCACGCCGGCACGCACCGTGTGCACGGAAACGTCGGTCTTGGCGGTGATCTGGGCGATCTCGCTGTTGGCCTTGATCGTCTCGGCCTTGCCGAGATCGACATAGAGATATTCGGCCCGCACGGTCCAGTTCTGGGTCAGAGCATATTCGGCGCCCGCACCGAGAGCCCAGCCGAACTTGGTCTCCGATCCGGACAGATTGGTGCCGCCGGTGCTGACCTTGGTCTTCACCTGGCCATAGGCAAGACCGCCCGTGCCATAGATCAGGACATTGTCGAAGGCATAGCCGGCGCGCACGCGGGCCGTGCCGAACCAGTTGAGCTCATTCTTCACCGTGACCGGAATGTTCTGAGCACCGATGAAGGTCTTCTTGGTGTCCAGGCCGGCATATTGCAGGTCGGCCTCGGCGCCAATTACCCAATTGGGATCGATCTGATAATTGTAGCCGATCTGGCCGCCGGCGACGACGCCGTTGGCGCTACCCTTGACCTTTGCGGCCCCGCCGTTCAGCCCGAAACCGAGAGCCCTCTCAAGCGTCGGTGCCGCCGCAGTCGGCACCGCCTTCAGATCCGTGTCGAGATTGCCGCGGCCATAGCCCGCACTCAGACCGGCATAGAAGCCTGTCCAGGTGAAGGATGGCACGATTTCCGGTGCGACCGGCTCGACGGGCGGCGGCGCCAGGTCGGCGGCGAATGCCGCTGCCGGCGCGAGAATGACGACGCCCGCAAGCAGAGCATTCCTAAGAATTTGCATTTTAATACCCCAGCACTTGGCACTTGTTACGCTCGAACGCCTGATAGCACCGCCTTTACATGAAATCCTATGACATAAATGCAACACCGGCTTTTTTATTGAGCAATCCATAATAGATATACTTAACAATTATAGTTAACGCCTCAAATAGCACAAAATAATTACGTAGAGTAAGATAGGAACAAACATCGGCAGCGCCGCACCCGGCGGCTTTCGTTCGAACATCGGCGTTCCCCTCGCGGCCAAAATCGCGTAAAGGAGCGCCGTCGCAGAGACCTTGACCCTCTGATGGACGGAAGGATGCCATGTTGAACTCGCTCGACCTGCCGCGCCGGCCGCAGGACACCCGTGTCGTTGTTGCCATGTCGGGCGGCGTCGACTCTTCCGTTTGTGCCGCTCTTCTCAAGGAGCAGGGCTATGACGTGATCGGGGTGACGCTTCAGCTCTATGACCATGGCGCCGCGGTCCATCGCAAGGGCGCCTGCTGCGCCGGCCAGGACATTCACGATGCGCGCGAGGTCGCCGACCGCATCGGCATTCCCCATTACGTGCTCGACTATGAAAGCCGCTTCAAGGAGGCGGTGATCGACCGTTTCGCTGATTCCTATGTTGCCGGCGAGACGCCGATCCCCTGTGTCGAATGCAACCAGCGCGTCAAGTTCCGCGATCTGCTCGGCACGGCACGTGACCTCGGCGCCGACGTGCTGGCGACTGGCCATTATGTTGCCAGCCGTGCGGTGCCCGGAGGGCGCGGCCTGTTCCGCCCGCGCGACGCCGAGCGCGACCAGAGCTATTTCATGTTCGCCACCACCAAGGAGCAGCTCGACATCCTGCGCTTCCCGCTCGGCGAGATGACCAAGCCGGAAACCCGCCAGGCCGCCGAGCGTTTCGGCCTGTCGGTAGCGGCCAAGCCCGACAGCCAGGACATCTGCTTCGTGCCGTCGGGCCGCTACGCCCAGGTGATCGAGAAGCTCAAGCCCGGTGCCGCCGTTCCCGGCGAAATCGTGCATCTGGACGGCCGCGTGCTCGGCCAGCACCAGGGCGTCATCCACTACACCATCGGCCAGCGCAAGGGCCTTGGCATCGCCACCGGCGAACCGCTGCACGTCATCCGTCTCGATGCCGAGGCGGCACGGGTGATCGTCGGCCCGCGCGAAGCACTAGCGACGCGCCATGTCGCCCTGCGCGATGTGAACTGGATCGGCGACGGCGCGCTTGAAGACCTGCCTTCCGAAGGCCTGGAGATCGCGGTGCGCGTGCGCTCCACCCGCGCGCCCAAGCCGGCCTTGCTGCATTTCGGTCCGGAAGGCCCGACGATCGAGCTTGCCGAAGCCGAGGACGGTGTTTCACCCGGACAGGCCGCCGTGTTCTACGACCACGCCGATGGCCAGGCCCGCGTGCTCGGTGGCGGCTTCATTCGGGGCGCACGGCCGCAGACCGTCTTCGCCTATGGCGGCCAGACCGCTGCAGCCTGATCCGGCCCGGCGCGCCATTGAGCGCGTGCTTTCGGTCCTTGCATTGCGTTAAGCTCTGGCCGAAAAGGAGAGCCCTCCTGTCGAGGGTTCGCGTGTGGATTGTTGAAACGGCGTGGTGCGATGGCCAGAGACCTTGATCCCTACAAGCTGTCTTCCCCCCGGATCTTCTTCATCCGCATGCTGATCTTTCTGGTGCTGGCAGCCTGCGTCACCGCCGTGCTCTATCGCCAGCTGTATATCGCCTTCATGGCCAATCCCGGCCTCAACGGCCTGATCATCTTCACGCTGCTGCTCGGCATCGTCTTCGGCTTCCGCCAGGTGATCCGCCTGTTGCCGGAAGTGCGCTGGGTCAATGCCTATCGCCTGCGCGATCCCGGCCTGGAGCTTCGGGACCAGCCGGTGATGCTGGCACCGATGGCGACATTGCTGGGCGACAAGGTCGGCCGGCGCTCGATCTCGCTCTCCACCCTGCGCTCCATCCTCGAATCGATCGGCATGCGCCTCGACGAGCAGCGCGAGGTCTCGCGCTATCTCACGGGTCTCCTGGTCTTCCTCGGCCTGCTCGGCACGTTCTGGGGCCTGATCGAGACCGTGGGTTCGGTCGGCAACGTCATCAATTCCATGTCGGTGGGCGGCGGCGACGCCAGCACCGTGTTCGAAAGCCTGAAAAGCGGCCTCGCCGCCCCGCTCAAGGGCATGGGCGTGTCATTCTCGTCCTCGCTGTTCGGCCTTGCCGGCTCGCTGATCCTCGGCTTCCTCGACCTGCAGGCCGGGCAGGCCCAGAACCGCTTCTATACCGAGCTCGAGGACTGGCTCGCCGCCACCGTGACGGACATCGAGGCCGAAGGCCTGGCCCGCGGCGGCTCGGACGGCGAGATGGCAGCCATCAAATCGGCGATCGAGCGCATGGCCGACGGCTCGCGCGAGGCCGGTTCCGGCCGCAATGCCACCGCCGCCATGGCCCAGCTCGCCGAGGGCATCCAGGGCCTGGTGCAGCATATGCGCTCCGAGCAGCAGATGATCCGCGACTGGGTCGAAAGCCAGGCCGAACAGCAGCGCGACATCAAGAGCGTGCTCGAGCGCCTGACGCAAGAGCGCGAGAAGAACTGATGCCGGAGTCAGAGTAATGCCGCTTGGGCGCAGCCGCCGTCGCGGCGAGGGCATCAATTACTGGCCGGGCTTCGTCGACGCCCTGTCGACCCTGCTCCTGTCCATCATCATGATTCTGTCGATCTTCGTGCTCGGCCAGTTCTTCCTGTCCCAGGAAGTCACCGGCAAGGACGAGGCGCTCAACCGGCTCAATGCCCAGATCGCGGAATTGTCGCAGCTGCTTGCGCTGGAACGCACCAATGGCCGCAACGCCCAGGAACAGCTGTCGGTACTCACCAGCGGCCTCGACAAGGCCAATGCCGACAAGACGCGCTTGCAGGGCCTGCTCGACGACGCCCAGAAGGATGCCGCAGCCGCCAGCGCCCAGGGCGGACAGGTCGCGCAAATCCAGGGTGAGCTCGACAGCCAGAAGCGCATTTCCGACCAGGCGATGGCGCAGGTCGAACTGCTCAATCAGCAAATCTCGGCCCTGCGCCGCCAGATCGCCGCGCTGGAACAGGCCCTCGACGCCTCCGAATCCAAGGACCGCGAGAGCCAGACCAAGATTGCCGATCTCGGCTCGCGCCTGAATGCGGCGCTCGCCCAGCGCGTGCAGGAACTCTCCCGCTTCCGTTCCGACTTCTTCGGGCGCCTGCGCGAAGTGCTCGGCAACCGTCCGGATGTCCGCATCGTCGGTGACCGTTTCGTCTTCCAGTCGGAGGTGTTCTTCCAGGCGGGGCAGGCCACGCTGCAGCCCGAGGGCAAGGCCGAGATGGACAAGCTCGCAGCCGCCCTCCTCGACCTGCAGGACAAGATTCCCACCGATATTCCCTGGGTGCTGCGCGTCGACGGCCACACCGACGACCGGCCGATCAACTCGCCGCAATTTCCGAGCAACTGGGAATTGTCATCCAGCCGCGCCATCTCCGTTGTGCAATATCTGATGTCGAAGGGGATCCCGGCACAGCGCCTCGTCGCAGCCGGTTTTGCCGAATTCCAGCCGATCGATACCGCCGGTACCGACGAGGCGCGCAAGAAGAACCGCCGCATCGAGCTGAAGCTGACCGAGCGATGAGCATGACCGCCGTCACGCTGCGCCGGGCCGGCGCAGCCGATCAACCCGCTCTATGCTCGCTGTGGTGCACAGCCTGGCAGGAAACCTATCCCGCCTTCGACTACCAGGCGCGCTGGCCTGGAATGTGGGCCCATTGGCAGGGATCTCAGGCTGAGATCTTCGTGGCGTCACGCGAGGACGCCGGGGCGAGCCCGATCATCGGCATGCTGGTGCTGATCCAGAAGGCAGGCGACGTGCTGGAACTGGAACAGATCGCTTTGCCATCCAGCGAACGGGGCAGCGGCACCGCTCACCTGCTGATGCTGTTTGCCAAGCAGCAGGCTCGCTCCGTCCTGCGCCTCACCGTCAATGCCTTCAACGACAGGGCGATCCGCTTCTATGAGCGCGAGGACTTCGAGCGCATCGGCAGCGGCGTCAACCCCGCCTCCGGCCTGCCGACCTTCGACTATGAATGGCGGCGCTGAAAAGGCAGCGGGCTGTTACGGTTGAAAACATTTTTTGAAGCAAATTTCCGCATGATTTCGGGCATAATCGTGCCGGAAAATCTTGGGGTTGTCGCATGAGTCGCAAATATTTCGGCACCGATGGCATTCGCGGTCGGGCCAACAGTGTCATTACGCCGGAACTGGCGATGAAGGTCGGCATGGCGGCCGGCCTCGCCT